>NZ_JBEXYD010000008.1:0-199185 GCF_040630735.1 Kitasatospora sp. NPDC005748
TCCTCGATCACGATCACCGTCGCCAGCGCGTCCGCCCCCGCACCACCGAACTCCTCCGGCACGTGCACCGCGTGCAGGTCGTTGCCCCGCAACGCGTCCAACGCCTCCTGCGGGAACCGACCCTCCTCGTCCACCTCCGCCGCGAACGGAGCGATCTTCGCCTCGGCCAGCGAACGCACCGCCTCACGCAGCATCTCGTGCTCCTCGGAGATCCGGAAGAGATCGAAGTCCGCCGACCCTGCGCTGCCCGCCATGATGCCTGCCTCGCCGCTCAGTTGTTAGTTACCGTTAAGTAGATCCTAGGGCTCCGACCTGCGGCTGCCTAGGTTCAGTCGACGTCGGACCCGAGGGTGTCGCCGGCCCGGTGCTCCTGGAAGTACTCCGGCATCCGGTCGTTGCGCATCGCCTCCCAGAGCTGCGCCGCCGGACGCTCGTCCAGCAGCACGACGCTCTGGCCGTCGCGGGTGTCGAAGCCGCCGAACGGCGCGTTCATGAAGCGGACATCGTCGGCGCGCAGCGAGCGCAGGCCCCAGGCGAGCTGGAAGAGGTCGGTGTTGGAGAGCCGGTCGTCCACGCTGACCACCTCGCCGACCGACTGCAGCAGGCCGCCGAGGCGGGACGGACTGGCCAGCGTGCCGGAGTCCATGACCCGGAGCATCAGCGCGCGCAGGAAGTTCTGCTGCCGCTTCGTGCGGTCGAGGTCCCCACCGGGCAGGCCGTAGCGCTCACGGACGTACAGCAGCGCCTGGGCGCCGTCCATGTGATGGGTCCCGGCCTCCCAGGCGCGGGCCTCGCCGGCCGCCTCGATGGTGCGCGCAATGGTGATGTCCACGCCACCGACGGCGTCGGTGAGGGCGCGGAAGCCGTTCCAGTCGACCACGGCGAGGTGGTCGATCCGGATGCCGGTGAGGTTCTGCACGGTCTCGGTCATCAGGGCCGGGCCTCCCCAGGAGTACGCGGCGTTCAGCTTGGCCTTGCCGTGCCCGGGGACGTCCACCCAGGTGTCGCGGGCCAGCGAGACCAGCGAGGCGCTGCGGCCGTCCTCGGACAGGTGCAGCAGCATCATGGTGTCACTGCGGGCCGCGCCCTCCTGCCAGACCGGGGCCTTCGCCACGCTGCCGGTGGTCGGCACGTCGGAGCGGGCGTCCAGGCCGACCAGCAGCAGGTTGAGGCCGCTCGCCGGGACGGGCCTCGGCTGGGCGGACTCCGGCGCGGTCGGGAAGGCGTCCGGGATCCGGGTGACCGAGGAGGCGTAGTGCTCGGCCGCCCAGAAGAGCGCGCCGCCCGTACCGAGGACCAGCACCAGCAGCGCGGAGAGCGTCCACAGCAGGACGCGGCGGGTGCGACGGCGGCGGGCCGGCGGCTCGGGGCCCCGGCCCGGCCCGGCGGCCTCCGCGCCGCCGGCGCGCGGCTCGAAGAGGCTGAGCCCCTCCGCCCGCCCGCCGGACCCGTCGGGACGCGGCGGTTCTTCGGTGGGGGGCGCCTCGTCGGCGTGGGGCGGTTCTGCGGCGTGGGGCGGGCGCGGCGGTTCTTCGGCGTGGGGTGTGTCCGGTGTGTCCGTGCTCTCGGGCTTCGGATCCATGCGCGCATTGTGCCGCCGGTCACAGCACCCGTGTGGGGGTTCCGCCGGATCGCGCCCGGCGCACACCCGGCGCCCGGCGGCAGCGCCCGGGTGCCCGAAACATCGGCGCAGGCGGGACGGCCTGGGCCGGGTCCGGACGGGCGGATAGCATCGGTGCTCGCACGTCCTGCCCGTCCCACGGCAGGCAAGGTCGAGATTCCGCAAAGGGGAACCCGTGACCCTCCGCATCTCCGTGATCGGCACCGGCTATCTCGGTGCCACCCACGCCGCCGCCATGGCGGAGTTCGGCTTCGAGGTGCTGGGTCTGGACATCGACCCCGAGAAGATCGCCACGCTGACCGCCGGCCGGGTGCCGATGTACGAGCCGGGCCTGTCCGAGCTGCTGCTCAAGCACGTGGCGGGCCACGAGGGTTCGACCGGCCGGCTGCGCTTCACCACCTCCGCCCAGGAGGCCGCGGAGTTCGGCGACGTGCACTTCGTCTGCGTCAACACCCCGCAGCGCAAGGGCGAGTTCGCCGCCGACATGTCCTACGTGGACGCCGCGATCGACGAGCTGGCCCCGCACCTGACCCGGCCGGTGCTGGTGGTCGGCAAGTCCACCGTGCCGGTCGGCTCCGCGAACCGGCTGGCCGAGCGGCTGGCCGCGCTGGCGCCGGTCGGCGAGGACGCCGAGCTCGCCTGGAACCCGGAGTTCCTGCGCGAGGGCTTCGCCGTCCAGGACACCCTGCGGCCGGACCGGATCGTGGTCGGCGCCCGCAGCGAGCGCGCCGAGCGGCTGCTGCGCGAGGTGTACGCCGAGCCGATCGCGGCCGGCGTGCCGTTCGTGGTCACCGACTTCGCCACCGCCGAGCTGGTCAAGGCCGCCGCCAACTCCTTCCTGGCCACCAAGATCTCGTTCATCAACGCGATGGCCGAGGTCTGCGAGGCGGCCGGCGCCGACGTCACCCTGCTCTCCACCGCGCTCGGCCACGACGACCGGATCGGCCGCAAGTTCCTCAACGCGGGCCTGGGCTTCGGCGGCGGCTGCCTGCCCAAGGACATCCGCGCGTTCATGGCCCGGGCCGGGGAGCTGGGCGCCGACCAGGCGCTGGCCTTCCTGCGCGAGGTCGACTCGATCAACATGCGGCGCCGCTCCCGGATGGTCGAGCTGGCCCGCGAGCAGTGCGGCGGCGGCTTCCTCGGCCGCCGGGTCGCCGTCCTCGGCGCCGCCTTCAAGCCCAACTCCGACGACATCCGGGACTCCCCCGCGCTCAACGTCGCCGCCCAGATCCAGCTCCAGGGCGCGCAGGTCACGGTGTACGACCCGAAGGCGATGGACAACGCCCGCAAGATGTTCCCGGGACTGGCCTACGCGCAGTCCCCGCTGGAGGCCGCCGAGGGCGCGCACGTGGTCCTGCACCTCACCGAGTGGCAGGAGTTCCGCGACCTCGACCCGGCCGAGCTGGGCACGGTGGTCGCCGAGCGCCGCCTGCTGGACGGCCGCAACGCCCTGGACGCCGACGCCTGGCGCGCGGCCGGCTGGACGTACCGGGCGCTGGGCCGCCCGAGCTGACGCGGCACGCGCCGAGGCCCGCCGGTCGTTCCGACGACCGGCGGGCCTCGTGCGTGCTAACCGAACCGCCCGCCGAGCCCGAGCCGGGGGATCTCGATGGCGGGGCACTTGTCCATCACCATCGCGAGACCGGCCGCGCGGGCCCGCTCGTAGGCGGCCTCGTCCACCACGTCGAGCTGGAACCAGACGCCCTTGGCACCGATGGCCACGGCTTCGTCGGCCACCGCGCCGGCGAGGTCGGACCGGACGAAGGTGTCGACCACGTCGACCTCGAACGGGATGTCCGCCAGCGAGGCGTACCCCTGCTCCCCGTGAACGGTCTCGGCCTTCGGGTGCACGGGCACGATCCGCTTCCCGAAGCGCTGCAGCACCTCGGCGACGCCGTACGCGGCGCGCCGGCGGTTGGACGACAGGCCGACCACGGCCCAGGTGTCGCCCAGCTCGGTAAGGATCTTGCGGACCGTCTCCGGGTCGCCGTACATGCCCTGCCTCCTCGCAGCCGCGGACTCAACCACTGGCAGCACCCCGGTCCGTCCGGCCATTCCCGGGCGGACCGGGCCGGGAACGGCCGTCCGTGCTGGTGCTCAGCCGTCGAGGCCGTGGACGTCGTGCTCAGCCGTCGACGTCGTGCTCAGCCGTCGAGGCCGTCGAGCTGCGCGAGGGTGGCGATGGACGGGCGGCGGGTGGTCCGCAGCTCACGCGCGACGGCCTCGGCGTCGCGCAGCACGCGTACCGCGTTGTGCCAGGTGAGCTTCCCGAGGTCGGTCGGCGACCAGCCCCGGCCGAGCAGTTCGGCGATCAGGTTGGGGTAGCCGGCCACGTCGTCCAGCCCGGCCGGGAGGAACGCCGTGCCGTCGAAGTCGCCGCCGATGCCGATGTGGTCGATGCCGGCCACCTCGCGCATGTGGTCGAGGTGGTCGGCGACGGTGGCCGGGGTGGCGACCGGGCGCGGGGTGGCCTGCTCGAAGGCCCGCTGGCAGGCCATCCCGGCCGGGGTGGTGTCGAGGTGGTCGAAGCCGTGGGCGCGCATGTTCTCGTCCGCGGCGGCGGTCCACTCGATGGCGGCGGGCAGGATGAACTTCGGGACGAAGGTGGCCATCGCCACGCCGCCGTTGGCCGCCAGCCGGCCGAGCACGTCGTCCGGGACGTTGCGCGGGTGGTCGCAGACGGCGCGCGCCGAGGAGTGCGAGAAGAGCACCGGCGCCTCGCTGACCCGCAGCGCGTCGCGCATGGTGTCGGCGGAGACGTGCGAGAGGTCGACCAGCATGCCGAGCCGGTTCATCTCCCGGACGACCTCCTCGCCGAACCGGGTCAGGCCCCCGGCCGCCGGCTTGTCGGTCGCCGAGTCGGCCCACGGGGTGTTGTCGTTGTGGGTGAGCGTCAGGTACCGGACGCCGAGCTCGTACAGGGCGCGCAGGGTGGCCAGCGAGGAGTCGATGGAGTGGCCGCCCTCGGCGCCCATCAGGGAGGCGATCCGGCCGTCGGCGCGGGCGGCCTCCATGTCCTCGGCGGTGAACGCGAGGCGGAGCCGGTCGGGGAAGCGCGCGGCCAGGGCCCGGACGAAGTCGATCTGCTCCAGGGTGGCGCTGACGGCGTGGTCGCCGGCCAGCCGCGAGGGGACGTAGACGGACCAGAACTGCGCGCCGACCCCGCCCGCGGCGAGGCGGGCGAGGTCGGTGTGCAGCCGTGAACTCTGGTCGGCGGCCAGGTCGAGCGTGTCGAGGTCGTAGCCGACCTGCTCGCGCATCGCCCAGGGGAGGTCGTTGTGGCCGTCCACCACGGGGGTGTCGCGGAGGAGGGCGCGGGCACGGTCCAGCAGGGCGGCCGGGTCGGGCTGCTCAGCGGAGTCCAACAGCTCAGAGGTCATACGAGCTGTTGTATCCGATATGACTACTTTCCAAAGCCGAAGGAGGCGGAACCCGCCACCTTGGCCCGCAGCTTCTTCCCCTTCTCGGTGGCCTGGCTGTTCAGCTCGGCCTGGAAGTCGGTCATCTTCTCGGTCAGCTCCGGGTCGAACGCGGCCAGCATCCGCACCGCCAGCAGGCCCGCGTTGCGCGCACCCGCCACCGAGACGGTGGCCACCGGCACCCCGGCCGGCATCTGGACGATCGACAGCAGGCTGTCCATGCCGTCCAGGTAGCGCAGCGGCACCGGGACGCCGATGACCGGCAGCGGGGTGACCGAGGCGAGCATGCCCGGCAGGTGGGCGGCGCCGCCGGCGCCCGCGATGATCGCCTTCAGGCCGCGCCGGTGGGCCTCCTCGCCGTACGCGACCATCTCGCGCGGCATCCGGTGCGCGGAGACGACGTCCACCTCGTAGGGGATCTCGAACTCGTCGAGGGCCTGGGCCGCGGCCTCCATGACCGGCCAGTCGGAGTCCGAGCCCATCACGATGCCGACCAGGGGGCCGTGGGAAGAGGAGGTCATTCGGTGATCGTTCCTCGCAGGTAGGCGGCCGCGTGACGGGCGCGCTCGCGGACGTCGTCGAGGTCGTCCCCGAAGACGTTGACGTGACCGACCTTGCGGCCGGGCTTCACGTCCTTCCCGTACATGTGGATCCGCAGGCCGGGGTCACGGGCCATGCAGTGCAGGAAGGCGTGGTACATGTCCGGGTAGTCGCCGCCGAGCACGTTGACCATGACGGTCCACTTGGCGCGCGGCCGGGGGTCGCCGAGCGGCAGGTCGAGCACGGCCCGCAGGTGGTTCTCGAACTGCGAGGTGACGGCGCCGTCCTGGGACCAGTGCCCGGAGTTGTGCGGGCGCATGGCCAGCTCGTTGACCAGGATCCGGCCGTCCCGGGTCTGGAACAGCTCGACCGCCAGGTGGCCGGTGATGTCCAGCTCGCCGGCGATCCGCAGGGCCAGCTGCTGGGCCTCGTCGGACAGCGCCGGGTCGAGGTCCGGCGCCGGGGCGGTCACCTCGGCGCAGACGCCGTTCTCCTGGACGCTCTCCACCACCGGGTAGGCGACGGCCTGGCCGCTGGGCGAGCGGACCACGTTGGCGGCCAGCTCGCGGACGAAGTCCACCTTCTCCTCGGCCAGCACGGGGACGCCGGCCAGGAACGGCGCGTGCGCCTGCTCCTCGTCGTCGACGACCCAGACGCCCTTGCCGTCGTAGCCGCCGCGGACGGTCTTGAGGACGACCGGGTAGCCGGCGCCCTCCTCGGCGAAGGCCGTCACGTCGGCCGGGCCGGAGACGATCCGGTGCCGGGGGCAGGGCACCCCGATGGAGTCGAGCCTGGCCCGCATCACGCCCTTGTCCTGGGCGTTGACCAGCGCCTCCGGGCCGGGCCGGACGGCCACGCCGTCGGCCTGCAGGGCCCGCAGGTGCTCGGTCGGCACGTGCTCGTGGTCGAAGGTGATCACATCGCAGCCGGCCGCGAAGCGGCGCAGCGTGTCGAGGTCGCGGTAGTCGCCGAGGACGGTGTCGGAGACCACCTGCGCGGCGGAGTCCTGGGGCGTGTCGGCGAGGAGTTTGAACCGGACCCCGAGCGGGATGCCCGCCTGGTGTGCCATCCGGGCCAGCTGCCCGCCGCCGATCATGCCCACTACTGGAAAATTCGCATTGCCCGGGGAAGTCACCCCGCCAGGATATCCGGGCCGGTCGGGGGCCATGGAACCGCCATGGAACCGCACGGCCGGCGGGCACCGTCCCAGGGAGCGAGGAGCCCGGGGGGCTGAGCCGATCGGCGGAACCGGGTAGCCTGGACCGCTAGGTCCTGGTACGCGTGGTCCGATCATGTGCGTGCACGCAGGGCTCAAGGGGCCAGCCGCGCATCCGCTCCGGGCCCCCTCGTCCGCAGCACATGGAGGCAGCCCGGTATGGCGACGACCGCAGCGTCGAACCCCCCGCTGACGCAGAGACTGCGCGGTCTGTCGGGCGAGGTGGTGAAGTTCGGCATCGTCGGCCTGAGCGGTGTGGTGGTCAACTTCGCCGTCTTCTGGATCTGCATCAACGGGTTCCACCTGGCCTCGCTACGGTCCAACATCGCCGCCACCCTGGTGGCCATCGCGACCAACTACCTCGGCTACCGCTACTGGCTGTACCGGGACCGCGACGCCGCCTCGCGCAAGCGCGAGATCACGCTGTTCCTGCTGTTCAGCGGCGCCGGGATGCTGATCGAGACCGGGGTGCTGGGCTTCTCGGTCTACGTGCTCGGCCTGGACTCGCACTTCGAGCAGCTGGCCGCCAAGGTGGCCGGCCTCGCGGTGGCCACGGTGTTCCGCTTCGTCTCCTACCGGACGTGGGTCTTCACGGCCGTCCCGGAGACCGGCGCCGAGCCCGCCCCGGCGGCCGAGGTCGTCGCGCAGGCCGAGCTGGTGCTCGCCGCCGAGGAGATCCGGTACGCCAAGGCCGAATAGGCCCACCCCCTTGCCCCGCCCGCTCGGGCGGGAGGACAGTGGTGACCGAGGGCGAGCACGGCCGGCGAACGATCGAGGCCCGGGGGATCACAGGAGGCTCGCCATGGCGTTCGTCCAGATCATCGACTGCAAGACCGACAAGGTGGACGACCTCAACCGGCTGATGGACAGCTGGGCCGAACAGACCGAGGGCCGGCGGACGGTCGGACACGCGATGGTCGGCGCCGACCGCGCGGACCCGCGGCACCTGGTGGAGATCGTCGAGTTCGCCTCCTACGAGGACGCGATGAAGAACTCCGCGCTGCCCGAGACCGACCGGATCTTCCGGGAGATGGTCGCGCTCTGCGACGAGCCGCCGACCTTCACCGACCTGGACGTGGTCCGCGACACCCGGTTCTGAGGGCACCGCACGGGCCGGACCGGGAGCGCCGCGCGAAGACCTGCCGCTCAGGCCTCGCGCTGGCTGCGGCCCAGGAAGATGGCGAACACCGGCGGCTTCAGCGAGAGCAGTTCGAGCCGGCCGCCGTCCGCCTCCGCGAGGTCGCGGGCCACCGCCAGGCCGATCCCCGTCGAGTTGCGCCCGCTGACCGCCCGTTCGAAGACCCGGTTGCCCAGCTCCGGCGGCACCCCGGCGCCCTGGTCCTGCACCTCGACCACCACCGACGTCCCCGACGGCCGCACCCGCAGGGTGATCAGCCCGGCGCCGTGCATCAGCGAGTTCTCGATCAGGGTGGCCAGCACCTGGGCCACCGTGCCGGGGGTGCCGACGGCGGTGACCCCGTGCAGGCCCTCCACCTGGAGCACCCGGCCGGTGCCGCGCAGCGACGGGCCCCACTCCTCCACCTGCTGCTTGACCACGTCGTCCAGGTCGAAGGCGACGGCGGTGGGGCTGCGCGGGTCCCGCTGGGTGGTGAGCAGCCGCTGGACGACGTCGGTGAGCCGCTCGACCTGCTGGAGGGCGATGGTCGCCTCCTCCTTGACGGTCTCCGGATCCTCGGCGACCGCGGTGATCTCCTCCAGCCGCATGGAGAGCGCGGTGAGCGGGGTGCGCAGCTGGTGCGAGGCGTCGGCGGCGAGCCGCCGTTCGGCGGTGAGCATCCGGGCGATCCGCTCGGCGCTGACGTCCAGCACCTCGGCGACCCGGTCCAGCTCGGGCACGCCGTAGCGGCGGTCGCGCGGGCGCGGGTCGCCGGAGCCGAGCCGCTCGGCCGTCTCGGCGAGGTCGGTGAGCGGCCGGGCCAGCCGCTTGGCCTGCCAGACGGCCAGGGCGACGGCCGCCTGGACGGCGAGCAGTGCCACCACGCCGAGCAGCAGCAGCATGTTGGCGATCTCGTGGTCGACGCCGGCCCGGGACTGCTCGACGGTGACGGTCTCCCCGCTGGCGCCCTGCTCGACGGACTTCAGCAGATGGGTCCCGGCCGGCCGCTCGCCGCTGGAGACGACGGACTTGCCGGGGATGTCCACCTCGACGTACTGGCCGTCGGTGACCTGGTTGGCGAACTTGTCGCCGGTGACCGGCTCGCCCGCGGAGAGCCGGTTCTCCACCAGCGCGAGCACCCGGACGGCGGCCGCGTCCACCCGGTCCTGCGCCGAGTTCACGATGGTGCGCTTCTCGACCAGGGCGAGCGGGACGCAGAACACCGCGACCACCACCAGGACGACGCCCAGCAGCGAGTTGATCATCCGGCGCTTCACGCTGCCGCTCCCCGTGGTGGTTCGTTCCCCTTACGGGGGCCAGTTCTTCTTACAGGGGCTAGTTCTTCTCGAAGCGGAAGCCCACTCCGCGCACGGTGGCGATGTAGCGGGGGTTGGCCGCGTCGTCGCCGAGCTTCTTGCGCAGCCAGGAGATGTGCATGTCCAGCGTCTTGGTGGAGGTCCACCAGGTGGTGTCCCAGACCTGGCGCATGATCTCCTCCCGGGTGACCACCCGCCCGGCGTCCCGAACCAGCACCCGCAGCAGCTCGAACTCCTTGGCGGAGAGCGTCAGCTCCTCCTCGCCGAGCCAGGCGCGGTGGGACTCGATGTCGATCTTCACCCCGTGCGCGCCGGTGGTGAGCTGGTCCACGTTGCCGCGCCGGAGCAGGGCCCGGACGCGGGCGAGCAGTTCGGCGAGGCGGAAGGGCTTGGTGACGTAGTCGTCGGCACCGGCGTCCAGGCCGACCACGGTGTCCACCTCGTCCGCACGGGCGGTGAGGACGAGGACGGGGCAGCTCTTGCCGTCGGCCCGCAGGCGGCGGCAGACCTCCAGGCCGTCCATCTCGGGAAGACCGAGGTCGAGGACGACGAGGTCGACCTCCTCGGTGAGCCCGGCGGCCAGTGCGGCCGGACCGTCCTCGCGGACGAGCACCTCATAGCCCTCGCGTCGCAGGGCCCGGGCGAGCGGTTCGGAGATCGCCGGATCGTCCTCGGCGAGCAGCACACAGGTCATGTGGTGATGGTAGTCCGCCGGGGATAGGGGGCCTGCGCTGTGAGGTAGTTCACAGAGCGTGATCGTTATACGGAGCGCGATCACCGCTCAACGGACATGCCCCAACCGCCTGTTCGGCGAAGATTCCACGGCTGGGTCTTGCATCCGAAGGAACATGTCCAGCCCTACCATGGATCTATCGATCAGATTGATCGCAGACTTTGCCATCGCCATACCTAATTGGCGTGTTTTGTCAGCTGATAACGCCAAATCTGGCCACGTACAGTGGTTTGGTCCACGTCCGCCGTACCCCCCTAGGCGGACGCTGTCAGCAAGGAACCACTACACATGGCGTCTACGACCCTGGAGTCCGGCGTTCAGTCGGCCTCTCCCAGCGGCAAGACCTTCCTCGGGCACCCCCGTGGACTCGCCACTCTCTTCATGAGTGAGATGTGGGAGCGCTTCAGCTACTACGGCATGCGCGCCCTGCTGGTCCTTTACATGACCGCCTCCATCACGGAGGGCGGTCTCGGCATGAAGATGGCCGTGGCCAGCGCGGTCTACAGCGTGTACACGGCCATGGTCTACCTGCTGGCCCTGCCGGGCGGCTGGATCGCCGACCGATTCCTCGGTGCCCGCAAGACCGTCGCGGTGGGCGGCTCGATCATCATGATCGGCCACTTCCTGCTGGCCGTTCCGGCGAGCGTGTCGTTCTTCGTCGGCCTGGCGTTCATCGCGCTCGGCTCCGGCCTGCTGAAGGCCAACATCTCGACGATGGTCGGCCACCTGTACGACGGTCCGAACGACCCGCGCCGTGACGGTGGCTTCACCATCTTCTACATGGGCATCAACCTCGGTGCCTTCGCGGCGCCGCTGGTGATCGGCACCATCGGCCAGAGCGTCAACTGGCACCTCGGTTTCGCCCTCGCCGGTGTCGGCATGGCGATCGGCCTGATCCAGTTCATGCTGGGCAGCCGCCACCTGAGCGCCAAGAGCGACGTGGTGACCTCGCCGATCTCGGCAGCCGAGAAGCGCGTGATCTTCAGGAAGGCCGGCTTCTGGCTGGCGCTGGCCACCGTGTTCTACGCGGTCGTCGCGCTGACCGGCCACTTCACGATCAACTGGGCGATCTGGCCGCTCTCCATCGCCGGCATCGCGCTTCCCGTGTTCGTCTTCGCCAAGGTGAAGCGCGACAAGGACCTCGACGCGGGCGAGCAGTCCAAGATGAGCGGTTACATCTGGTTCTTCGTGGCCGCCGCCGTGTTCTGGATGATCTACGACCAGTCGGGCTCGACTCTGAGCATCTTCGCGGACGAGAACACCTCGTCCACGCTGTTCGGCTTCGACTTCCCGTCGACCTGGTTCCAGTCGCTGAACCCGCTGTACATCATGGCGCTGGCCCCGGTCTTCGCCTGGCTCTGGGTGGCCCTGTCCCGCAAGGCCAAGAACCCCAGCACCACCATGAAGTTCGCGTTCGGTCTGCTGATGATCGGCGCCTCCTTCCTCGTCATGATGCTGGCCATGGCGGCTGCCGCGGGCGGCACCAAGGTCACCCCGCTCTGGCTGGCCATGGTGTACCTGATCCAGACCGTCGGTGAGCTGACGCTCTCCCCCGTGGGCCTGTCCGTCACCACCAAGCTGGCCCCGGCGAAGTACGCCAGCCAGATGATGGGCGTCTGGTTCCTCGCCGTCACCGCCGGTGACTGCGTCGCGGCCATCTTCCAGCTCGTCCTCGGCGACAGCGTGGTCGGCAGCACCTGGTACTTCGCGGTCCAGGGTGCGATGGCGATCGTCGCGGGCATCGGTCTGGCGATGTACCGCAAGAAGGTCGTGAAGCTGATGGGCAACGTCCACTGACGCACCCCGAAGCACCGCCGGGCACGCCCCGGCACGAGGGGCCGGTACGGATCGGAAGATCCGTACCGGCCCCTTTTTCGGACGCGTGACCGCCCCGAGGCGTGTCAGGGTGTCGGGCATGTCGAGTGAATCGCTGCCCCGTCAGCTCGCCCGTACCCGTCGGTTCTCCCTCGGGGTGCCCGCCCATCCGGTCGTCTGCGACGGCGGTCGGACGGTGCTGTTCCTGCGCAGCCGGGCCGGGGACGACCCGGTCGGCTGTCTCTGGGCGCTGGACGCCGACAGCGGCGAGGAGCGGCTGCTGGCCGATCCGGCCGGGCTGGGCGGCGAGGGCCGGGACGTCCCCGAGGCGGAGCGGATCCGCCGCGAGCGCTCCCGCGTGCACGCCACCGGAATCACCGCCTTCGCCGCCGACCGGGCCGGCCGGACGGTCGTCTTCGCCCTGGGCGGGGAGCTCTGGGTGGCGGACCCCGTCGGTGGCGGCGTCCGCCGGATACCGACCGCCACCGGCGTCTACGACCCGCGCCCGGACCCGACCGGCCGCCGGATCGCCTACGTGGGCGACGGGGCGCTGCGCGTCATCGGGGTGGACGGCACCGGGGACCGCGCGCTGGCCGAGCCCGAGCACGCCGAGGTCGCGTACGGCGTCCCCGACCACGTCGCCGCCGAGTCCATGCACCGCACCCGGGCGTACTGGTGGTCGCCGGACGGCACCCGGCTGCTGGCCGCCCGGGTGGACAACGGCCCGCTCGCCCGCCTCCACCTCGCCGACCCGGCCGATCCGGCGCGGCCGCCGCGCGTCCTGCGCTACCCGCTGGCCGGCACCACCAACGCCGACGTCTCGCTCTGGCTGCTGGACCTCGACGGCGGCCGTACCGAGGCCCGCTGGGACCGCGCCGGGTTCGAGTACCTGGCCGCCGCCGGCTGGGACGCCCACGGCCCCTTCGCCGCCGTGCAGAGCCGGGACCAGCGCACCGTCCGCACCCTCGCCGTGGATCCGGCCGACGGCGCCACCCGGACGCTCGCCGAGCAGCGGGACGAGCACTGGGTCGAACTCGTCCCCGGCCTGCCCGTCCGCACCGCCGCCGGGGTCCTGGTCGACGCCGCGGACCTCGGCGACACCCGCCGGCTCACCGTGGGCGGCGAGCCCGTCACCCCGCCCGGTCTCCAACTGCGCTCGGTGCTCGGGACCGACGGCGAACAGGTCCTCTTCACCGCCTCCACCGAGCCGACCGAAACCCACCTGTGGTCGTACGACCCGGCCGAGGGCGCCGTACGGCTCAGCTCCGCGCCCGGCGCGCACACCGGCGTACGGAGCGACGGCACCCTCGTCCACACCGCGCGGACGCCCGGTGCGCCCGGCGGGCACACCACCGTCCACCGGAACGGGCGCCCCGCCGTCGACCTGCGCTCGCACGCGCAGCGCCCCGTCCTCACCGCCCGGCCCGAGCTGCTCCGGCTGGGCCCGCGCGAGCTTCGCGCCACGCTCTTCCGGCCCACCGGCCACCGCCCCGGCGACGGCCCGCTGCCCGTCCTGCTCGACCCCTACGGCGGGCCCGCGCTGCAGAAGGCCACCGCGGCCGGCGGCTGGCCCGACCTGGTCTCGCAGTGGTTCGCCGACCAGGGCTTCGCCGTCCTGGTGGTGGACGGGCGCGGCACTCCCGGCCGGGGCCCGCACTGGGAGAAGGCCGTGTTCGCGGACATCGCCACGCCCGTGCTGGACGACCAGGTCGAGGCCCTGCGGGAGGCCGCACTGGCCCGCCCGGGGCTGCTGGACCTCGACCGGGTCGCCGTCCGGGGCTGGTCCTTCGGCGGCTTCCTGGCCGCCCTGGCCGTGCTGCGCCGCCCGGACGTCTTCCACGCCGCGGTGGCCGGGGCCGCGCCCACCGACCACCGGCTGTACGACACCCACTGGAAGGAGCGCTTCCTCGGCCACCCGGACGAGCACCCGGAGCGCTACGACGCCTGCTCGCTGATCCCCGACGCCGCCGGCCTGCGCCGGCCGCTGCTGCTGGTGCACGGCCTGGCCGACGACAACGTGCTGCCCGCGCACACGCTGCGGCTCTCCGCCGCCCTGCTCGCCGCCGGCCGCCCGCACGAGCTGCTGCCGCTCAGCGGGGCCACCCACTCCCCCAGCGACGAGACGGTGGCGGAGAACCTGCTGCTGCACCAGCTGGACTTCCTGCGCCGCGGCCTCGCCGCGCGGGGCCGGTAACGGCCCGGGGGGCGACGGCGGTCGCCGTCGCCCCCCGGGCCCCGGAGCCGTGAAGGTCAGACCTCGCGGACCCCGGCCCGCCAGACCGCCGCCGTCAGCGGGACGCCCGGCCGGTACGCGAGGTGGACGTGCGAGGGCGCCTCCAGCAGCTGGAGGTCGGCCCGGGCGCCGACCGTCACCACGCCGACGTCGGTGCGCCGCAGCGCCCGGGCGCCGCCCGCGGTGGCGGCCCAGACCGCCTCGTCCGGCGTCATCCCCATCTCCCGGACCGCGACCGCGATGCAGAACGCCATCGAACTGGTGAAGCTGGAGCCCGGGTTGCAGTCGGTGGAGAGCGCGACGACGGCGCCCGCGGCGAGCAGCCGGCGCGCGTCCGGGTAGGCGGCGCGGGTGGAGAACTCCGCGCCCGGCAGCAGCGTCGCCACCGTCTCCGAGCCGGCCAGCGCGGCCACGTCCTCGTCGGTGAGGTGGGTGCAGTGGTCGGCCGAGGCCGCCCCCAGCTCGACGGCGAGCTGGACGCCCGGGCCGTAGGAGAGCTGGTTGGCGTGCACCCGGGGGGTGAGACCGCGCTCGATCCCGGCGGTCAGGATCGCCCGGGCCTGGTCCCCGTCGAAGGCGCCGTTCTCGCAGAAGACGTCCACCCAGCGGGCGTAGGGCGCGCAGGCGTCCAGCATGTCGCCGGTGACCAGGTCCACGTAGCCCGCCGGGTCGTCGGCGTACTCGGGGGCGACCACGTGGGCGCCCAGGTAGGTGGTCTCGGAGGTGTACGAGGAGGCGATCCGCAGCGCCCGGGCCTCGTCGACGACGGTCAGCCCGTAGCCGGACTTGCACTCGATCGCGGTCGTCCCCTGCCGCAGCGCCTCGCGCACGAACCGGGCCAGGTTGGCGTCGAGTTCGGCGTCGCTCGCGGCCCGGGTGGCGGCCACCGTCGTCCGGATCCCGCCCGCGGTGTACGACTGGCCGGACATCCGGGCGTTGAACTCCGCGGTGCGGTCCCCGGCGAACACCAGGTGGGCGTGCGAGTCGACGAAGCCGGGCAGCAGCGCCCGCCCGGCCGCGTCGAACCGCTCGTCCGCGGCGGGCGCCTCGGCCGCCGGCCCGACCCAGGCGACCGTGCCGCCGTCCACCACCACGGCCGCGTCGGTGAGCAGGCCGAGCGGCCCGGTCCCGTACGCGGGGTCGTTGGTGACCAGGCTGCCGATCCCGGTGATCAGGGTGCTCGGCATGCCCTGACTCTGCGGGCTGCTCGGGGTGCTCACATCAGGCCTTTCGGGGCTGGACCCGGGGCGGGCGGGGTCGGCCCCGCCCGCCCCCGGGAGGTACGGGGACTCAGCAGCTCAGCGCGGCGATCGAGGACCGCAGCGCGGCCGGGACGTCGGGCACCAGCTGGTGGACGCCGTCCCGGACGATCTGCCGTCCGCCGACCACCACGTGCCGCACGTCGGCGGCCGAGGCGGCGAACACCGCGATCTCGGCGCCGAGCCGGCTCGGCGGCCCGGCGGTGCGCACCGAGTCCAGGGCGATCACGGTGAAGTCGGCCAGGGCGCCGGCCTCGATCCGCCCGGCCTCCGGCCAGCCGAGCGAGGCGTGTCCGTCCTCGGTGCCCGCCCGCAGCAGCGAGTTGGCCGTCCAGTGGCCCCGGGTCCTGGTCCGCAGCCGCTCGTCCAGCTCCAGCGCGCGGGCCTCCTCGAACGGGTCGATGACGGCGTGGCTGTCACTGCCCAGGGTGATCGGGCAGCCCGCCGAGGCGAGCCGGCGGGCCGGACCGATGCCGTCGGCGAGGTCCCGCTCGGTGGTGGGGCACATGCAGATGGCGGTCGAGGAGTCGCTGAGGAGCTTGACGTCCTCGTCGGTGAGGTGGGTGGCGTGCACCGCCGAGGTGCGCGGGCCGAGCGCGCCGTGGTCGGCGAGCAGCCTGGTCGGGGTGACGCCGTGCGCGGTGAGGCAGGCGTCGTTCTCGGCGGTCTGCTCGGAGAGGTGGACGTGCAGCGGGGCCCGGCGGCCGTCCGTCCACCGCGCGACAGTGCCGAGCTGCTCGGCCGGTACCGCCCGCACCGAGTGGATCGCGGCGCCGATCCGGGCGTGCTCGCGCGGCTTGAGCGCCTCCACCCGCTCGGCCCAGGCGTCGGCGTCGCCGTCGCTGAACCGGAGCTGCGGCCTGGTCGGCTCGGCGCCGAAGCCGGCCGACAGGTAGCAGGTGTCCAGCAGGGTGATCCGGATCCCGGCCCGGGCGGCGGCCTCGATCAGCGCCTCGCCCATCGCGTTCGGATCGTCGTAGCGGCTCCCGCCGGGCGCGTGGTGCAGGTAGTGGAACTCCCCCACCGCGGTGATCCCGGCCAGCGCCATCTCGGCGTAGACGGCGGTGGCGAGCTCCAGGTAGCTGTCCGGGTCGAGCGCCCCGGCGAACCGGTACATGGTGTCGCGCCAGGTCCAGAAGGTGCCGGAGCCGACCTGCACGTGGCCGCGCAGCGCCCGGTGGAAGGCGTGCGAGTGCGCGTTGGCCTGGCCGGGCAGCAGCAGCCCGGCCAGCCGGACGGCGCCGGGCGGGCAGGGCCCGCTGTCCGGCGTCACCGCGGTGATCCGGCCGCCGGGGCCGGTGGCGATCAGCACGTCCTGCTCGACCACCGGCCCGTTGGCGTGCGGCAGCCAGGCGTGCTCCGCCCAGTAAGTCGTCATGTGCGCGCCTCCGGCACGGCCTACTGACACGCCAGGTCCTCCAGTACGTCGGCGAGGGCGGTCACGCCGGCCAGGCAGTCGGCCGTCTCCGCGTGCTCGGCCGGGGAGTGCGAGACCCCGCTCGGGTTACGTACGAACAGCATGGCGGTCGGGATCGCCGATGCCAGGATTCCGGCGTCGTGTCCCGCGCCGGTGGGCAGGATGGGCACGCCGTCGGGGGCGCCCGCCGCGTTGAGCCGCCGGGCGAGCCGGTCGCGCAGCGGGCCGTCGAACTCCACCACCGGGGTGTAGGACTCGCGGGTCAGTTCGACCCGGACGCCGTCGCGGTCGCCGCGCTCGTACGCCGCCCGCTCGATCTCCTCGACCAGGGCGGTGAGCGTCTGCTCGTCGGCGGCCCGGGAGTCCAGCCAGCCGCGCACCAGGGAGGCGATCGCGTTGGTGCCGTTGGGCTCGACCGCGACCTTGCCGAAGGTGGCCAGCGCCCCTGCCGTCCGCGCCTTCTTCCGCGCCGCGAGCACGGTGTTGGCGTAGGTGAGCATCGGGTCGCGGCGGTCCTCGATCCGGGTGGTGCCGGCGTGGTTCGCCTCCCCGTGGAAGTCGAACCGCCAGCGGCCGTGCGGCCAGATCGCGCCGGCCACGCCGACCGGCTGGTCCTCGGCGAGGTAGCGGCCCTGCTCGACGTGGAGTTCGACGAAGGCGCCGATCCGGGCCAGCCGATCGCCGTCCGCGCCGATCCCGGCCGGGTCGTAGCCGGCCTTCTCCATCGCGTCGGGCAGCCGGACGCCGTCGGCGTCGCGCAGCTCGTACGCCTGGTCGCGGCCGAGCACGCCCGCGCTCAGCCGGGAGCCGATGCAGGCCACGCCGAACCGGGCGCCCTCCTCGTCACCGAAGTTGACGATGGCCAGCGGCCGGTCGAACTCGGCTCCCCGCCCGCGGAGTTCGTCCAGCGCGGCGAAGGAGGAGACCACCCCTAGCGGGCCGTCGAAGGCGCCGCCGTCGGGGACGGAGTCCAGGTGCGAGCCGGTGACGATCGCGCCCTCGCCCGCCGGGTCGCCCAGCCAGGCCCACTGGTTGCCGTTGCGGTCCAGCTCGTAGGTCAGCCCGCGGCCGCGGGCCTGCTCCTCGAACCAGGACCGGCACTCGGCGTCGGCGGAGTTCCAGGCGAAGCGGCGGTAGCCGCCGGAGGAGGCGGAGCGGCCCACCGGGAGTAGCTCCGCCCACATCTCTTCGAAGGTCACAGCTCACCCATCGGGCCGTGCTCGTTCATCGGGACGCGGACGCCGCGCTCGGCGGCGACCTCGTCGGCCCGGTCGTAGCCGGCGTCGACGTGGCGGATCACGCCCATGCCCGGGTCGTTGGTGAGCACCCGGCGGATCTTTTCGCCGGCCAGCGCGGTGCCGTCGGCCACCGTGACCTGGCCCGCGTGGATCGAGCGGCCGATGCCGACGCCGCCGCCGTGGTGGATGGAGACCCAGGACGCGCCGGAGGCGACGTTGACCATGGCGTTGAGCAGCGGCCAGTCGGCGATCGCGTCGGAGCCGTCCAGCATTGCCTCGGTCTCCCGGTACGGGGAGGCGACCGAGCCGCAGTCCAGGTGGTCACGGCCGATCACGATCGGCGCGGACAGCTCGCCGGAGGCGACCATGTCGTTGAACCGCTCGCCGGCCTTGTCGCGCTCGCCGTAGCCGAGCCAGCAGATCCGCGCCGGCAGGCCCTGGAAGTGCACCTTCTCCTGGGCCATCTTGATCCAGCGGTGCAGCGACTCGTTCTCCGGGAAGAGGTCGAGCACGGCCTTGTCGGTCTTGGCGATGTCCTGCGGGTCGCCGGAGAGCGCCGCCCAGCGGAACGGGCCCTTGCCCTCGCAGAACAGCGGCCGGATGTAGGCCGGGACGAAGCCCGGGAAGGCGAACGCGCGGTCGTAGCCGGCCAGCTGGGCCTCACCGCGGATCGAGTTGCCGTAGTCGAACACCTCGGCGCCGGCGTCCATGAAGCCGACCATCGCCTCGACGTGCCGGGCCATCGACTCGCGCGAGCGCTGGGTGAACTCGGCGGGCTTCTCGGCCGCGTAGGTCGCCATGTCGTCGAAGGCGACGCCGACCGGCAGGTAGCTCAGCGGGTCGTGGGCGCTGGTCTGGTCGGTGACGATGTCGATCGGCGCGTCCATCGAGAGCAGCTGCGGGAACACCTCGGCGGCGTTGCCCAGCAGGCCGATGGAGAGCGGCTCGCGGCGGTCGCGGGCGGCGGTGGCCAGCTCCAGCGCGTGCGCGAGGTTCTTGGCCTCGACGTCCAGGTAGCGGTGCTCGATCCGGCGGGAGATCCGGGACGGGTCGCAGTCGACGCAGATCGCCACGCCGCCGTTCATCGTCACGGCCAGCGGCTGGGCGCCGCCCATGCCGCCGAGGCCGGCGGTGAGGGTGATCGTCCCCGCCAGGGTGCCGTCGAACCGCTTGTTGGCGACCGCGGCGAAGGTCTCGTAGGTGCCCTGGAGGATGCCCTGGGTGCCGATGTAGATCCACGATCCGGCGGTCATCTGGCCGTACATGGTGAGGCCGAGGCTCTCCAGCCGCCGGAACTCCTCCCAGTTCGCCCAGTCGCCGACCAGGTTGGAGTTGGCGATCAGCACGCGCGGCGCCCACTCGTGCGTCTGCATGACGCCGACCGGCCGCCCGGACTGGACCAGCATGGTCTCGTCCTGCTTCAGCGTCTCCAGCGTGCGCACCATGGCGTCGAACGAGCGCCAGTCCCGCGCCGCCTTGCCGGTACCGCCGTAGACGACGAGCTTCGACGGGTGCTCGGCCACCTCGGGGTCGAGGTTGTTCATCAGCATCCGCAGGGCAGCCTCCTGCTGCCACCCCTGCGCCGTCAGCCCTGTACCGCGCGCCGCCCGCACCTCGCGCGGCCCGCTCGCCTGCTGCTGCACCATGTCCCGGCTCCCTACGGATGAATTCATTCAAGCTCGACTTGGCTGAATATATCCAATCATTCAGTCTCCGGCCAGACCTGAGCGCATCCGATCAGCCGGCATCGCGACAACCCCGCCGCGCTACCCCGAGTCGGGCGAACACCAGCCACTCGGCCCAGGCGCCGCCGGGTGGAGGGCACGGCGACGCCCCCCGCCGTACGCCCCGGACGGCCGCCGCGGAGTCCGGGCGAGGCATGGGCCGGCGCGCGCGGGATCGTCGCGGGAGCCGCCCGGCCCTGCGCGGCGGGCGCGCGAGGCGGACGGCCGACCCGACCCGGCGTCAGGCCGCCGCGCCGCCGTCCCAGTCGATGCCGATCTCGGCGAGCCAGCGGCGGTCGTCGGCGTCGGGGTCCGCGGGCGCGGCCGGGGCGGCCTCTGCGGCCGGGCGCGGCGGGCGGGGGATCTCCTGGACGGGGCCGAGGCCGTACTTGTCGGCGGCCGCCGCGGCGCGGCCGTCGGGCTCGATGACGCCGACGTGGACGGCGCTCTCGTCACCGGCGTCGAGGACGACGAGTTCGGGTTCGGGCAGCCGCCGCAGAGTGACGCGGCGTCCGCAGGCCGGGCAGGACCATTCGTCGGCGCCCGAGGCGAGTCGGCCGACGAACTTCATCTCGTGGATCACGCGCATCACAGGCTCCCCCTGCCGGTCGGCCCTGCTCCGGGGCCTGTTGACAGGATTCCCGCCCCGGGTACGGTCCTACTCCAAAAACAGCCCACGAGCCGTCGCGGACTGCTCGATCGACTCCAACCGGGCCTCGGCGCCGGGGAGTTCGTCGCACATCGTCTGGAGCAGCACCCGGCCGAGCATCATCGGCGCGCACGCGGTGTCGAAGACCAGGCCGGTGCCGACGGCGGCCGGCAGCATCAGGTCGGAGAGCTTGGCGACCGGCGCGAAGGCGCTGTCGGCGACGGTCAGCACCGTCAGACCGCAGTCCCGGGCCACCGTCAGGGCGTCCATCAGCTCGCGCGGGTAGCGCGGCAGAGCGAAGCAGAGCAGCGCGGAGGCGCCGGCGGCGGCGGCCTGTTCCAGGCGGTCGGCGAGCATGCTGCCACCCTCGTCGAGCAGCCGGATGTCCGGGTGCACCTTGGCCGCGAAGTAGGCGAAGCCGCGGGCCTGCGCGGAGGCGGCCCGCAGGCCGAGGACGGGCAGCGGGCGGGAGGCGGCGAGCAGCCGGGCCGCGCGGATGATCGGCTCGGGGTCGGCGAGCAGCTCGGCGAGCAGCCGCAGGTGCTCGATCTCGGCGAGGACGGCCTGCTGGTGCTCGTTGCGCACCACGTCGTCCGGGGTCTCCGGGGCGCTCGGCTCCCCCGCGCCCAGCTCGCGCAGCTGCTTGCGCAGCGCCGGGTAGCCGTCGTAGCCGAGGGCCACCGCGAAGCGGGTGACCGAGGGCTGGCTGACGCCGGCCAGTTCGGCGACCTCGACGCTGGAGAGGAACGGCGCCTCGGTGGCGTGCCGGACGAGCGAGTGGGCGATCCGGCGCTGGGTGGGGGTGAGCCGGTGGCCCTCGAAGAGCTGGAGGAGTCGGGCGGAGGGGCCTACCGTGCCGGTGTCGTCGGTGGCGGTCATCAGCGGTACCTCCGGGTGCGAGCTGTTCGGACGACGACTGTGCAGCAGCGGACTGCCGCTGGCAAAGACGTCTCGTACGCCGGGACGCCCGATGAGACCCCCCGGCGGTGCGGATCACCCCTCCGGGTGACCCTGATTTCCCCCTGATCCGCCCCGATCCCGGCGCGAACCGATGGACTGGAGCCCCGGCGCTGCACCAGGCTGAGCGCCATGGACACACGCCAGGACGAACTGCGACGCGACCTCGACGCGGCTCTGCAGACCCGCAAGGAGCTGGGCGAGGAGTACGAGTCGGAGATCGTCGACTCGTTCCTCGCCCGGCTGGACGCCCGGTTGGACGCCCGCCTCGACGCGCGGGTGGAGCGCCGGGTGGCGGAGCGGCTCGACGGCTACGGCCCGGCGGAGCACCTGCGCCGGCGCTCCTTCGGCCGTTCCGGCTCGAAGCTGCCGCTGATCTCGCTGGTCCTCGGCATCCCGCTGACCGGCATCGCGACCAGCGGCTCGAACGGCTTCATGGGCCTGCTGGTCTGCTGGGCCGGCATCGTCGGCGTCAACTACGCCGCCATCGCCGCCGACCGGCGCGAGGAGAAGCGCGCCCGGCCGCCGCGGGGCGAGTGGGACTGACTCCCGCCCGCCCCGGGCGGTGGCGGCCTCGTCAGGCCAGCGGCCCGGTGACCTTCTCGACGGCCCGCACCAGCTCGCCGGAGGCGACCAGCGCGGCGGCGGCCTCCAGGTCCGGCGAGAGGAAGCGGTCGCGGCCGGCGCCGCCGACCCCGGCCTCCCGGGCGACGGCCAGCGCGGCGAGGGTCGCCGGCGAGGGCGTGCCGCTGGCGTCGGCCTGCCGGCGGATCTCCAGCGCGCGGGAGGCGGCGGTCAGCTCGACGGCCAGGATCCGGCCGAGGTTCTCGACGGACTGGCGCAGCTTGCGGGCGGCCGACCAGCCCATCGAGACGTGGTCCTCCTGCATCGCGGAGGACGGGATCGAGTCGACCGAGGCCGGCACGGCGAGCCGCTTGTTCTCGCTGACCAGGGCCGCCTGGGTGTACTGGGCGATCATCAGACCGGAGTCCACGCCCGGGTCGTCGGCGAGGAAGGCCGGCAGGCCGTGCGAGCGGGCCTTGTCCAGCAGCCGGTCGGTACGGCGCTCGGAGATCGAGCCGAGGTCGGCGGCGGCGATGGCGAGGAAGTCCAGCACGTAGGCGACCGGGGCGCCGTGGAAGTTGCCGTTGGACTCGACCCGGCCGTCCGGCAGCACCACCGGGTTGTCGACCGAGGCGGCCAGCTCGCGGGAGGCGACCAGGGCGGCGTGGGCCACCGTGTCGCGGCCGGCGCCGGCGACCTGGGGGGCGCAGCGGATCGAGTAGGCGTCCTGGACGCGCGGGGCGTCGTCCTGGTGGTGGCCGGTGAGGCCGGAGCCCTTGAGGACGGCCAGCATGTTGGCGGCGCTCAGCGCCTGGCCGGGGTGGGGGCGGATCGGGGCGTGCAGCTCGGGGGCGAGCACCTTGTCGGTGCCGAGCAGCGCCTCCAGGGTCATCGCGGCGGTGATGTCGGCGGTGGTGAAGAGGCGCTGGAGGTCGGCGATGGCCATCACCAGCATGCCGAGCATGCCGTCGGTGCCGTTGATGAGGGCCAGGCCCTCCTTCTCCAGCAGCTCGACCGGCTCGATGCCGGCCGCGGCGAGCAGCTCGCCGGAGGGCTTGTCGACGCCGTCCGGGCCGGTCGCCACGCCCTCGCCCATCAGGACCAGCGCACAGTGCGAGAGCGGGGCGAGGTCGCCGGAGCAGCCGAGCGAGCCGAACTCGCGGACCACCGGCGTGATGCCGGCGTTCAGGATGGCCGCCATGGTCTGGGCGACCACCGGGCGCACGCCGGTCCGGCCGGAGGCCAGCGTCTTCATCCGCAGGAACATCAGCGCGCGGACCACCTCGCGCTCCACCGCCGGGCCCATCCCGGCGGCGTGCGAACGCACCAGCGAGCGCTGCAGCTGGGCGCGGAGCTCGGGGCTGATGTGCCGGACGGCGAGCGCGCCGAAGCCGGTGGAGACGCCGTAGACGGGGCGCGGCTCGGCCGCGAGGGCCTCGATCCGGGCCCGCGCGGTCGCCATCTCGGCGAGCGCGTCCGGACCGATCTCTACCCGGGCGTTGCCCCGGGCGACGGCCAGCACGTCCTCGGCGCTGACGTCGGCCTTGCCGACCTGGACGAGGGGCGCATCGGGGGCCACAGCACTGTGCATATCCATATGCATCATCACACCAGCTGAATGAAGATATGACAACCAGTGGATCCCACCTGGCGGACTCCCGCCCGCCGGACGGAGCCGGCCGCGGCCGCCCTCCACGTCCCGCCGGAGGGCGCGCCGGCTCCGACGGCCCCGGCCGGGACCTCCACGCCACCTTCGCCGACGGCGGGCGCCGGCCGCCTCACGGCATCGCCGATCAGGTGACGGGCGCCCGCCCACGAGTCGCCCCCACCGGCGCCCGGCCACCGGCCCCACCCCGATTTCCGAAGCGCCACCCCGATACCGCACGCTGGGGTCGACGGACGGCACGGAGCGGAGGACCGATGACGCGGGCGACGGCACGGCGGCGAGTGGTGCGGCTGCACGGGGACGGCCGCAGCACGCGACCGGACGCCCTCGCGGCGGAGGAGCCGCTGGAGATCCGGGTCGGCGGCGAGCCGCTGACGGTGACCATGCGCACGCCCGGCCAGGACTTCGACCTGGTGGCCGGCTTCCTGGTCGGCGAGGGGCTGGTGCACACGGCCGAGGACCTCGCGGCCCTGCGCTACTGCGCCGGGACGGACGAGGACGGCGCGAACACCTACAACGTGGTGGACGCGGCCCTGCGCGGCGCCCGCGCCCTCCCGCTCTCCGCCCACCGCAACCTGCTCACCACCAGCGCCTGCGGCCTCTGCGGCCGCGACACGGTGGACGCCGTCCGCACCCACGTCCGCCACCCCGTCGGGGACGACCCGCTGACCGTCCCCCCGGCCCTGCTGTACGGGCTGGCGGACCGGCTCCGGGCCACCCAGCGGACCTTCGACTCGACCGGCGGCCTGCACGCGGCCGGGCTGTTCGACGGGACGAGCGGCGCACTGCTCTGCGCCCGCGAGGACGTGGGCCGGCACAACGCGGTGGACAAGGTGGTCGGCTGGGCGCTGCGCGCGGGCCGGCTGCCGCTGACCGGGCACGTGCTGCTGGTCAGCGGTCGCGCCTCGTTCGAGCTGACCCAGAAGGCCGCGCTGGCGGGCGTCCCGCTGCTGGCCGCCGTCTCCGCGCCGTCCTCCCTCGCGGTGGACCTCGCCGAGGAGCTGGGCCTGACCCTGGTCGGCTTCCTGCGCGGCGAACGCGCCAACGTCTACACCCGCCCGGACCGGATCAGCGGCTGACCGGCCGGCCACCGCCCGCCCCACCGGCGAGCCGACCCGCCGCGGAGCGTGCGGGCTCGGTCCGAACCTTCAGCAAGACGAGACGTATCGTTTCGGCAGCGCCCTAGAATGGGCCCATGACCCGCAGCAGCTCTCCCGATCCCGCCCGCCGCAGCGAGCGCTCCCGCCAGGCCGTCCTCACCGCCGCCGCCGAACTGGTGGCCGAGGTGGGCTTCGGCAAGCTGACCATCGAGGCGATCGCCGCCCGGGCCGGCGTCGGCAAGCAGACCATCTACCGCTGGTGGCCCTCCAAGGGCGCGGTGGTCTTCGACGCCTTCCAGGCCGCCAACGAGAACGCCTCCGGCAGTCTGGCGCTGCCCGACACCGGCGACCTCGCCGCCGATCTGCGCGCCGTCCTGCGGCCGACGGCCGACCAGCTCGCCGACCCGGGCTTCGACAACACCGGCCGCGGCCTGGTCTCCGAGCACCTGCGCGACCCGGCCCTGCTGCGGGAGTACCGCGAGCGCCTGCTGGACCCTCTGCTGGAGGTCACTCGGGAGCGCCTGCGCACCGCCCGCGAGGCCGGGCAGATCACCGCCGACGCCGACCTCGACCTCGCCGTCGAACTGCTCTACGGCCCGATGTACTACCGCTGGCTGCACGGCCTCGGCCCGCTCGACCACGCCTACGCGGACCGTCTGGTGGCGGGCGTCCTGCGCGCCCTGCGGCCGTGACCGGTCCGGCGGCCGGCCCGTGGACCCACCGGGTCCACGGGCCCGCGCGGTCTACTGCCGGTTGCGGCGGCGGAGCATCACGACCACCGCGATGATCACGGCGATCACGATCAGCACCACCACGATGCCGATCACCACACCGATGATCTTGCCGAAGAAGCCCTTCTTCTTCTTCTTCGACTTCGACTTGGACTTGTCCTTGGACCCGGCCAGCCGGGTGCCGTCCTGCTGCCCGGCCACGGCCGGGGCCGCCTGGGCCGCCTGGACGGCGCCCCCCGCGGCGGCAGAACCGGCGGCAGAACCGGCGGCGGTGCTGACCGCGGCGGCGCGCGGCGCGGCCTCGGCCACCGGGGCGGCTGCCAGCGTGGCACCGCCCAGCGCCAGCACCGCGGAGAGGACAAGGCTCGTCAGACGAGCGCGCATGGGTTTCGACCCCCGTTCCGGCCCGGCCCCCGTGGCCCGCCGACGGCGGATACCATCCCACGTCCGGGGCTCGCCGCCCAGCCCCGCGGCAGCCTCCGCACCGGACCGCGACCGGCTCGGAACAGGCCGGTCACCGAACCGGCACAAGCCCCCCGCCCGGTCCGTCCACGAACCGGGCCCGCCTCAGCCCGGCGGCGGGGAGGCCGGGCCGGAGAGCGCCACGGCGACCAGGGCCCGCATCGCGCTGGCGACCTGTCCGAGCGGCAGCGTCGCGTCGTCGGCGAACAGTTCCACCAGCCAGCCGCCGGCCGGGTTCTGGCCGCCCGCCGCGACCATCCCCCGGTAGCCGCTGACCACCAGCATGGCCTCCTCGGACGGGTCGTTCCCGGCCGCGCCCGCGCGCAGCGCGAAGGACCCGCCGCGCACCGCCTGCCGGGTCATCGGGTAGTGCCGCAGGTCGAAGACGGCGTCCGGGGCCTCGATCTGGGCCCGCTGGGTCTCCGCCCGCGAGCTGCTCGGTCCGCTGGTCATCCGGTACACGGCGTGCTGGGCGGTGCGCATCAGGTGCGAGCCGGGCGGCACGTAGGAGACCCACCAGCCGACCGCGTCGAGCAGCCGGGAGGCCGTCTCCGCGACCACCGCCAGCTTGCCGATGGTGTCGGCGGGGTGGACCGAGCGGGTGACCCCGCGCTGGTCCAGGGCGGCGAGCACGGCGGTGAGCAGCTGTCCCGGGTCGGCGCTGTGCGCGGCGCCGCGGAACCGCCGCCGGTCGCCGGCGCCCGGCCGGCCCGGGACGCGCCCCCGGCCGTCGGCCCGGTGGTGCGGATCGGCGGCGTCGGCCAGCAGCACGGTCGGGTCCGGCGACAGGCCGGGGCCGTGGCTGCGGCCGGCCACCACGGGATGTGCGGCGCGGGCTGCCTTGGCCCGGTACTGCGCGGCGTCGGCGAGCCGGAACAGCCGGTCGGGCGTGGTGACCGGGCCGATCGAGTCCCCGGTGGAGGCGACCCCGCAGGCGACGCCCTCGCCCTCGGCCAGCGCCAGGGCCCGCGCGCACAGCTCCTCGGCGACGGCGACCACCTCGTCCGCCTTCTGGCCCTCCACCAGCAGGCAGAACTCGTCGCCGCCGAGACGGGCGGCGAGGCTGCCGGGCAGCCTGGCGGCGGCCAGCGACAGCTGGTGGGCGAAGCGCTCCAGCAGCCGGTCGCCCATCTCGTGCCCGAGCTGGTCGTTGACCCGCTTCAGGCCGTTGACGTCGCAGACCACCAGCGAGACCACCGTGCCGTCGCGGTTGTGCGCCTCCAG
The DNA here is from genome assembly GCF_040630735.1 of Kitasatospora sp. NPDC005748. Taxonomy (NCBI): domain Bacteria; kingdom Bacillati; phylum Actinomycetota; class Actinomycetes; order Kitasatosporales; family Streptomycetaceae; genus Kitasatospora; species Kitasatospora sp. NPDC005748. Next base: position 27,002 of record NZ_JBEXYD010000008.1, read on the forward strand.
CGCGCTCTCCAGCCGGGCGTCCACCGCCCGCCGGTTGGCCAGCCCGGTCAGCGGGTCGGAGAAGGCGAGCTTGCGCAGGTCGGCGAGGCGTTCGGTCTGCGCGAGCCCGGCCGAGATCTGGGCGGCGAGCAGGGTGGCGTACTCGGCGTCGCCCTCGGTGAACTCCGCCGTCCCGGTGGACCTGGCCAGGTAGAGCTCCCCCCAGGCCTGTCCGTGCAGCACGATCGGGGCGACCACGCAGCAGCCCCGGCCGCGCCGGCGCAGCGCGGCGGCCCGCTCCTGGCAGTAGGCCCCGGCGGTGGGGTGGGCGTGCCCGGCGTGGAGTTCGGTGTTCTCGGCGCTCTGCAGCCAGGCGCGGGGCAGCCGTCCGGTGGTCCAGCGCTCCTCCAGGTAGGTGACGATCTCGGGGAAGTCCGCCACCGGGTAGGACTCGTCCTCCGGCAGCTCCTCCTCGCCCGGCGCCAGCTCCCCGTAGTTGACCAGGACCCGCAGCCGGCCGGACTCCCGGTCCCAGACCGAGACGGCCGCCATGGTGGCGCCGAGGGCCTCGGTGGCGCGGACGGCGGCCGCGCGGACCGCCTCCAGCGGGGTGAGCGCCCCCGCCATGTCCTGGGCGAGCTCCACCACGGACGTCAGCCGCGGGTCGGGGACGGCCGGCAGCTCCGGGCGGTCGCACACGCAACCGCGGTCCGTCGTGATCGCCTCACTGCCCACCGGCTCGCCCCGTTCCCTGTGCTCGGTCCCGTCCGGCGCGGTGGCTCACCCACCGCGAACCGGACCCGTCCGCCTGCACCAAGACTAGGGCGGTTTCGCTCGGTTATGCCCCGTTTGCCCGCACGGATCCGCCCGGCCGGACCGGTTTCAGCCGTACGGCTTTCGGACGACGGCCACCGGCCCCGCCGGGTGACCGTGCCGCCGGCCCGGACTCCGCCGCGCCCTGCCCGGACGTCGGCCTACCCCGTGAGCGGCCGGGTACTCCCCGCGGCCTCCGGGAGCCCGGCGGTACGTGGCGGCGCCCGCTACTCGCCGCGCGGCCGCCGCGACAGCAGCCACGGCTCGACCAGCCCCAGCCCGCGCACCGGCCGGCGCCACATCGGCTGGAGGCTGAACCGGCGCCCCGCGTCCGGCGCCGGCACCGGGAGCCCGGAGGCGGGCAGTCCGGAGGCGGCCGACAGCGCCTCGGCCAGCCCCGGCCCGTCCGCGTCGGCCGGGGCGACACTGCCGTTCTGCTCCAGCGCGGCCGCGAACTCGCCGTCGATCAGCACCGCGTCCTTCGGGGCGATCGAGGTGAGCCGGCTGGCCAGGTTGACCGTGGTGCCGAAGACGTCGCCCATCCGCGAGGTGACGGTGCCGAAGGCCATGCCGACCCGCAGCGCGGGGATGGTGTCGTCCTCGGCCAGCGCCTCGATCAGGCTGAACGCGATCTCGGCGGCCGTCCCCGGGTCCTCGGAGACGTACAGGATCTCGTCGCCGAGGGTCTTGATCACCCGGCCGCCCTGGCCGGCGATCAGGTCGGAGCAGGTGTTCTCGAAGGTCTCGACCAGCTCGCCGAGCTCCTCCTCCTCCAGCCGGCGCGAGAGCCGGGTGAAGCCGACCAGGTCGGCGAAGCCGACGGCCAGCCGGCCACTGGTGATCTCGGTGTCCTCGGCGGCCTGCACCACCCGGCCGGTGACGGCGGCCAGCTGGCGGCGCCAGACGTACACCAGGAACTGCTCCAGCTCCGGCAGCAGCAGCTCGACCAGCGGGTAGGCCACGTCGGCGCGGGTCAGCCCGGGCTCGACGGACTGGGTGAGGTTCTCCAGGAAGGTGTCCATCTGCCAGCCGGCCAGCCGGGCGGTGGTCTGCCCGGTCGAGCGGGCGACCTGGATCGCCATCGGCTCGCTGAGCAGGCCCGACTCCACCAGACCGGCGAGCCGGCGCAGCGCGATCACGTCGCCGTCGGTGAGCGCCCGGGACTGCCCGATGTCCGGGAAGCCCATCGCCCGCCAGAAGCGGGTGGCCAGCTCCATCGGGACGTCGGCGGCCCGCGCGGCCTGGTACGGGGTGTAGCGGCGTGGCGCGTCCAGGATCAGGCGTTCCAGGTCGAGCGCGACCGTCTGGTCGTCGGAGCCCGCCGTACCGCCGTTGCCGCCGTCCTCTGCCACCGGTCCGTCCCCGTGCGGTCGCCGCACTTGCCTCGTGTCCTGCCTGTCCGAACGCGCCCGCCACCCGCCGGGCAGTGGCGCGCCTCACACTGCTGCCAGGTGGAATGTTCGCACGGAATCCCGCGATCCGGGGCATCCGCCCGGGTCAAGGAGAGGTGAAGAGTGCCGCTCAGCGCGGCTCGGGGCGCACATGGACGACGTCTCCCGCGCCCACCGGACGCCGTGCACCGTCGGGGGTGCGGACCACCAGCCGGCCGTCGCCGTCGATCGCCACCGCCTCGCCGACGAGCTCACGGTCGCCCGGCAGGTGGACCTTGACCGGACGGCCGAGCGTGGTGCACCGGTCCGCGTAGGCGGCCAGCAGACCGCTGGCGTGCGGGTCGCCGGCCGCGGCCGTCCACTCGGTGTAGAGGACGGCGAACTCGCGCAGCAGCGCGCGGAGCAGGGTGGACCGGTCGGTCACCGCGGCGCCGGCCAGCAGCAGCGAGGCGGCGGTCGGGACGGGCAGCTCGCCCTCGCGCAGCGACACGTTGAGGCCGAGGCCGGCCACCACCGCGCCACCGCTGAGCTCGGTGAGGATGCCGCCGAGCTTGCGCTCCGCGCCGTCGACGGTGACCTGGAGGTCGTTGGGCCACTTCAGGCCGACCTCGACCTCGGCGACCCGGCTCAGCGTGGCGGCCGCGGCGACGCCGACCAGGATCGGCAACCAGCCGTACCGTTCGACGGGTACCTCGTCCGGGCGAAGCAGGACGGAGAGGAAGAGCCCCGACCGGGGCGGCGCCGTCCACTGCCGCTCCAGCCGCCCGCGCCCGGCGCTCTGCGCCTCGGCGACCAGCACGGCGCCCTGCGGCGCGCCGGCCCCGGCCCGGGCGGCGAGGTCGCTGTTGGTGGAACCGGTCTCGGTGACGATGTCCAGCGCGGTCCAGAACCCGCCCGGCCGGACGAGGTCGCGGCGCAGCGCCTCGGCGTCCAGCGGCGGCCGGTCCAGATCGGTCCAGGGCGACGGCCCGGCGTGGCCGAAGCCGCGCAGTCCACTGCGGCGGGGGGTGTCGGATTCGGTCATGACCACGAGACTAGGGGTTTCGCCCCGCCCGCCGCGCGGTGGCCGTAGGCCGCCATATCGTCCCGCAGAACGGGCGTTGACACACTGTGTCGCTGGCCATAACCGGAAAGCCCCGGTGCTGGCTACGCTACTCGACGGTAGTTCGTTGCGCCGCCCTGCCCTCATGCGCGTGTCCCCGCCCAGACGCGCGTACCACCGAACAGGCCGCGGCCCATGGATCAGGGAGAGCCCACCCGATGACCGAGGCCCCGTACGACCCCCACACCACCGCCGGCAAGCTCGCCGACCTGCGGCGCAGGATCGACGAGGCGGTGCACTCCGGCTCCGCCAAGGCCGTGGAGAAGCAGCACGCCAAGGGGAAGCTGACCGCGCGTGAGCGCGTCGTCGAGCTGATGGACGAGGGCTCCTTCGTGGAGTTCGACGAGTTCGCCCGGCACCGCTCGACCAACTTCGGCCAGGAGAAGAACCGCCCGTACGGCGACGGCGTGGTGACCGGCTACGGCACCGTCGACGGCCGTCAGGTCGCCGTCTTCGCGCAGGACTTCACCGTCTTCGGCGGCTCGCTCGGCGAGGTGTTCGGCGAGAAGATCGTCAAGGTGATGGACTTCGCGCTGAAGACCGGCTGCCCGGTCATCGGCATCAACGACTCCGGCGGCGCCCGGATCCAGGAGGGCGTGGTCTCGCTCGGCCTGTACGGCGAGATCTTCCGCCGCAACGTGCACGCCTCCGGGGTCGTCCCGCAGATCTCGCTGATCATGGGCCCCTGCGCGGGCGGCGCGGTGTACTCGCCCGCGATCACCGACTTCGTGGTGATGGCCGATCAGACCTCGCACATGTTCATCACCGGCCCGGACGTGATCAAGACCGTCACCGGTGAGGACGTCGGCATGGAGGAGCTGGGCGGCGCGCGCACCCACAACACCAAGTCCGGCAACGCGCACTACCTGGCCGCGGACGAGAAGGAGGCGATCGAGTACGTCAAGAGCCTGCTCTCGTACCTGCCCTCCAACAACCTCTCCGACCCGCCGGCCTTCCCCGAGGAGGCGGACCTCTCCGTCACCGACGAGGACCTCGAACTCGACACCCTCGTGCCGGACTCGGCGAACCAGCCGTACGACATGCACACGGTGATCGAGCACGTCCTGGACGACGGCGAGTTCCTGGAGACCCAGGCGCTGTACGCGGGCAACATCATCACCGGCTTCGGCCGGGTCGAGGGCCACCCGGTCGGCATCGTCGGCAACCAGCCGATGGACCTGGCCGGCTGCCTGGACATCAACGCCAGCGAGAAGGCCGCCCGGTTCATCCGGACCTGCGACAGCTTCAACATCCCGGTGATCACCTTCGTGGACGTGCCCGGCTTCCTGCCCGGCACCGAGCAGGAGTGGGACGGCATCATCCGCCGCGGCGCCAAGCTGATCTACGCCTACGCCGAGGCCACCGTGCCGATGATCACCGTGATCACCCGCAAGGCCTTCGGCGGCGCGTACGACGTCATGGGCTCCAAGCACCTGGGCGCCGACCTCAACCTGGCCTGGCCGACCGCGCAGATCGCGGTGATGGGCGCGCAGGGCGCGGCCAACATCGTCTACCGGCGCGAGCTGGCCGAGGCCGCCGCCGCGGGCGCCGACGTCGACGCCCGCCGGGCCGAGCTGGTCTCCGAGTACGAGGACACCCTGCTCAACCCGTACCTGGCCGCCGAGCGCGGCTACGTGGACGCCGTCATCGCGCCGAGCGACACCCGCCGGCACATCGTCCGCGGGCTGCGCGCGCTGCGCGGCAAGCGTGAGGTGCTGCCGCCGAAGAAGCACGGAAACATCCCCCTGTAAGCGCTGCCGCGAGAGGATTGAGCCATGGCCCCGATCCACGTGCTGCACGGGCAGCCGACCCCCGAGGAGCTGGCCACCGTCCTGGCGGTGGTCCAGTCCCGGGCCGCCGCCGCGCAGGCGGCCGCCGAGGCGGCCCGCCGGGCCGGCGCCGGCCCGGACTCCGCCTGGAACGACCGCGCCCGCCGGCTGCGCGCCACCCCCCGCCCGGGCGTCAACGCCTGGCGCACCTCGGGCTGGGCCGGCTAGCACCGCCGGGAGGGGGTGGGAGGCCGGCCCGTCCGGCGTCCCACCCCCTTCGCGCGCCCGGATTGCCCCGAAAGCTGAGTACGCGTACTCAGGCGTCACCGCGGCGGCGCGACGCACCCTGGACAGGTGCTCTGGTCCGACCCCCGCGACGAGCCCTCCCCGGAGGCCCGCCGACTGCAGGAGAGGCTCCGCCGCGCCGGCCATGTGCTCGCGGCCTGCCTCCTGCTGATCGCCGTCCTGCTGATGGTCTGACCGGTGTGGTCTGACCGGCGCCCGGACCGGCCCCCGGCGGGCGGGCGGAGCGACGGCGGCCACCCCCTACCCTGGTGGGCATGACCGACCGCCGCGCCCTCGTCCTCGCCTCCGCCTCCCCCGCCCGCCTCGGGCTGCTGCGCCAGGCGGGCCTCGACCCGCGCGTGGTGGTCAGCGGCGTCGACGAGGACGCGATCACCGCCGCGAGCCCCGCCGAGCTCGCCCTCGTCCTCGCCGAGGCCAAGGCCAAGGCGGTCGCCGCCGAGCTGACCGGCGGCGAGCTGGTGATCGGCTGCGACTCGGTGCTGGAGCTGGACGGGCAGGCGCTCGGCAAGCCCGCCGACGCCGCCGAGGCCCTCGCCCGCTGGCAGGCGATGCGCGGCCGGTCCGGGGTGCTGCGCACCGGGCACTGCGTGATCGACACCGCCACCGGCGAGCAGTCCTCGGCCACCGCCTCCACCACCGTCCGCTTCGGCACCCCGGACGACGACGAGGTCGCCGCCTACATCGCCTCCGGCGAGCCGCTGCACGTGGCCGGCGCGTTCACCCTGGACGGCCGCTCGGCGCCGTTCGTCGAGGGCATCGACGGCGACCCGGGCAACGTCATCGGCCTCTCCTTGCCGCTGCTCCGCCGGCTGCTCGCCGACCTCGGCGTCCGGATCACCGACCTCTGGGCCTGATCCGCCGCCGGCTCCCCCGCCACGAGGACCGACCGCTCCCCTCACCGTCCGTCCCCGTGGCCCTCGCGGGAGCCCGCTAGGCTGACCGCCGCCGTTCGAACGGGGAGGGGACAGGCCGATGACCGACAGTCTGCTCAACGTGCTGCTGGGGCTGGTGGCGAGCGCGATCAGTGCCGCGCTCGCCTGGCTCGCGCAGAACCTGCGCCGCCGCCGGCGGCTGGAGCGGGTCCGCGCCTTCTTCGGCCTGCCGGCCGGCAGCGAGTGCCTGATCGTGGTGAACCGCAGCGTCGGGGTCGGGGCGCACGCCCGGACGGTCACCCGGCGCGACGCCTACGCGCTGATGGAGCTGGCCGCCCTGGTGAAGGAGTGCGACGCGCGGACCGACCTGGTCGCGCACGACGCCGTCCACCGCGGCCTGGGCACCAAGACCGAGTTCTGCTTCGGCGGCCCCAGCAGCAACGAGCGGATGGCCGCCCACCTGGCCTGGGGGCTGCCCGGAGTGACAGTCACCAACGGCTCGGAGGGCCCGAACAACGTCATCGTGGTGGGCGACCGGACCTTCACCGTCGACTGGGACACCGAGGTGTACGCCCTGCTGGCGCGCCTCGCCACCCCCGAGGGCGGGCACCCGGTCTTCCTGATATCCGGCCAGACCGGCATCGCCAACCACGCCGGCGTCCGCTACCTCGTCGCCAACCACCGCCGGCTCGCCCGCCGGTACGGTGAGGACGGTTCGTTCGCCCTGGTCCTGAAGGTCGTCAACCCGAAGGCCTACGGCCCCGATGTGGTGGAACTGGCCGCCGACATCACCGCGCCGGCCCGCGAGCGGGCCGCCTCCGCGGCCCCCGCGGGGTGAGTGTGGCCAAGGCCACCGCGTCGCCGCGCCGCCCCGTCACCGTCCGCACGGGACGGCTCGCGGCGACGGCACCGGCACCCACCTGGGAAGACCCCGACCGGGTCGCGGATCGGGTCCCCGAACGCATCACCCTCCGTGTGGGATAGTTCACAACCTGGGGCTACTCGCCGGTACCACCCAGAAATCCATAAACTCGACCAGGTTCAAGAAGGGAGCCACAGTGCGCAAGGTGCTCATCGCCAACCGCGGAGAAATCGCCGTCCGCGTCGCCCGGGCCTGCTCGGACGCCGGTATCGCCAGCGTCGCCGTCTACGCCGAGCCGGACCGGGATGCGCTGCACGTCCGCGCGGCCGACGAGGCTTACGCGCTGGGCGGCGACACCCCCGGTACCAGCTACCTCGACATCGCGAAGGTCCTGAAGGCCGCCGCCGACTCGGGGGCGGACGCCGTCCACCCCGGCTACGGCTTCCTGTCGGAGAACGCCGAGTTCGCCCAGGCCGTCCTCGACGCGGGCCTGACCTGGATCGGCCCGCCCCCGCAGGCCATCCGCGACCTCGGTGACAAGGTCACCGCCCGGCACGTGGCGCAGCGCGCCGGTGCCCCGCTGGTCGCCGGCACGCCGGACCCGGTCTCGGGCGCCGACGAGGTCGTCGTCTTCGCCCAGGAGCACGGCCTCCCGGTCGCCATCAAGGCGGCGTTCGGCGGTGGCGGCCGCGGCCTCAAGGTCGCCCGCACGCTGGAGGAGATCCCGGAGCTCTACGAGTCCGCGGTTCGCGAGGCGGTCGCCGCCTTCGGTCGCGGCGAGTGTTTCGTCGAGCAGTACCTGGACAACCCCCGGCACGTCGAGACCCAGTGCCTGGCCGACCGGCACGGCAACGTGGTGGTCGTCTCCACCCGTGACTGCTCGCTGCAGCGCCGGCACCAGAAGCTCGTCGAGGAGGCGCCCGCGCCGTTCCTCACCCCCGAGCAGAACGCCGAGCTGTACCGGGCGTCCAAGGCCATCCTCAAGGAGGCCGGCTACGTCGGCGCCGGGACCTGCGAGTTCCTGGTCTCCCAGGACGGGCTGATCTCCTTCCTGGAGGTCAACACCCGCCTCCAGGTCGAGCACCCGGTCTCCGAGGAGGTCACCGGGATCGACCTGGTCCGCGAGATGTTCCGGATCGCCGACGGCGAGGAGCTCGGGTACGACGACCCGGAGGTGCGGGGTCACTCGATCGAGTTCCGCATCAACGGCGAGGACCCGGGCCGCGGCTTCCTGCCCGCGCCCGGCACGGTGACGCTGTTCGCGCCGCCGTCCGGCCCCGGCGTCCGGCTGGACGCGGGCGTCGAGACCGGCTCGGTCATCGGCCCCGCCTGGGACTCGCTGCTCGCCAAGCTGATCGTCACCGGCACCACCCGCAAGCAGGCGCTGCAGCGCGCCGCCCGGGCGCTGGCCGAGTTCAAGGTCGAGGGCATGGCCACGGCCATCCCGTTCCACCGCGCGGTCGTGACCGACCCGGCGTTCGCGCCCGAGGTGCACGGCGGCGACGGACCGTTCACGGTCTTCACCCGGTGGATCGAGACCGAGTTCCAGAACACCATCCCCGCGTTCGCCGGTGCGCCCGGCGAGGGCGAGGAGGCCGAGGGCCGCGAGACCGTGGTGGTCGAGGTGGGCGGCAAGCGGATCGAGGTCTCGCTGCCGTCCTCGCTGGGCGTCGCGTCCGCCCCGGCGGCCGCCACCGGCGGTGCGGCCAAGGCCAAGCGCCGGGTCGGCGCCAAGAAGGCCGGCTCGGCGGTCAGCGGTGACACCCTGGCCTCCCCGATGCAGGGCACCATCGTCAAGGTCGCCGTCGAGGAGGGCCAGGTCGTCGCCGAGGGCGAGCTGATCGTCGTCCTGGAGGCGATGAAGATGGAGCAGCCGCTGAACGCCCACAAGGCGGGCACCGTCGTCGGCCTCAAGGCCGAGGTCGGCGGCAGCGTCAGCAGCGGCGCCGCGCTCTGCGAGATCAAGGACTGACGGCTCAGGCCGCCGGACCGGTCCGTACGCCCCTCGGGGTGTGCGGACCGGTTCCGTTTCCGGCCCCGCGACGGCGGTACCGGTCGGCGCCGCCACCGGCACGGCGCCCGCCCGGTGGCGGCGTCAGCGCCCGCGCGGGACGGCCCCCAGCTCGGCGAGCCGGGCCGGCAGTGGGCCGCCCGGCCCACCGGGGCCGCCGTGCGCGCCGGGGCGGCGCTGACCGGGCAGCGGGGCACCGGGCGGCGGGGCCGCGCGCCGGGCCAGCGGGCCGGGCTGGGTCTGGTGGACGGGCCCGCTGCCGGTGCCGTGCACGGGGGCGTCCCCGGTCGGCGCGGCGCTCAGCGGCGCCAGGTCGATCTGCACCCCGCAGTCGGCGAGCGCGTCCAGCTCGCGGGCGGTGGTGTCGTCGGCGGCGGCGTGCTCGTCGGTGACCAGCCGGGTGATGGTCTCGGTCGGGACGGTCTGGAACATGGTGTCCGCGCCGAGCTTGGTGTGGTCGGCGAGGACGATGACCTCGGCAGCCGACTGCACCAGAGCCCGGTCCACGCTCGCGGAGAGCATGTTCGTGGTCGACAGCCCGCGCTCGGCGGTCAGTCCACTGCCGGAGATGAACGCCTTGGAGACCCGCAGCCCGTGCAGCGACTGCTCGGCGCCACTGCCCACCAGGGCGTAGTTGGAACCCCGCAGGGTGCCGCCGGTCATCACCACCTCCACCCGGTTGGCGTGCGCCAGCGCCTGCGCGACCAGCAGGGAGTTGGTGACCACCGTCAGCCCGGGCACCCGGGCCAGTCGGCGGGCCAGCTCCTGCGTGGTGGTACCGGCGCCGACCACCACCGCGTCACCCTCCTCCACCAGGCCCGCGGCGAGATCGGCGATGGCGCTCTTCTCGGCCGCGGAGAGGTGGGTCTTCTGCGGATAGCCGGGTTCGCGGCTGAAGCCGCCGGGGAGCACCGCGCCGCCGTGCCGGCGGTCGAGGAGCCCTTCTGCCTCCAGTGCCCGTACGTCACGACGTACGGTCACTTCGGAGGTCTGGACGACGCGGGCCAGTTCGCGGAGCGACACAGCTCCGTTGGCGCGCACCATTTCGAGGATCAACTGGCGACGTTCTGCTGCAAACACAGAACCGACGGTAACCTGCGTGACCGTCTGCTTTCAGGCGTTTGCAGCTAGTAGCGGGAATTGCTCACGCACGAGCGGCGCGTGACCGTACAATACGCGCCGTCAGCAATCCGGGACTGCGCCCGCCGTCCGGGTGACGGACCCGCCCGCGCGAAGGGCGGCCGCCGACCGGCAGCCGCCCCCAACTGCGCGTCCGGTGCTCAGGATTCGCCGTCGGCCCGCTTGCGGATGTGCAGCTGCCGGGCGGCCTCGGCGGTCGAGCCGGAGACGGACGGGTAGACGGTGAAGGCGCTGGCCACCTGTTCGACCGTCAGATTGGCGTCCACCGCGAGCGCGATCGGGTGGATCAGCTCGCTGGCGCGCGGGGCGACCACCACGCCGCCGACCACGATGCCGGTGCCCGGGCGGCAGAACAGCTTCACGAAGCCGTCCCGGATGCCCTGCATCTTGGCCCGCGGGTTGCCCCGCAGCGGCAGCTTGACCTCGACCGCGTCCATCTTGCCGCAACTCACGTCGGCGGCGGTGTAGCCGACGGTGGCGATCTCCGGGTCGGTGAAGACGTTGGAGGCCACGGTCTTCAGGTTCAGCGGCTGCACCGCGTCGCCGAGCGCGTGGTACATCGCGATCCGGCCCTGCATGGCCGCCACCGAGGCGAGCATGAAGACGCCGGTGCAGTCACCGGCCGCGTACACGCCGGGGGCACTGGTGCGGGAGACCCGGTCGACCTTGATCTGACCCCAGTCGTTGAGCTTCACCCCCGCCTCCTCCAGGCCCATCTCGGCGGTGTTGGGGATCGAGCCGACCGCCATCAGGCAGTGCGTGCCCCTGATCACCTTGCCGTCGGAGAGCGTCACCTCGACGTGGTCGCCGACCCGCTTGACCGTCTCGGCCCGGCTGCGGCCCATCACGTTCATGCCGCGGCGGCGGAAGACCTCCTCCAGCACCTCGGCGGCGTCCGGGTCCTCGCCCGGCAGCACCCGGTCGCGGCTCGACACCAGGGTGACCTTGGAACCGAGCGCCTGGTAGGCGCCCGCGAACTCGGCGCCGGTCACACCGGAGCCGACCACGATCAGCTCGGCCGGCAGCTCCTCCAGGTCGTACACCTGGGTCCAGGTCAGGATCCGCTCGCCGTCCGGCTGGGCGTCCGGCAGCTCGCGCGGGTGCGCGCCGGTGGCGACCAGCACCGCGTCCGCGTGCAGCGACTGGACGCTGCCGTCGGGCGCGTCCACCAGCACCTCGCGGGAGCCGTCCACGGCCTGCCCGCCGCCGCCGAGCCGGCCCCGGCCGCGCAGCACGGTGACCCCGGCCCGGGTCACCGACTGGGTGATGTCGTGGGACTGCGCGATGGCGAGGCGCTTGACGCGTCGGTTGACCTTGCCGAGGTCCACGCCGACCACCCGGGCCTGCCGCTCCAGCGGTGGGGTGTCGTCGGCGACGATGATGCCCAGCTCTTCGTACGAGCTGTCGAAGGTCGTCATCACCTCCGCGGTCGCGATCAGGGTCTTCGACGGCACGCAGTCCGTGAGCACCGCCGATCCGCCCAGACCGTCGCGGTCGACGACGGTCACCTCCGCGCCGAGCTGGGAGGCGACGAGCGCCGCCTCGTAGCCGCCGGGTCCGCCACCGATGATCACGATCCGAGTCACGTCCACCATTGTCCCGTATGCCGAGCGCGCTGCCACGCCGGGGTCGGGGCTTCTGTCCGATCGCCCAGTCGCCGTAGGCTGCACCCCATGCCCCTCTACGCCGCGTATGCCACCAACCTCGATGCTCGGCAGATGACCCGCCGCGCTCCGCACTCCCCGCTGCGCGGTACCGGGTGGCTGGACGGCTGGCGGCTCACCTTCGGCGGCGAGCAGCTCGGCTGGGAGGGCTCGCTGGCCACCGTGGTCGAGGACGAGAAGGAGCAGGTCTTCGTCTCGCTCTACGACGTCGCGCCGATGGACGAGGAGGGCCTGGACCGCTGGGAGGGCGTCCAGCTCGGCATCTACCGCAAGATCAAGCTGCGCGCGCACACCCTGGACGGCGACATCCCGGTCTGGACGTACGTGCTCAACGACTACGAGGGCGGCCTGCCCGCCGCCCGCTACCTGGGCCTGGTCGCCGACGCGGCGGAGAGCGCCGGGGCGCCGCACGACTACGTCCTGGACCTGCGCCGCCGCCCCTGCTGACCTCCGGGCCCGCGCGGCACCGCCGCACCCCCGACTCCTCCCGGCCCCCGACTCCCCCCGGCCCGGGCGCCCGCCGCCCCCGGGCCGGCGCACGGCTCGGCGCCGCCCGGCCCGGCGGCCGCGCGGCGCCGGACGGCTGTAGCTTGCTCCCACCAGAGCCGCCGGAAGCAGGCCTGCGAGCTGTACTTTCACGCCATCCGGGTAACGATCCGGCACGTCGTACCGGGATCTTCTACGCGCGTAGCCGATTCCCGTCTATCCTCGGACCTGTGAACGCATCTCCTCAGTCGGTCGTCTCCGCCGACCCCTACGCCGCCGCCCAGGCCGCCGCCGAGCGCCTGCGCGAGCTGACCGGCGCCGAGCGCCACGACGTCGCCCTGGTGATGGGCTCCGGCTGGGTGCCGGCCGCCGACGCCCTCGGCGAGACCGTGGCGGAGTTCCCGGTCACCGACCTCCCGGGCTTCCCCGCCCCCGCCGTGGCCGGCCACGCCGGCACGATCCGCTCGGTGAAGATCGGCGACAAGCGCGCCCTGATCTTCCTGGGCCGCAACCACTACTACGAGGGCCACGGCGTGGCCACCGTGGTCCACGGCGTGCGCACCGCCGCCGCCGCCGGCTGCGGCATCATCGTGCTGACCAACGGCTGCGGCGGTCTGCGCGACGGCTGGGTCCCCGGCCAGCCGGTCCTGATCAGCGACCACATCAACCTGACCGCGGACTCCCCGATCGTCGGCGCCAACTTCGTCGACCTGACGGACCTCTACTCCAAGCGGCTGCGCGACCTCTGCCGCGAGGTGGACTCCACCCTCGACGAGGCCGTCTACGTGCAGTTCCGCGGCCCGCACTACGAGACCCCGGCCGAGGTCCACATGGCCCGGGTGATCGGTGGCGAGCTGGTCGGCATGTCCACCACGCTGGAGGCCATCGCCGCCCGCGAGGCCGGCGCCGAGGTGCTCGGCATCTCGCTGGTCACCAACCTGGCGGCCGGCATCACCGGTGAGCCGCTCAACCACGCCGAGGTGCTGGAGGCCGGCAAGGCCTCCGCCGAGCGCATGGGCGCGCTGCTCGCGAAGGTCCTTGAGCGGATCTGATCCGGCTCTGACGCACAATCGTGAGCGACGGGGTTCGCGGGCGGCTGTGATCCGCTGATCACACCCGCCCGCGGGCCCCGTCCGCATGCGCGCCCCACTCTCGCGGAACCCTCCGGCCGACCGAACCGACGCACTTCCCCATGGAGTCGCAGCCATGACGCAGGCACCCACCACCGATCTCCTCGCCCGGGCCCGGACCTGGCTGGCCGAGGACCCCGACCCGCAGACCCGCGAGGAGCTGGCCGCGCTGCTGGCCGCGGCCGAGGGCCCGGACGCCGAGTCGGACAGCAAGCTCGCCTGGTCGCGGCTGGCCGAGCGGTTCTCCGACCGCCTCCAGTTCGGCACCGCCGGCCTGCGCGGCGAGCTGGGCGCGGGCCCGATGCGGATGAACCGCGCCGTGGTGATCCGGGCCGCCGCCGGCCTGGTGGCGTACGTGAAGAAGGAGAACCTGGGCGACCTCGTCGTCATCGGCTACGACGCCCGGCACAAGTCCTTCGACTTCGCCCGGGACACCGCCGCCGTGGTGGTCGGCGCCGGCCTGCGGGCCGCCCTGCTGCCGCGCGCGCTGCCCACCCCGGTGCTCGCCTTCGCGGTCCGCCACCTGGGCGCGGCCGCCGGCGTCACCGTGACCGCCAGTCACAACCCGCCGCAGGACAACGGCTACAAGGTCTACCTGGGCGACGGCTCGCAGATCGTCCCGCCGGCCGACGCCGGGATCGCCGCCGAGATCGACGCGATCGGCTCGCTCGCCGAGGTCCCGCTCGCCGAGGACGGCTGGGACGTCGTCGGCGAGGACGTCGTGGACGCCTACCTGGCCCGCGCCGTCTCCATCGTGGACCCGCACAGCCCGCGCGACCTGGCCGTCGTCTACACCCCGATGCACGGCGTCGGCCGGGACACCCTGGTCGCCGCCTTCGACCGGGCCGGCTTCCCCGCGCCCACCGTGGTCGCCGAACAGGCCGAGCCCGACCCGGACTTCCCGACCGTGGCCTTCCCCAACCCGGAGGAGCCGGGGGCGATGGACCTCGCCTTCCGCACCGCCGCCGCGGTCGGCCCGGACATCGTCATCGCCAACGACCCGGACGCCGACCGCTGCGCGGTGGCCGTCCCGGCCAACGGCACCGCCGACGGCGACGGCACCGGCTGGCGGATGCTGCGCGGCGACGACGTGGGGGCGCTGCTGGGCGCCGCGCTGGTCGCCAAGCGGGCCACCGGCACCTTCGCCACCACCATCGTCTCCTCCACCCTGCTCGGCCGGATCGCCGAGGCGGCCGGGCTGGGTTACGCCGAGACGCTGACCGGCTTCAAGTGGATCGCCCGCGCCGACGGCCTGCGCTACGGCTTCGAGGAGGCGCTGGGCTACTGCGTCGACCCGCAGGGCGTGCGCGACAAGGACGGCATCACCGCCGCCCTGCTGGTCGCCGAGCTGGCCGCGACCCTCAAGCGGTCCGGCCGCACCCTGGCCGACCTGCTGGACGACCTGGCGCTGGAGCACGGCCTGCACGCCACCGACCAGCTCTCCGTCCGGGTGGAGGACCTCGCGCTGATCGCGGAGGCGATGCAGCGCCTGCGCGAGCGGCCGCCGACCGTGCTGGCCGGCCTGACGGTCACCCGGGCCGACGACCTGACCGCCGGCTCCGCCGACCTGCCGCCCACCGACGGCCTGCGCTACTACCTGGCCGGCGAGGGCGTCCGCTCGGCCCGGATCGTGGTCCGGCCGTCCGGCACCGAACCCAAGCTGAAGTGCTACCTGGAGGTCGTCCTCCCGGTCGGCTCGGCCGCCGACCTGGCCCCCGCCCGGGAGCGCGCCGCCGAGCTGCTGGGCGCGATCAAGCGCGACCTGGCCGCGGCCGCCGGCATCGACGCCTGATCCACCCGCGCATGCCGAAGGGGCCCGCCGTTCCCGGCGGGCCCCTTCGTCGTGCTCCTCGGCGTGCTCAGGCGACGATCGCGGCGATCAGCGCGACCAGACCGAGCAGGGTCGGCGCGATGATCCACCAGCACCACCGCACGACCAGCGGGCCTGCCGCGTCGGGGCGGCCCGCGTTCCGCTCGGCGGTCTCCTGGAGGATCGCGACCACCTGGTCGGACCAGGCCCGGTTCGGGTCCGGCGCGCCCTCGACCACCGACGGCGCCGGCCGCCCGAAGGCCGTGCCCAGCCGGGACGCGTGCTGCTGCCCGCCGCCGCGCTGCTGGATCCGGTTGGCCCGCTTGCGCTGGCGCAGCGACACCGGCACGGCCCACACCTGGTACTTGTGGCCCCCGGCCAGCAGTTCCACCGAGTACCCCGCGCGCAGGGCGTCCACGGCCGCCCACGGCGCGGTGATCGTCCGCAGCGGGTTGCGCACCACCAGCCGGCGGTCGTTCACCCGCACGGCCGGCCGCAGCGTGTAGGCGATCACCGGGAAGGCGAACACCGGTACCGCGGCCAGCGCGACGTACGGGGTCCTGCCCGTCCCGTTCAGCACCGCGTCCCCGATCAGCCACCCGGCCACGGCCAGCAGGAGCACACCGGAGATCACACCGGGAATGGAGCGGTACACGCGGTCGGCGTACACGGGCTCCCCGTCGGAGCCGGCCGAGCCCTGGTGGGGCTTGCCGTCGGATTCGGTCATGGCGACGATTCTGCCCCATGCACCCCGTGATCTACAGGGGTGGCGATCACCGTGGTGGCCCCGGCCGTCGCCCCCGGCCCGGCGGCCGGGCCCCGCCGTTCCTCCCGCCGCTCCTCCCGCCGCTCCCCGCCGCTCTCCGGCCACTCCCCCGCCGCGAGCCGCTCCCGGGCCGCGCCCACCGGGCCGAGATCTCGGTCCGGCATCGAAAAGCGGGCCCCCTAGCGGTTGGCTACGCGCGTAGATATGCTGGTGTGGTGACTATGTCCACTCTTGCAGCCAATGCCCCCGGCGCTGCGGGCAGCGGTCTTGAGGACGTTGCGGCGTCCGAGGCCTCGCTCCGCCGCTTCCTGCACGGCCTGCCCGGCGTCGACCAGGTCGGCCTGGAGGCGCGCGCCGCCACTCTCGGTACCCGCTCGATCAAGACCTCGGCGAAGGCGTACGCCATCGACCTGGCCATCTCGATGATCGACCTGACCACCCTCGAAGGCGCGGACACCGCCGGCAAGGTGCGCGCGCTGTGCGCCAAGGGCCGGACCCCGGATCCGTCCGACCCGGCCACCCCGCGCGTCGCCGCCATCTGTGTCTATCCGGACATGGTCGCCACCGCGAAGGACGCCCTGCGCGGCACCGACATCCAGGTCGCCTCCGTCGCCACCGCCTTCCCCGCCGGGCGCGCCGCGCTCCCGGTCAAGCTCGCCGACACCGCCGACGCGGTCGCGGCCGGCGCCGACGAGATCGACATGGTGATCGACCGGGGTGCCTTCCTCTCCGGCCGCTACCTGGACGTCTTCAACGAGATCGTCGCCGTCAAGGAGGCGTGCAAGCGCCCCGACGGCACCGCCGCCCACCTCAAGGTGATCTTCGAGACCGGCGAGCTGCAGACGTACGACAACGTGCGCCGCGTCTCCTGGCTGGCGATGCTGGCCGGCGCCGACTTCATCAAGACCTCCACCGGCAAGGTCGCCGTCAACGCGACCCCGCCGGTCACCCTGCTGATGCTGGAGGCCGTCCGCGACTTCAAGGCGCAGACCGGCGTCCAGGTCGGCGTGAAGCCCGCCGGTGGCATCAAGACCACCAAGGACGCCATGAAGTACCTGGTGATGGTCAACGAGACCCTCGGCGACAACTGGCTGACCCCGCACTGGTTCCGCTTCGGCGCCTCCAGCCTGCTCAACGACCTGCTGATGCAGCGTCAGAAGCTGACCACCGGACGGTACTCCGGCCCCGACTACGTGACGGTGGACTGATCACCATGGCCAAGAAGAAGAACATCGAGGAGCCCGCGGCCCAGCCGACCGGCGGCCTCTTCAGCTACGCCCCGGCACCCGAGTCCCCCGCCGCCGCGGGTGACATCGCCACCTCGTACGGCCACTTCATCGGCGGCGAGTTCGTCGACTCCTCCGGCAGCGAGGCCCTGAAGACGGTCAACCCGGCCACCGAGCAGGTGCTCGCCGAGTTCGCCCAGGGCACCGAGGAGGACGTCGACCGCGCGGTCGCCGCCGCCCGCAGGGCCTTCACCGACTGGTCGGCGCTGCCCGGCAGCGAGCGCGCCAAGTACCTGTTCCGGATCGCCCGGATCATCCAGGAGCGCAGCCGCGAGCTGGCCGTGCTGGAGTCCATCGACAACGGCAAGCCGATCCGCGAGACCCGCGACGTCGACCTGCCGCTGGTCGCCGCGCACTTCTTCTACTACGCGGGCTGGGCCGACAAGCTCGACTTCGCCGGCTACGGCGCGAACCCGCGCCCGCTGGGCGTGGCCGGCCAGGTCATCCCGTGGAACTTCCCGCTGCTGATGCTGGCGTGGAAGATCGCCCCGGCGCTGGCCACCGGCAACACCGTGGTGCTGAAGCCGGCCGAGACCACCCCGCTGACCGCGCTGCGCTTCGCCGAGATCTGCCGCCAGGCGGGCCTGCCGAAGGGTGTCGTCAACATCGTCACCGGTGACGGCCGCACCGGCGCCGCGCTCACCTCGCACCCGGACGTCAACAAGGTCGCCTTCACCGGCTCCACCCCGGTCGGCCGGGCGATCGCCAAGCAGATCGCGGGCACCCGCAAGAAGCTCTCGCTGGAGCTCGGCGGCAAGGCCGCGAACATCGTCTTCGACGACGCGCCGATCGACCAGGCGGTCGAGGGCATCGTCAACGGCATCTTCTTCAACCAGGGCCACGTCTGCTGCGCGGGTTCGCGCCTGCTGGTCCAGGAGTCGATCCACGACGAGCTGCTGGACGCCCTGAAGCGCCGGATGGGCACCCTGCGGGTCGGCGACCCGCTGGACAAGAACACCGACATCGGCGCCATCAACTCGGCCGCCCAGCTGGCCCGGATCACCGCGCTGACCGACGCCGGCGAGGCCGAGGACGCCGAGCGCTGGTCGCCCGCCTGCGAGCTGCCCGGCACCGGCTTCTGGTTCAGGCCGACCGTCTTCACCGGCGTCAGCCAGGCCCACCGGATCGCCCAGGAGGAGATCTTCGGGCCGGTCCTGTCGGTGCTGACCTTCCGCACCCCGGCCGAGGCGGTCGACAAGGCCAACAACACCCCCTACGGCCTCTCCGCCGGCATCTGGACGGAGAAGGGCTCGCGCATCCTCTGGACCGCAAACCGGCTCAAGGCCGGCGTGGTCTGGGCCAACACCTTCAACAAGTTCGACCCGACCTCGCCGTTCGGCGGCTACAAGGAGTCGGGTTACGGCCGCGAAGGTGGCCGCCACGGTCTGGAGGCCTACCTCGATGTCTGATGTCGTGAGCCGTCTTGATGTCCTCAAGACCTACAAGCTGTACGTCGGCGGGAAGTTCCCGCGCTCCGAGAGCGGGCGGGTGTACGAGGTGACGGACTCGAAGGGCGAGTGGCTGGCCAACGCCCCGCTCGGCACCCGCAAGGACGCCCGGGACGCCGTGCTGGCGGCCCGCGCGGCCGTCAAGGGCTGGGCCGGCACCACCGCGTACAACCGCGGCCAGGTGCTGTACCGCGTCGCCGAGATGCTGCAGGGCCGGCGCGAGCAGTTCGCCGCCGAGGTGGCGCTCTCCGAGGGCGTCGGCCCGAAGAAGGCCGCCGCCCTGGTGGACGCCGCCATCGACCGCTGGGTCTGGTACGCGGGCTGGACCGACAAGGTCGCCCAGATCGCGGGCGGCGCCAACCCGGTCGCCGGGCCGTTCTTCAACCTCTCCACCCCGGAGCCGACCGGTGTGGTCGGGATCGTCGCCCCGCAGGCCGGTTACGGGCACTCGCTGCTCGGCCTGGTCTCGGTGATCGCGCCCGCCATCGCCACCGGCAACACCGTGGTGGTCGCGGCGGCCGCGGACGCCCCGCTGCCGGCCCTGTCGCTGGGCGAGGTGCTGGCCACCTCGGACGTCCCCGGTGGCGTGGTCAACATCATCTCGGGCCGGACCGCCGACATCGCGCCCACCCTGGCCTCGCACCAGGACGTCAACGCGGTGGACCTCACCGGCGCCATCGCCGCCGACGGTCCCGGCGCGGCGGGCGCGCTGGAAGCCGCCGCCGCGGATACCCTGAAGAGGGTGGTCCGTCCGGAGCTGGACCCGTTCGCCCAGGACTGGACCAATGCTCCCGGTACCGACCGGCTACTCTCGTTCCTGGAGACGAAGACGGTCTGGCACCCGATGGGGATCTGACCTCCTCGTCACCCCCGGGCCCGGTGGGCCCACCGAGTAACAACTCCACAAGCTGGCCGTCCCCAGTGCCCTCACCCCCCCAGGGCCCGGACGGTCATTGGACGGACCCGCGCCTCTCCCCCCCTGGCGCGGGTCCGTCGACTTTCCGCCTCCGGTGTCCCCGGCGGCTCTCCTCCCTGGATCCGTCGACTTTCGTCGCCGGCCCGCCATCCTTTCGGCGCTCCCGGCCGGCCCCCGCCCCCGCGCAGACTGGGGCGACACCGCACACCGAGGGGGCACCGCGTGGGAGAGATCGCCGGCGAGCTGATGGCACTGTTCGCGGACGGGTTCGTCCGCAGGCTGTTCGTGGCCCGCGCCCGGCGCCGGCTGGCCGCCGGCAAACCGGTCCGGATCCCCTGCTCGGCCCGCTCCGACGGTCCCGGCTGGCCGCCGCGCTACGTCAACGGGGGGATCCGCGTCACACCGGGCGCCGCGAGCGCCGAGTTCGGCTCGCGCGAGCTCGACGGCGCCGGCCCGGTCGTACTGGCCGCCGGCGGGGCCTTCCGGGCCCCCGAGCCGGACACCTGGCACGACCACGACTGGGCCGCCACCGCCTACCTGGCGCCCGGCGCCGGGCAGCCGGTCTTCCTCCAGGCCGACAGCCGGTACCTGCCGCTGCTGCACCTCGCCCTCGCCGCACCGCGGTCGCCGCACAAGGGGTGACCCGACGGGTTTCGGCATCCGGCCCCGATGCGTCAGACTGGTGTCCCGTGAGTGACTCCCCGCTGAATGCCGCGCCGATAGCCCGTGCCCGAGTGGTCCTGCTGTCCGGGCCCTCCGGATCGGGGAAGTCCTCACTGGCGGAACGGAGCGGCCTGCCGGTGCTCCAGCTCGACGACTTCTACAAGGACGGGGACGACCCCACCCTGCCGCTGCTGGACGACGGCGCGGTCGACTGGGACTCCCCGCTCGCCTGGCACCGTGACGAGGCCCTGGCGGCGATCCGCGGCCTCCACGAGAGCGGCCGCGCCGAAGTCCCGGTGTACTCGATCCCGGCCAACGGCCGCGTCTCCACCCAGGTGCTGGACCTCGCCGGGGCGCCCGCGTTCATCGCCGAGGGCATCTTCGCCGCCGAGATCGCCGGCGCCTGCGCCGCCGAGGGCCTGCTGGGCGACGCCCTGTGCCTGCGCAACGGCGCGCTCACCACCGCCTGGCGGCGGCTGCGCCGGGACGTCCGGGAGAGCCGCAAGTCGCTGCCCGTCCTGGTGCGCCGCGGCTGGCGGCTGATGCGGGCCGAGCGCTCGATCGTCGGCCGGCAGGTCGAACTGGGCGCCCACCCCTGCACCGGCCCGGAGGCGGACCGGCGGATCCGCGCGGCGGCCGGACGGCAGCTCTCCGCGGTCTGAGCTCCACCGCGGGCCGGCACGCCCGCAGGCACGCTTGCACGTCCGCACTCACGCACTCACGCACGAAGAACGGCGGGCCCGGTGCGTCTCCCCCGCACCGGGCCCGCCGCCTTCCCGGACGGTCATCGGGCTCCCCCGGTTACGCCGCTCCCCCGAGCCGGCGCTGCCAGTTTCCCTGACCGTCCTCACCCGTCCCCCGACGGGAGTCCCTCGCCCCTCGCGGGGCCGTTCTCAGGCGACCAGCTCGCCGAACGCCCGGGCGGTGTCGCCCGACTTGTTCAGGTGCTCGTCGTCGCGCAGCCGGCGCAGCGCGCGCCAGATGCTGCTCTTGACCGTGCCGACGCTGATGCCGAGCACGTCGGCGATCTCCGGGTCGGTCTTGCCCTCGTAGTAGCGCAGCACCAGCATGGTGCGCTGGTTCTCCGGCAGCTTGGCCAGCGCCTGCCAGAGCACGGCGCGCAGCTCGGTGCCGCCCATCGCGTCGGTGTCGCCGACCGTCTCCGGCAGCTCCTCGGTCGGGTACTCGTTGACCTTGCGGCGCCGCCAGGCGGAGATGTGCAGGTTGGTCATGGTGCGGCGGAGGTAGCCCCCCACCGCGGCCTTGTCGGTGATCCGGCCCCAGGCCCGGTAGGTGCTGAAGAGCGCGCTCTGCAGCAGGTCCTCGGCCTCGAAGCGGTCACCGGTCAGGTGGTACGCCGTGGCGTACAGGGAGGCGCGGCGCTCGCGCACGTACGCGGTGAACTCCGTGGTGTAGTCCTCCGCGACGGCCGGGTGCTCCCCCTGCGCGTCTCCCTGTCCCGCCTCGGCGGTGCGGGTCGCCGCGGGGTTCAGCCGCAGCAGCGTCGCACCCGCGGCCCCGCGGCCGGCCGACTCCCCCGAGTCGACCTTCCGCAGCCCGCTCCCCCCGATCCCCCGGGTTCCCCCGTTCCCCCCCAGGGTGTCCTTGCCCTCGACGCGGACGGGGAGGATCCCCCGCAGCGTCAGGGTGTTGGCGGAGTCGGCCACGTTCCCCCGGTGGCCGATCCCGTACAGCTCCCCCTGCCTGCCGCCGCCGCTCACCCGGCGGGCGACAGTGTTTCCACCGGCGCTGTGCGCGCACCCCCGCACGGTCACGGCACCGGAGGTCTCGTCGGTCCTGACCTCGTAACGGGTCCGGTGGGTGGCCGATGACGAACGCGCGGTGCGGTCAGCCGGGTTGGTCCGGGTCTGCAGCCTGGCGTTCATCGTGCGCCCCCTTGGTCGGTACGAGCGGTTCCTGTTGCCGCCGTTCAGCCGGCCAGTTGGCCCGCTGTCCTGCGGCGACATGGAAAATCTTGCCCGCCGGTTGTGATGACGCTGTCCGTCGACTGTCACAGGGCTGTCACAGGGGCGGGGCTTTCGTCCCGCATCGCCTCCCGCCGTGACGGACGCCGGTGGCTCGGGTTCCGGTTCCCACCCGCTCGGTGGCCGGTGCCGGGGGGTGATTCGGCGCTCCGGGTGAGCCAGAATGAGGCCGTGCCTTTCCTCCTACTGATCGAGGACGACGACGCCATCCGTACCGGCCTCGAACTCGCTCTCACCCGCCAGGGCCACAAAGTGGCCACCGCCGCCTCCGGCGAGGACGGTCTGAGGCTCTTCAAGGAGCAGCGGCCGGACCTCATCGTGCTGGACGTCATGCTGCCCGGAATCGACGGCTTCGAGGTCTGCCGCCGGATCCGCCGCACCGACCAGCTTCCGATCATCCTGCTCACCGCCCGGTCCGACGACATCGATGTCGTGGTCGGCCTGGAGTCCGGCGCGGACGACTACGTCGTCAAGCCGGTGCAGCCGCGCGTCCTGGACGCCCGGATCCGGGCCGTGCTGCGACGCGGTGAGCGGGAGAGCTCGGACTCCTCCGCGTACGGGACCGTGGTGATCGACCGCGCGGCGATGACCGTCACCAAGGACGGCGAGGACCTCCAGCTCACGCCGACCGAGCTGCGGCTGCTGCTGGAGCTCAGCCGCCGGCCCGGGCAGGCCCTCTCCCGCCAGCAACTGCTGCGCCTGGTCTGGGAACACGACTACCTCGGCGACTCCCGGCTGGTGGACGCGTGCGTCCAGCGGCTGCGGGCGAAGGTCGAGGACGTGCCCTCGGCGCCCACCCTGATCCGCACGGTGCGCGGGGTCGGCTACCGTCTGGACCCGCCGGCGTGACCGCGCCCGGCAGCGCCCCGCTGCTGATATCCCGCCTCTCCTGATCTTCCGCAACGACAGGCTCCCGTGACTGACCTTCAGACGACCAGCCGCTTCTCCTCGGGCCCGTGGCGACGGCTGCGTTCCCTGCGGGTGCGGCTGATCGCGGTGTTCGCCGCGGTCGCGCTGCTCGCCGCCGTCTCGGCCTCCGGCATCGCGTACTGGCTCAACCGGGACGCGGTGCTCAAGCGCGCCCAGAACACCGCGCTCAACGACTTCCGGGTCTCGCTCACCCGCAACGTCTCCGAGCTGCCGCTGAACGCCACCTGCGCCGAGCTGAACCAGCTCGCCGCCAGCGTCGCCAGCTCCGGGCTCAGCTACGAGGTGGTGGTCTCCGACCCCGCCCACCCGGACTGCCTCGCCTCCTCGGCCCCGCTGACCTACACGCTCGCCGACGTCCCGGCCAAGCTGCGGGACACCGTCGCGAAGCCGCGCGAGCTCACCGAGAACAACCCGTACGCGTTCCACCTGTACTGGCAGCGGCAGAACCTGGAGGGGCGGCCGTTCGTGATCGGCGGCACCAAGGTGGTGCCGACCGGGCCGACGGCCTACATGTTCAAGTCGCTGGAGAACGAGCGGGCCGACCTGAGCACGCTCGGCTGGTCGCTGGCGATCGCCACGCTGCTGGCGCTGATCGGCTCGGCGCTGCTCGCCCAGGCCGCGTCGGCGACGGTGCTGCGCCCGGTCAAGCGGCTCGGCGAGGCCGCCCGGCGGCTCGGCGAGGGCCATCTGGACACCCGGCTCGAAGTCGAGGGCTCGGACGAACTCGCCGATCTGGCAAGGACGTTCAACCGCACCGCGGAGTCGCTGCACGAGCAGGTCGAGGAGCTGAGCGCGCGGGAGGCGCAGAGTCGGCGGTTCGTCGCCGACATGTCGCACGAGCTGCGGACGCCGCTGACCGCGATGACCGCCGTGACGGACATCCTGGAGGACGAGGCAGAGTCGCTGGACCCGATGATCGAGCCGGCCGTGCGGCTGGTGGTCAACGAGACGCGCCGGCTCTCCGACCTGGTGGAGAACCTGATGGAGGTGACCCGCTTCGACGCCGGTACGGCCAAGCTGGTCGCCGACGAGGTGGACATCGCCGATCTGATCATGTCCTGCATCGACGGCCGGGCCTGGTACGACGCGGTGGAGCTGGACGCGCCGCGCGGTGTCCGGGCCGTGGTCGACCCGCGCCGGCTGGACGTCGTCTTCGCCAACCTGATCGGCAACGCGCTCAAGCACGGCGGCTCGCCGGTGCGGGTGACGGTCCGGGAGGAGGGCCCCGCGCAGGCTCCGGCGGACGGCCCGGCCGACGGCCCGACGGACGGCCGGGAGGATGACGGCCCGGTGGTCGGCCCGGCGGTCGGAACGGTGATCGTCGAGGTCTCGGACAGCGGCCCCGGCATCCCCGAGGACGTGCTGCCGCACGTCTTCGACCGGTTCTACAAGGCGGACAAGGGGCGGGCGCGTTCGGAGGGCAGCGGTCTGGGCCTGTCGATCGCGATGGCCAACGCGCAGATCCACGGGGGGACGATCACGGCCGCGAACGGGGAGGTGGGGGCGGTGTTCACGCTGACGCTGCCGCGAACCCAGCCTCCGCCGTCGGCCGACGACTCCGAGGAGAGTGCGCTGTGACCTCCCGCCCGTCCGTTCCGGCGGGTCCGGCCGACCGGGCCCGCGCCGTCCGCGGTTCCGGCCCGGGCCGCGGTTCCCGCCCGGACCGTGGTTCCCGCCCGGGCCGGGTGTTCGGCGCCGCCGCCCTGGTGGCGCTGGCCGCCCTCGCCGCCGGGTGCGGCATCCGCCCGACCGCCGTCCCGGTGGACGCCGGCGCGCCCGCCAGCCGGACGGCCTGCCCGACCGCGCCGCAGATACCGACGGTGCCGGCCGCACCGTCACCGGTCGGCCCGACTCCGCCCGCCGCGCACTCCTCGGCGAAGTACTTCGGGAGCCCGTCCCCGTCGGTCACCCGAGTGACCCCGGGGCCGTCCACCCCGCCGGCGGACAACGTGTTCACCGCGGTGGCGACGCCGTCGCCGACGGCGTCGGCCACCTGCCGCTGATCGACTCCGTGGGATCCGGGCCGCATCTCGACCGGATCGGGTCCGAACGGGGGCGCTCCGGGCCGTTTCGGTCCGCTCCGGGCGTGCGGCGGAATGTTCACGCCGGGCGTGGAACCGCCGCGCCACCGGCTCACGTCCTTCCCCGCGTGCAGCGAGATGGCACCAGGGCACGCGACGAGCGTTCCGGCGTGCGGACCGAGACCGGGCCGGCGGCGGCCGTCCACCGTCCCCTACGGCTGGTCGGCCTCGTCGGCCTCACCCTCCACCTGGCCCTGGCGGGCTGGCTGGTGCTGAGACCGTTGCCGGTGGCCTGGGTCTACGACGCCAACCTGACGCCGCTGGCCTCGCTCCGCTCCTCCACCGCCTGGCAGGTCCTCGGCGAACTGCTGCTGCTGGCCCCGCTCGGCGTCCTGCTCCCGCTCGCGGGCGGCCGCCTGCGAGCCCCCTGGCTCCCGTCCTTCCTCCGCACCACCGGCGCCTCCGCCCTGCTGGCCACCGCCCTGGAGTTCCTCTCCTCCTGGGCCCCGGGCCACATCCTGAACGTGGACCACATACTGCTCGCCAGCGTCGGCGTGGCGATCGTCCACCTGGCCCTGGTGCCCGGCTGCCGGTCCCTGCTGCTCCGGCCCCGCCGCGCGGGCGCCGACCGCCCGGCGCCCGCCCGGGCCCCCGCGCCGGCCCACACGCCGCCTCGCACGCCGGTCCACGCACCGACCCACGCTCCCGTCTACGCGGAGCCCGTCTCCTCCCACGGCCGCTGAGGCGGCTCGCTGCTCGCCGGGCAGGAAAGGCAGCCGGGAGCCGCCACCGCGCACGAGCCCGGGTCGAGCAGCCGCCCGTCGTCGGGGGCGACCCGCCCGCACGCCCGGCAGCGCACCGCGACCCGCCCGCCCGCCGCCCGCAGGCGGGCCACCGCGACGTCGAGGTCCCGCAGGTTTCCGTCCCGCACGGGTGCGGGCAGGTCGTCCAGCAGCAGCCTGCCGCGCCAGAGGCTCAGCCCGGTCACGGCGCGGAGGGCGCGGAGCAGCTCGATCCGCCGCTCCCCCGCGCCGGTCAGCTCGGCGACGAACTCCGGTTCCTCCATCCGCCCGGCCCTCCCCGGCCCGCCTGCTCCGGCCCGCCTGCCCGCTCCGGCTCGCTCCGCCCGGCCGGGCGTACCCGGCGGGCGGTCAGCGGCCGGGGCGCTGCGTGCGCTGCCGGCGGCGCAGCACCACCAGGGCACCCAGCCCCATCGCGATCGCCATGCCGCCGGTGATAGCCATCGGCGCGGAGGAGGACCCGCCGCCCGTCGACGCCAGCCCGGAGGCCTGGTCCGGCACGGGGACGGGCACCGGCACCGGAGCAGCCGTGGTCGCCGGGCCGTTCGGCGCCGAGGCGGTGACCTGCGCGACGACCACCGCGGCCGCCGACGGCGCGGTCGGCACCGGAGCGGGGCTCGCCGGAGCGCTCGCCGTCCCGGTGGCGGTCGCGGTGGCGGAGGGCGTCGCAGACGCCGTGGCGGACGGCGTACCGGCGCCGCCCGGCGCCGCGATGCCGAACGGGACCGCCCGGCTGGACGTCGTGACGCCGAGCCCGCTGACCTCCGGCATGCTGTGCCCGGTGAGCAGCACGGACGCGGCACCGACCGGGGCATCCTTGGCGAAGGCCAGCCGGACGTTGATCGTGCGGGACTCGCCGTCGTGCAGCTTCACGAGGTCGGCGTCCTTGCTGCCCGACGGGAGCCCCAGGATCAGCCTGCTCGTCGCCGCCTCTGGGAGGGGCCTGGCGGCCAGCCACTCGCCCTCCGGGGTCTGGAACTCGAACCGGACCGCGTCGGCGGGCAGCGTGCTCCCGGCCTGGAGGGTGACCTCGGGGAGGACGCGGATGTCCTTGCCGCTGTGGTTGGCGAGGACCAGCTTGAACGCCTTCGCCTCGCCGCCCGTGGTGAAGGAGGCGGGGACGCCCTCGACGCTCGGCTCGGCCGGGCCGGGAGCGGTCACCGGCGGGGTGCTGGGGCCGCCCACCGGGTCGATGGTGAAACGTCCGAACTCGCTGGCCGGGGTGGAGATCCGCTGCTCCGGGGGCAGCGTCGGGTCCGACACCACGGCCCGGAACCCGGCCGTGGCCGTGCCGCCGACGGCGCCGGTGGTGACGGCGAGACGCAGCCGGTAGGTGACCGAAGCACCGGCCGGCACGCTGATCCTGGTGGCGAAGGTGTCCAGCTCCCACACCGCGCCGACCGTCTGGCCGGGGCTGAGCAGGGCGTTCTTCCACTGCGTGCCGCCGGGCGACTGGAACTCCAGCTTGAGCTGGGTCTCCTTGATGCCGGAGTTGACGTCGGCCAGGGTGAAGCCGGTCGTGGCGTCGACCGCGTGGTCGGCGGAGTTCTTCAGGGTCGCGGTGAACTCGACCGGCGCCGCACCGGCGGTGAAGGTGCTGGGCAGGCCGCTCAGCGTGATCGACACGGGCCCGTTCTGGGCCTGGGCGCCCAGGGTGCCCTGGGTGTGCCGGGTGATCGAGGGGGCGGCGAGCGCCGCCGGGGCGGCGGCGACGGCGGTGCCGGAGACCAGGGTGGCTGTGGCCGCCAGAGCGAGGAGACTGCGGTGCTGAGTGCGCAAGGGGACCTCACGGAGGAGAGCGGGCCGAGCCCGGCAGACGATGGGTCGCCTGGACTGAGAGGGAACCTCGTCGCAGGCCATGTCCGTCCCGCTGCTTCGCCCCCAAACCTCCAGCAACGGCGGCATCATATCCGAACGTGTGGACCATTCGTGAAGGAGTATCGGTCGCCGGGACGAACGCCGGGTGACGGCTGTCACGCCGCTCGCCGCACCCGGCCGCCGACCTCGATCAGGCCGCCGGGCCGGACGCCGGTGACGAGCTGGGAGCCGACGCCTTGAGTGATGATCAGGTCGCGCCCGAGCTCGGCCGTGAGCAGGATCGCGGCGGCGCCGGTGGCCTCGTCCTCGTCGATCCCGTCACCGCGGCCGGGGAAGGCGCGCGCCCGTACCGTACCCGCCCGCTCGTCCTGCCAGGCCCAGGCGTAGATCCACTCCCCCGGCGGCGGGACGTCCAGCACGTCCACCTCGGCGGCGGACCCGTACCGCCTGAGCGTGCGGCCCGGCGCCCAGGCGGCGCGGCCCTCGATGCGGGTGAACTCGCCGTCGCGGCGCACCCCGACGGCGCCGGCGGCGGTCACGAGCCGGTCCACGCCCAGCAGCCAGGCCGCACCGACACAGGGGTGCCCGGCGAAGGGCAGCCGAAGGCTCGGCGTGTAGATGTCGATCACACCGCGCTCCGCGTCGTCGACGAAGACGGTCTCGCTGAAACCGAGCTGCCGGGCGACGGCCAGCCGGTCGGCCGCACCGGGAACGGCGGCGCCGTCGCGGACCACGCCGAGCGGGTTCCCGTGACCGCCGTCGGGGCCGCAAAAGACCCGAAGGACCTCATAGTCAGTCATTCACCCACCCAACCACGGGTGGGGGCGCCGCCGGTATACGAGTTCGTGACGAAAACGTGGCGGCGATTGTCCGCGGGGTCCAGTACTGTGCCCACTCGTCCCCAAGGATTTCTTTCTCTCACCTCCCACAGGAATTGACTCCGTGAATCTCGACTTCACCGTTGACCCGCTTTTCTCCTGGTACGTCGTGCTGCTGGCCATCAGCGGCATCGCCATGGTCGTGCTCGGCGCCGTCAACGTCGGCGGCGGCCTGAGCGGCGGCTGGCGGGTCATCAACGTGATCGCCGGCATCGCGTTCGCCGGCTACGCGTACTACCTCGCGTTCGTCTTCGAGGGCGGTGAGTACCGGATGTTCTTCCAGGCGTTCATCCTCCCCGTGCTGCTGATCGCCAACGCCGTGAAGGCCCTGGTCGCCCGCAGCAACGCCCCGGCGGCCCCGCAGCCGGCGGCCTACCAGGCCACGTACGACCCGAACGCCCAGTACAACCCGAACGCCGCGCAGAACCCCTACGCCCAGCCCGCCCCGGCCCCGCAGGCGGCCCCGGTCGCCCAGCCGCCGGCCCCGCAGGCTCCCCCGGCCGGCTGACCGGCTCGCATCCCCACGCCGTCCGCCGGGCACCCGCCCGGCGGACTGCGGCGAGCGAGAACAGCATTCACGGGCGGGGAATCTGCTGGCGCAGATTCCCCGCCCGTCACGCCAGCGCCTCCATCGCCGCACCGATCAGGGCCCGGGCCTGCTCCCCGTGGACGGCCTGGTCGGCCAGTTCGCCGAAGGCCTGGGCGTAGAGGGCGATCTCGCTGGGCTGGGTGATGGTGAGGTAGCCGGAGACCAGTTCCACGTTGACCTGGGCGGTGTCGTAGATCCAGAAGCCCTCGACCGGCATCCGGGAGCGGCCCGGCCCCATGGGGACGATGCCGAGACTGACATGGGGCAGCGCGCCCACGGTCAGCAGGTGCGCCAGTTGCTCGCGCTGAACATCCCGGCTGCCGGGGCCGGACCGCAGGACGGACTCCTCCAGGAGAACGGCGAACCGCCGGTCACCTTCGCGGAGGATCCGCTGCCGCTCCATCCGGACTTCCACAGCGGCGTCCACATCGTCCACCACGACCCGGCGCCGCTGCACGGCCCGCAGCACCGCGTCGATGTAGGCCCGCGTCTGGAGCAATCCGGTCACCAGCCACGACGAATACGCCCGGAAGCGGCGCGTGCGCTCGTAGCGCGGTAGGACTGACTCCTGCACGCGCTTCAAACCGTCACGCTCGATGCGGCGCCATTCGACGAACATGCCCTCGACAGCCCGCAACGAGGCAATGAGATCCGAGGCCTGGTCATCGGCTCCGGAAACCCGACACCAAGCCAGAAGATCTGCGGGTGAAGGCACCGTCCGGGCATTCTCGATTCGGGACGTCTTGGACGGATGCCAGCCACAGAGCTGCGCGAGTTCCCGCCCGGTGATCCCCGCCTCCCGCCGGATCTCGCCGAGCCGATCGGCGAGATCCCGGCGCGCCTGCTGAACGCTTGACGATGCTGACAGAGTCACGGATCAGGTCGGCCGGTACTCCGAGTGGGGGACGGCGCGCAGCCAGACGGATTCGAATGCCCTGGCGTACAGCTCTACCAGAGCCGGGTCCGTGCAGACCTCCATGCCCGAGCCGGCCCACTGCCCATCACCGCTGAAGTGATGGAGGATCAGCGTCTCGCTGTCCACTACCCAGCAGTCCAGAGCGGGCAACAACAGATCACGCGCTGTCGATCGAGGCAGCCAGCGCACCTGCTCACCTGCCGCGATATTCGTGAACGTGCCGTCGTACTCGTACTGGATGTAGTCACTGACAGGCTCCGACACGACGCGGGCCCGCCGCACCGAAACGCCTCGTCCGGTCGTCTCGGCCACGACATCGAGCCATGGCCGCCACCAGGATTCACGATCCTCCGGATCTTCCCGGTGCCCTCCCTGCCAGGAGATGAACGCCGGGTCGTCACGCATGTAGCTGTCACGCATCTCAAGGTGCACGGCCGACCGCCGGGCCTTGGCGAGCGCCTCACGAACCGCAGTGGCCACCGTTGACCTCGCCATCGACTCGGGGGACGAACTGAAGCATGTTGGCGGGGAGCCTGATCACGGTCTCGTGATCGGGAACGTCCGTTGAGTGCCCAGGAATCGACCCGATCTCCTGGCAGCGCCTGATGGTCTCCTCGTCTGCTTTCCACGATTGAATGACCAGGTCACCACTGGTCTCATCGAGCCAGATGGTCGGAGATCCGTCGTCCGGGGTGTTGGGGTAGATCCCGAGGAACTTGAGCGGCATTCCTGTCTCCCTCTGTGTCGAGTGAGTCACTTCTGCCGCAAGGGTTCACCGCCCGTCGATCCTGGGTCAAGGCCACGACCCGGCGCACCGGAGTGAGGCCCGGCGCGGGGGCGCATCAGTGCAATTCGCCGCAACTCTCTTGGAGACAAGGGAGATCGCTACCTACCGTGGCGATGGCTCGACGTATCGAGCCATCGCCACCATGCGAGAGGTGTCTTCATGACCGCCCCCGGAGATCGCCCGAAGCCCCCAGAGCGTCCGCCCGGTCCGATGCCGCCGGACGTCCGGGGTCGCGCGACTTGATTCACCTCAACCACCCTCAGCAGCAGAGGAGAAGGACCATGGCATGGGGAACCGGCAAGGGCGGCAGCTCCGGCGGAGGCAGCGGCCCCAACGACGGCGGGCAGGGCAGGCACGCCGGCAACAAGGACCCGGGCAAGGCTGCGCCGAGCCCTGACACCGACAAGGCGAAACCGGAGCCGAAGCACAAGTGACCCAGATCCAGCAGGAGGAGGAGCAGGTCGCCATTCGCGGCCTGCTCCTCTCCGTACGTGATGAGCTCGGTCACGAGGTCGCCGCCGAATGGCGGACGGCGGCACTCGCCCTCCCGCGACACCGCTTCCTTCCCGATCTGATCTGGCTCCGGGACGACCGGGGCCGCTACCGAGCTTGTGATCGCCGGACAGATCCCGCAGCTTGGTTCACCGCGGCCTACACCGACGAGGCAGTGGTGACACAGATCAATGACGGTGCGTCTCCGGCGGAGGGCGACCGGCCGTGGCCGTCGTCCTCCGCCTCTGCGCCGTCTGTGGTCTTCCGCATGCTCGAAGCACTCGATCTCTCGGCCGGCATAAGAGTCCTGGAGATCGGCACCGGTACCGGCCTCACCTCGGCCTACCTCGCACACCGGCTCGGCGATGCCAATGTGGTCACCATCGAGGTGGATCCGGCACTCACGGAGAAGGCCCGGGCAGTGCTGGCGGCGAACTCGGCGAAGCCGACGGTGATCTGCGGGGACGGGCAGAAGGGTTGGCGGCGAGATGCACCGTACGACCGGGTG
This sequence comes from Kitasatospora sp. NPDC005748, assembly GCF_040630735.1. Lineage (NCBI taxonomy): Bacteria > Bacillati > Actinomycetota > Actinomycetes > Kitasatosporales > Streptomycetaceae > Kitasatospora > Kitasatospora sp. NPDC005748. Next base: position 59,140 of record NZ_JBEXYD010000008.1, read on the forward strand.
GCTGCCACCTGCTCCGTCACTCGCGTACCGGACGCATGGGTTCAGCAGACCAGGCCCGGCGGGGTGATCCTCACGCCGTGGGACAACCCCTGGATCTGCTGGGGCCTGTTGAGGCTCACGGTCAGAGGGGACGGCACGGCAGAGGGCCGGTTCAGTCCGTACAGCGCCTTCATGACGTTGCGCGACCAGCGGCAACAGCACCGGATCTACCGTGACGTGGTGCGGGACGAACACGAGCCGAAGGAGTCCTCGACCGGGCTCGCCCCCCGGCTCGTGGCCGGCGGTGAATGGGAGTCGGACTTCGCCGTCGGCCACCGGCTCGGTGACGTCTGGTACGTCTGGCACGACGATCCCGAGGTGGAGGGAGTACAGCGGCGACTGTGGCTCGCCACGACGGACTGCACGTCGTGGGCCGCCGTCGACTGGGACGGTGATGAGAACGCCGAGCGGTACGCGGTATGGCAGTACGGTTCGCGGCGCCTCTGGGAGGAGGCCGAGGCGGCATACCGATGGTGGGGTGACCACGGACGGCCAGGACCGGAGCGATTCGGCCTCACGGTGAGTGGCGAAGGCCACCAGGTCTGGCTGGACGACCCTGCGAACAGTTGGTTACTGCGCGGTTGAGCGATTGTGTGGGGGCGGGCGGCCTGGTGGCCGCCCGCCCTCCGCGCTCGCTACTCAGATGAAGTGGTCGAACTCGCCGGCCTTGACCCCGAGGATGAACGCCCGGAGCTTGGCCACGTCGGTCGTGACGACGACATCGGGGTCGTCCGACTCGCGCAGATGGCGCAGGTCGCCGGTGCCGGAGGCCAGTTCGAGGCAGTTGTTCGAGGCATCTCCTCCGCTGAATGACGACTTCTGCCACAGGACTTCTGACATCACAGGCCTTTCAGACTTGGATCAGGTAGAGAAGGTGGTGGAGGAGGCCCCATGAGTCACGGAAGGCCATCCCACGCCGAGGCTCGGCCGCGCTGACAGCAGGAAGGGCCAGATCCTTCAACTGATCGAACATCTGCCGGTAGGCCGCGATGCTCTCCGGGTCACCATAATGCTCGGCACGACGCAGGAGGCCCGGTAGGCGTCATCCGTCTCCCGGGGTCCCGACCCGGTCAAGAAGAGCCGCCCTGGCGCCCGGAGGCGCAAGGACGGCGCAGGGACGCACCGGCGACTCGGCAGTGGCGGCACGCGCTGCTCAGACCAAGTGGTCGAACTCGCCGGCCTTGACCCCGAGGATGAACGCCCGGAGCCTGGCCACGTCGGTCGTGACGACGACATCGGGGTCGTCCGACTCACGCAGGTGGCACAGGTCGCCGGCGCCGGGGGCCAGTTCGAGGCAGTTGTTGGAGCCTTCCCCTTCACTGTAAGAGGACTTCTGCCAGGAGAGATGGGACATCGGGCACCCTTCAGGACTGAAGCAGATAGACGAGATGTTGGATGAGCCCCAGAGAGCTGCGAGCAGGAAGGTTACGCAGGGACTTGCTCGTGTCAACGGCAGGAAGTGCAACGTCACTCAGCTGCTGGAGCTTCCGACGATAGGCCGCGATGTCGGCCTGGTCACCGAGGTGCTCGGCACGCCGGGGAGCGTCCAGAATCACGGTCGATAGATCGGCACAGCCAGGATCGCACAGGAGGAACGAGGCCGAGAGGGGCGCATGCCTCGGAGCCGTGAACGGCAACACCTGGACAGTGACATTGGGAAGTGCCGCCATATCAACAAGGTGGAGCAATTGAGCCATCATGACGTCGTCGCCAGCGAACCGCATGCGCAGTGCAGCCTCGTGAATGACGAACCGGAACTCACGCTGCCTGTCGTCCGACAGAATTCGTTGCCGCTCCGTCCTGAACCGAACCTGCGTCTTGGAATCCCACACAGTCGTCTGGTTCGGACTCTCATAGATCGCTATGGCGTACGCAGGGAGCTGGAAGACTCCTGGGATGTAGAGGCTGTCATAACTGGCCAGTGAGGTTGCCCGGTCCTCTACCTCGGCCAGATCCAGCGCGAGGGTCGGGACCTTCCCCTTGAACTCCGTCCACCAGCCCTTGCCGTCGCTGGCACCCAGCTCGTGCAGGATGGCCATGTAGGTCTCATCCGTGCACCCATAGGTGGACAACAGAGTCGTGAGTCGGGCCGGGTCGAGCCCGGTCCGTGCCGCCTCGATGTGGCTCAGTTGCGGACCGCCCATGCCGATCGTGGCTCCGGCATCCTTCACCGCCAGCCCAGCGGCCTCACGAAGTCTCCTCAGCTCAGCGCCGAACCGCTTCTGCCGCTCGCTGATTTGAGTCCTGAGTGCCAAGGGTCTTCCTTCCGTGTCGGAGCAGTTTCCCCCTTCGAGGGCGCGAGGCGCCACCCACAAGAGTGAGGCTACTCAACTGACGAGCCCATCTTGGCCGATCGTGTTGCACGCGTGGAACTTGTGTTCCTACTCTCAGTGTTGCACCGATCACACGACGGAGCGTCAGTAATGCCCTGTCCGGGCGCCGCAGAGCAGCCGACACAGCCTGGCTCACGGTCTCGCCTTCGTCGCGAACTCCCTCTCCCCTCCCGGAGGTTCTTCGTGCGCGCCCTCACCCCTCCCGACTGGTCCGCCGCCCGGCGCGAACTGCGTGCGGCCCTCGCCTCCTCCGGGTGGCCGCCCGACCCCATCGCCGACGCCGAACTCGCCCTCCACGAGCTCTTCGTCAACGCCTGGCGCCACGCAGGCAGCCAGGCGCCCCTCGTGGTCGTCGTCCTCGCGAACCGCACCCTCCGGGTCTCGGTCGCCGACGACAGCCCCACCCTCCCCGAGCAGCGCACCTCCGCCGACCCCTACGAACTCTCGGGCCGCGGCATCCACTTGGTCCGCTCGCTCACCCACCGCTTCGGCGCCGACGCCCGCAAGGACGGCAAGGTCGTCTGGTTCGAGCTGGACGCCGCCGCATGACCCACCACGCCCCGGTCGCACCGGACGCCCCCCGGACGCGCGACTACACCGAACCCCAGGTCGCCGCGCTGCTCGCCGAACTCCACGAGCGCGGGCGCCCGTTCGGCATCGCCTGGGGCTCGGCCGCCACGAACGGCAGCGCCGACGGCCGCGTCCTCATCGGCTTCGGCAACGCCCCCGTCGCCACCCTCCTCAACCCCCTCGGCCTCCTGCGCGCCGCCGCGAGCGCCGCCGAACGGGGTGACCCGTGGGCGTCCTGATCCCGCTCCTCACCCAGGCGATCCACACCGAGCGCACCACCGTCGCCTACCTCGCCGTGGAGGCCGTCCCCGACGCCGCGCTCCAACTCCGCGTCGCCGTCGACCTCGACGTCAACGCCGGCCCCGGCGAGCACCTCGCCCTCCCGCTCACCCGCGACCAGGCCGACGAACTGCTCCACGCACTCGCCGCCCGTCTCGGCCGCCGCGTCATCGGCGTCCGGCGGTGAGGGCCGGCGGCACCGCCGGCTTCCTCGTCGCCACCGCCTTCGTGCTCCTCCTCGCCCTCGCGCTCCTCACCGTCGTGCTCGGCGTGATCACCGCGCTCAGCGTGAACCGGCGCACCGAGGACGATCCCGAACGCGAGCGCCTGCCCCGCTGACCCACCCGGGCCCGGCGGCTGCCGCCCCAGCCGCCGCGACCTACCGACGCACAGGAAGCCGGCCCGGCCGACGTCCCACTCCATTGCAGAGTTGTCACCTCGTCCGAGCGCGTGTGCTCAACCCCACCGGTCGTCTCGCCATCTTGTACGGCCGGAAGCCGAAAGGGGCGCCCTGGCGGCCCGACAGTCTGGTCCGGATTCTGACCAGCGAAGCCGCAAGGGGCTACCTCATAAGCGGTGGCCGGGCCGTGATCGGCGACGACGGCACGCCTGTCCGTATCGCGCCGCCCCTGGGGGACCGGGCCAGGTACGACGCCCTGGTGGCGAAGTTCGGCCCGAAGCGCAAGGCCCCGAGGAAGAGACCCCGGCGGATTCCCGCTGGGGTCGGCACACCCGCGTGTACGCCGAGCTGTGCGAAAAGCTCGGCGGGTTCGTCCACCACTACCCGGAGCGCCACGATGAGGCGGCTCTGGTCCGGACCGTCGCCCTGATCGAGGAGGCCGGGTACACGCCCGACCACGAACTCTGGACCGGCCCGACCCGCTCCCTGGTGTCCGTGGCCGCGAACTGCTCCCACACTCCGGTGCCCGGTGGTTGCGGGCCGATCAACCCCGGAGGGTGCGCATCGCACTGCAACGGGGGTGGCGGAGGCGGCGGAGGTGGTGACGGCGCCCGCTAGCCTGGGCGCACCGAACTCCGAAAGGGCGGGAAACGTGGACGAGAACGAAGCCCAGCAGATGGCCAACACCCTCCGGCGGTTGGGCGTTCGGGGGATCGTCTCCCCCGAAGACCTCGACAATCCGAACGGCCGCTGGCGGGTGTACGACAGTGCCGATGTCACTACCCGGCGGGACATCACCGACGAAGCACTGACCGTCATTGCGGGTAGGTCCCAACAGGGCGGTCCGGCGCGAGGGTTCGTCGTTCCGCAGTCTCGCTGAGTCACCCATCGAAACGGCCCCGTCCCGGTTCGCCGAGGCGGGGCTACTCCTTCGTCCGATCCTTCACGTAGCTGCCGCGTCGCGCCACGGTGAACGCGTACCCCTCGCGCCTGAGCGTGAACCGGCGCGCCCCGACGCGCAGGAAGTCGGCCCGCCCGACGTCCCGCTCCGCCGCAGAGTCGCCACCTCATCCGGGCAAGCGGAAGGCAGGACCCCCCGGGAGAAGAAGGCCCTGCCCGACAACCGCACCCCACGCCGACTCAGCGCACCCGGCGCACCCACAGCGCGCAGAAGACCAGCAGCGCCGCCGTGGCCAGCAGGCTCAGCCCGGTCTGCGTCCAGTGCATCACCCACTCGTCGGCCGGCGGGTGGTAGAGCGTGTAGAACCGGTCGATGGTGTCGTAGTGGGCCTGGCAGGCCTCGCTGGGGCAGACGGCCGTCCCGTCCGGGAGGGTGCCGATCCAGTCGCCGTCGGAAGGGATCCGCAGGCCGTCCCGGGTCAGGAAACCGTTCTCCACGATGTGCGATTCGAGCGGCGAGGACGTCGTCACCCGTCCGGTCTGGACCACGGACATCGGGCCGACCGCATCGGGCGCAGCCATCCGGACGCTCGCCAGCGCCTCCCGCGCCGGCGTCAGCAGGTACCGCCCGGAGTCCACCGCGAACCGTACGGCGACGGTCAGCACCGCCGTGACCACGATCGAGGCCACCACCCGCCGCACCACCAGTCCGACGGCGGCCCCGAGCGCGACGGAGAGCAGGCAGGACGCGACCAGCGACGGCCCGGAGGCACCGCGGCTCATCCAGCTGAACCAGTGGTACAGGCCGGGGAGGGAGAACCGCCCCTCGACCTGGTGGACGAACCGGGTCGAGACGACCGCGAGCAGGCTCGACCCCACCAGGGTCAGCAGCAGCGGCACGCCCAGCCGGGCCGCCAGCCAGCGCTGCCGCGACACGGACTGCGTCCAGGCCAGCGCGTACGTCCCGGTCTCGAACTCCCGTGCCAGCAAAGGCGCGGCGTAGAAGACGCCGAAGGCGATCGGCAGGATCACCAGCAGCCAGCCGGTGATCATCACGGCGACGCCCCAGTGCGCGTCGAGCGTGATCGCCTGACTGGTCTCGCACTCCGCCGGGAAGTAGACGACGGTGCAGCCCTGGAGATGCCATTCGGCTATCTGGTCGGCGATCCGGCTGTGCAGGTAGACCATCCAGCCGCAGAGCAGCACCAGGACGGAACCGGCGATCAGGAGCGGCGTGCGGTCCTGGCGCAGGCCCAGCCAGGTGGTGCCGCTCAGCAGGCGACGCCCGGACGGGCGGCTCCGCGGCAGGGGGGCGAGGTCGGCGGTGCTCATCGGGCCGCCACCTCCTCGCGACCGGCGGTGTGCGCGCCGACCTCGACCGGGGGCCGGCCCTGCGGGGCGGCGGTACGCAGATAGGCGATCAGAATCTCCTCCAGGTTCGGCCGGCTGACGTCCCAGCGCGGGTCGATCTCTCCGTGGGGCCTGAGCAGCGCGGTCGCCTGGCGGCCGGTGCGGCGCAGCTCGACGAGCTCGTGGCGCGCCAGCTCGGCCGGGGTGCCGTCGGTGCCCTCGGTGGCGCCGACCACCAGGCGGTGGTCGTCCAGCAGGTCGTCGACGTCACCGCTGAGCCGGATCCGCCCGTCGCGCAGCACGGTGACGTGGTCGCAGACGCCGTCCAGCTCGGCGAGGACGTGCGAGGAGATGAGGATGGTCGTCCCGTGCTCCGCCGCCTCGGCCATCAGGATGCCGGTGAGTTCCTGGCGGGCCACCGGGTCGACGTCGGCGAGCGGCTCGTCGAGCATCAGCAGGTCGGGGCGCTTGCCGAGGACGAGCGCGAGGGCGACCCGGGTGCGCTGGCCGGCGGTGAGCGTGCCCACCCTGGCGTTCTGCGGGAGGTCGCCCAGCCGGACGATCCGCTCAGCGATCTCCTGGTCCCAGCCCGGGTTGAGCTCCCGGCCGGCGCGCAGGGTCTCCGCGACGGTGAACCGCGGGTAGAGCGGCTTGTCCTGCCGCAGGTAGGCGGTGCGCCGCAGGGCGGCGGCTCCGCTCGGTCCGGTCCCGAACACCGCGACCGTTCCCTCGGTCGGCGCGAGGAGTCCGGCGGCGAGCGCCATCAGGGTGCTCTTGCCGGCGCCGTTCGGGCCGACGAGCGCGCAGACGCGGCCGGCCGGGAGCCGGAGTTCGCAGTCGCGCAGGGCCCAGCGCCGGCGGTACTTCAGACCGAGGCCGGTCGCCTCCAGGGCGGGGGCGTCCTCGGTCGGTCGGTGCTCTGCTGCGGGGTGGTTCACCCGGACTCCTCGGGGGCCTCGGTGCTGGTGGGGTAGGCGCGGTCGAGGGCGGTGTCGACGAGAGCGGCGATGTCCTCGCGTTCCAGGCCCGCGTCCCGCGCCCGGGCGATCCAGTCGGCGAGGTCGACGCGCAGGGCCGAGTCCTCGACGGTCGGCGGTTTGGCGAGGGACTTCCGGACGAAGGTCCCGACGCCCCTCCTGCTCTCGACCAGGCCTTCGCGTTCGAGCTCGCGGTAGGCCTTGAGCACGGTGTTCGGATTGATCGCCGTCGCCTCCACCACCTCGCGGGCGGTGGGGAGTTGGTCACCGGGTCGGAGCACTCCGAGCCGCAGTGCCCGCTTCGTCTGCTCGATGATCTGCAGATACGGCGAGAGGCCGCCGCGACGGTCGATGAGGTACTCGACGATGACATCCACCTTTCCACTAGTTAACTAGTGGAATAGTGCACCGGAGATGATCGGCCGTCAACTCCGAACCGGACCGTCGCCCCCACGAGCGGCCCTCCGACCCCCTCGCACCGGAAGTCGGCCTGCCCGACTTCCCACTCCTGCGCAGGCGAACCTCCGGGGCACCCCCGAGACAAACCCCGAGGTCGGGTCCTCCTCACCGGGGACAAAGGCCAGGGTCGGGATCGCCGCCGAGGCTGAGGATCCGGGGGCGGAGGCGGCGGAGTATGGAAGTACGCCCTCCGGAGAGCCCGGACCGGGCGCCAGGAACACGGAGACCGCCATGAGCCGCCTCGCCCGCCCCCGCCACAACCGCGTCATCGCCGGCGTCTGCGCCGGGATCGCCGAGCGCTTCGGCCTGACCCCGTGGACCGTCCGGATCATCTTCCTCGCGTCCTGCCTGCTCCCCGGCCCGCAGTTCCTGATCTACCTGGCGCTCTGGCTGCTCCTCCCCCAGGAGCCGTGAGCCCGGCGCCCCCACGCCCCCTTCGCCTCTGGCGCCCAGCACCCACGCACCCACGCACCCACGCACCTGAGTCCGAACGCCGAAACGGGCCGCCCGCACCCCGGGATCACCGGGGTGCGGGCGGCCCGTCGGCCGTGGCGGGAGCGTCAGCCGCCGAGGCCGGGCAGCGGGAGGGCCTGGGTCAGGCCACCGACCGGGGTGCTGCCGAGACCCGGGATGCTCGGCACGCCGGCGCGGGGAGCGGCGTCCGCGGCCGGGGCCATCGCCTGGCCGGCGCTCGGGGTCAGGGTGCCGAGGGTGCCGGCGACCTTGTCACCGCCGGGCAGCTTGCTCGCGGTGTCGGTGACCGCGCCGGTCACGGCGGGGTTGGTCACGGCGCCGGTGGGAAGCCCGAGGCCACCCGCGGCGACCGGGTCGGCGGACGCGCTGCCGGCGCCGACCGCCGCGATGGCGAGCCCGAGCACGGCGGTGCCGGCGGCCTTGAGAGTGGCCTGCTTCATGTTCGTCCCCTTGGATCCTCGTCGGTGGCCGACATTCACGGCGGGGTAGCGGGTTCCGCCACCTCCGCCGGTCGGCGTTGACTGCCACACCGTAGTGATCGGATCGCACGGGGACCAAAGGCCGTTAACCCACACGAGTGGGTAGTCAGATGAACGCCAACACCCAGGGGTGACCAGGGCGTTCACCCGACCGACCGCACCGCCTCAGGAGGTCGCGCTGAACAGCCACTCCGCCTTGAGCTCGGCGTAGCCCGGCTTGATCACGTCGTTGATCATCGCCAGCCGCTCGTCGAACGGCAGGAACGCCGACTTCATCGCGTTCACCGTGAACCACTCCATGTCGCCCAGCGTGTAGCCGAACGCCTCCACCAGGTGCCCGAACTCGCGGCTCATGCTGGTGCCGCTCATCAGCCGGTTGTCGGTGTTGACCGTGACCCGGAACTTCAGCCGGCTGAGCAGCCCGATCGGGTGCTCGGCGTACGACGTGGCGGCCGCCGTCTGCAGGTTGGAGGTCGGGCACATCTCCAGCGGGACGCGCTTGTCGCGCACGTACGCGGCCAGCCGGCCCAGCTCGACGCTGCCGTCCTCGTTCACCGTGATGTCGTCGACGATCCGCACGCCGTGGCCGAGCCGGTCGGCGCCGCAGCACTGCAGGGCCTCCCAGATCGACGGCAGGCCGAAGGCCTCGCCCGCGTGGATGGTGAAGTGGTTGTTCTCGCCCTTGAGGTAGTCGAAGGCGGCCTGGTGGCGGGTGGGGGGGTACCCCGCCTCGGCACCGGCGATGTCGAAGCCGACCACGCCGCGGTCGCGGTGGCGGTTGGCCAGCTCGGCGATCTCCGAGGAGCGGGCCGCGTGCCGCATCGCGGTGATCAGGGTGCCGACGCGGATCCGGTGACCGGCCGCGCGGGCGTTGGCCTCGCCGAGGCGGAAACCCTCGTTGACGGCGTCGACGACCTCGTCGAGGGTGAGGCCGGCCTCCAGGTGCTGCTCGGGGGCGTAGCGGACCTCGGCGTACACGACGCCGTCGGCGGCCAGGTCCTCGGCGCAGTCCGCGGCGACCTTGATCAGGGCCTCGCGGGTCTGCATCACCGCACAGGTGTGCGCGAAGGTCTCCAGGTAGCGGACCAGCGAGCCGGAGTCGGCGGCCTCGCGGAACCACTCGCCGAGTTCCTTCGGGTCGGTGGTGGGGAGGCCCTCGTAGCCGACCGCGGCGGCCAGCTCGACGATGGTCTCGGGCCGCAGCCCGCCGTCGAGGTGGTCGTGCAGGAGCACCTTCGGGGCGCGGGCGATCTGGTCGGGGGTGGGGATCCGGGGGCCGGTGCCCGCGGTGGTGACAGGGGTCTGGTTCTCCATTGCGGGAGTGTAGCTCCTACGCGCGTAGACAGGCCACACCCGCGCGGCCGGTTCGGCCAATGTGCACCGGGAATTCCTCCGAAGGGCCGAGCGCGGCGCGCGGCGCGCCAGCTCAGTCGTGCTGCAGCAACCGCCCCCGGCGGGCCAGCACGAAGTCGCGGAACGCCGCCACCGGCGGGGTCGGCGGCCGACCCGCCGCCCAGGCCAGGCCGATCGCCCGCCGGGTGCGCGGCGCCGTCACCTCCAGCTCGACCGCCCCCGGCCGGGGCACCAGCGCGGGCGGCAGCAGCGCCACCCCGAGCCCGGCCGCGACCAGGCCGCGCAGCGTCTCGGCGTCCTCGCCCTCGAAGGCGAGCCGCGGCACGAACCCGGCCTCGGCGCAGAAGCCGTCGGTGATCGCGCGCAGCCCGTAGCCGCGCTCCAGCCCGACGAACGGGTCCCGGGCCACCTCGGCCAGCCGGATCCGGCGCCGCCCGGCCAGCCGGTGGTCGGCCGGCACCACCAGGTGCAGCCGCTGCTCGTCCAGCGGGCGGGCCACCAGCGCCGGGTCGTCCGGCACCGGCGAGACCAGGCAGAGGTCCAGCTCGCCGGCCAGCAACCGCTCCAGCATCGCGCCGACGTAGTCCTGCACCAGCTGGAACCGCACCTGCGGGTGCGCCGCCCGGAACCCCCGCAGCAGCGCCGGCACCGCGTCCGTCCCCATCGTGTGCAGGAAGCCGAAGACCACCCGCCCGGCCGCCGGGTCCGCCTCCGCCCGGGCCGCCTCCGCACCGCGTTCGACCTCGGCCAGCGCCCGCTCCACCGAGGCCAGCAGCAGCCGTCCGGCCCTGGTCAGCCGGACGGTCCGGCCCTGACGGGCCAGCAGGTCCACGCCCAGCTCGGCCTCCAGCCGGGCCACCGCCCGGGACAGCGTCGGCTGCGGCACGCCCAGCAGCGCGGCCGCCTGCGTCATGTGCTCCAGCCGGGCCACCGCCGCGAACTGCGCCAGCCGGGGCGCGAGTTGGACGGCCGGCAACTCCGGCCCCAGCTCCGCCGGCCGGTGCGGGCGATCGGCCTCGTCCGTGCTCTCCGCCACTCCCGCGCCATCCTCACCGCTTCGAACTGCACTCATACCCCTGCGCATCGATTCTCCCGCATTCATGCATTGGACGCATCAGAGCGGCCGGTCCTAACGTCGACGACATGCAGCCCGCCAGTACCGGGGCGTCCGCGACCGTGCCGGATGCCCTCGCCAAGCCGTCCCCGCTCGCCACCGACGACGCCCGCCACCGCCCCGGGCAGCGCGCCTTCCGCCGCGCCAACCTGGCCCTCTTCGCCGCCGGCATCGCGACGTTCGTCCTCCTCTACTCCACCCAGGGCCTGCTGCCGGTCCTCTCGGCCGACCTCGACCTCACCCCCGGCCAGGCCAGCTGGACGGCCTCCGCCGCCACCCTCGGCCTCGCCCTCGCCCTGCTCCCGGCCAGCGCCCTCTCCGACCGGTACGGACGCACCGCGGTGATGACGGCCTCCGTGCTCGCCGCCTCCGCGCTCGCCCTGGCCCTGCCCTTCGCGCCGGACCTCACCACCCTGGTCGTGCTGCGCGTCCTCCAGGGCGCCGCCCTCGCCGGGCTCCCCGCCACCGCGATGGCGTACCTCGCCGAGGAGATCCACCCCAGCGCACTGGCCTCCGCGATGGGGCTGTACGTGGCGGGCAACAGCATCGGCGGCATGGGCGGGCGGCTGATCTCCGGCTGGACGGCCGCCGGCTTCGGCTGGCGCTGGGGCCTGGCCGCCTCCGCCGCCCTCGCGCTGCTGGCCGCGCTCGCCTTCCGGCTGCTGATCCCGCCCGCCCGCCACTTCACACCCGCCCCGGTGGACGCCCGCGCGCTGGCCCGCACCGTCGGCCGCCACCTGGGCAACCCGCTGCTGGTCCGGCTGTACGCGCTCGGGCTGCTCTTCATGGCGGTGTTCGGCGCGGTCTACAACACCGTCGGCTACCGCCTGATCTCCGCGCCGTTCCACCTGCCGGAGTCGGTGGCGGCCTCGATCTTCGTCGTCTACCTGGTCGGCACCGGCACCTCCGCCGCCGCCGGACGGCTCTCCGGCCGCCTCGGCCGACGCGGCGCGCTGTACGTGGCGATCGGCGTGACCACCGCCGGCCTGCTGCTCTCGCTCGCCGACTCGCTGCTCTGCGCGCTGCTCGGCCTGGTGCTGATCACCGCCGGCTTCTTCGCCGGCCACGCCACCGCGTCCTCCGCCGTCGGCCGCACCGCCACCGAGGGCCGCGCCCAGGCCTCCGCGCTGTACCTGATCGCCTACTACCTGGGCAACAGCCTCGGCGGCACCATCGGCGCCGACGCCTACCACTCCACCGGCTGGCCCGGCGCGGCCGCCGTCGGCCTCACCGCGATGACCCTCGCCGCCGGCGTCACCCTCTACGCCACCCGCCGCGCCCACACCACCCGCCGTGCGGCCGTCCCGGTGGGGCGCTGACGATCGGCTTCTCCCCGACGGATACCTGACACAGGGTGTCGGGTATCCGCCGTAGCTTCCTCTCGTCGCCCAGCCCGTTCGACCGCCGACCGATGGACCAGAGGAAGAAGACGCCATGGCCACCTACGTACTCGTCCCCGGCATGCTGCACGGCGCCTGGTGGTACCGGCCGCTCACCGAGGGGCTCCGCGCCGCCGGGCACGAGGTGTACCCGGTGACGCTGACCGGCGTCTCCGAGCGCGGGCACCTGAACAACGCGGCGGTCGACCTGGACACCCACGTCCAGGACGTGGTCGGACTGCTGGAGGCGGAGCGGCTCACCGACGTGGTGCTGGTCGGGCACAGCTACGGCGGGATGGTCCTCTCCGGGGTCGCCGACCGGGTGCCGGAGCGGGTCGGGGCGCTGGTGTACGCGGACGCCTTCGTCCCCCGCGACGGCGAGTCGGCCTACCGGATCGTCAACGAGGTCTGGAAGCAGCGCTACCTGGCCGGCGCCGCGGCGGGCGGCGGTGTCACCGTGGTCGGATCGAACCCCGCCCTCGACCCGCGCGCCACCGTCCACCCGGTGGCCAGCCTCCTCCAGCCGATCGCCCTCACCGGCGCGGCCGACGCCGTCACCCGCCGGGTCTACATCCACGCCGAGCGCTTCGAGGACAGCCCGCTGCTGGAGACCTTCGACCGCCTGCGCGACGACCCGGCCTGGACCGTGCACACCCTCCCGGTCGGCCACGACCTGATCCACGAGGCCCCCGAGGAGTTCCTGAAGATCGCCCTCACGGCGGCCGGCTGAGCGACGGCGCGGCTGTCGGGGCCCGTCGATACATTCCGAGCATGAGCATCGATCCTGCTGTGTACGCTCGGTTGCGCGAGATCGCCGATCAGCTGCCGCAGATTCCCGGCATAGGGAAGGTCGAGATCGCCGACGGCGAGATCGTCATGACGATGTCGCCGGTGAAACGGCACGAGCTCGCCGTGATCCGCCTGGCCCGGCAACTGAACGCCCAGTTGCCGAACACCCACCCCGGCTACATCGCCCACGGTGGCGCGGATCTGGAGGACATCGGACTGGGACGGCTGCGCAATCCCGACCTGATGGTGTTCCCCGAAGCCGCCCTGGACGACGAGGGACGAGCTCTGCTCCCCCACGAGATCCTGCTGGTGGCGGAGATCGTCTCGAAGTCGAACCCGGAGAACGACTACCACGGCAAGGTCCGCGACTACGCGGCCATGGGCATCCCGCTCTACCTGCTGGTCGACCCCCGCAAGGGCACCGGCATCGTCCACGACGGGCCCGGCTACCCGTCCCGCAGGGAGTTCGCCTTCGGCGACACCGTCACCGTCGGCCCGTGGACGCTGGACACCGGTGTCCTGCGCACGTACGCCTGAGCGGCCGCACGTGCGCAGGACGGCGGGTCACGCGATGCGGTCCAGCACGATCGGGTTCGGGGTGAACGCGGTGCCCGCCGGGGCGACCTCGATGCCGCCGGCCAGCGCCTCGATCGCGTAGTCGTAGCGCTCGGGGGTGTCGGTGTGCAGGGTCAGCAGCGGCTGGCCGGCCACCACGGTGTCGCCGGGCTTGGCGTGCATCTCGACGCCGGCGCCGGCCTGCACCGGGTCCTCCTTGCGGGCCCGGCCGGCGCCCAGGCGCCAGGCGCAGACGCCCACCGCGTACGCGTCCAGCGCGGTGAGCACGCCCGAGGCCGGGGCCGGGATGACGTGCTGCTCGCGGGCGACCGGCAGCGGGGCGTCGACGTCGCCGCCCTGGGCGGAGATCATGCGGCGCCAGTGGTCCATCGCGGAGCCGTCGCGCAGCGCGTCGGCCGGGTCCTTGCCGTGCACGCCGGCCGCGGCGAGCATCTCGCGGGCCAGCGCCAGGGTGAGCTCGACGACGTCGGCCGGGCCGCCGCCGGCCAGTACCTCGACCGACTCGCGGACCTCCAGCGCGTTGCCGGCGGTGAGGCCGAGCGGGGTCGACATGTCGGTCAGCAGCGCGACGGTGTTGACGCCGGCCGCGGTGCCCAGGCCGACCATGGTGCGGGCCAGCTCGCGGGCGTTGTCCAGGTTCTTCATGAAGGCGCCGGAGCCGACCTTCACGTCCAGGACGAGGGCGCCGGTGCCCTCGGCGATCTTCTTGGACATGATCGAGGAGGCGATCAGCGGGATGGCCTCGACGGTGCCGGTGACGTCGCGTAGCGCGTACAGCTTCTTGTCGGCGGGGGCCAGACCGTCACCGGCGGCGCAGATGACGGCGCCGGCGTCGTGCAGCACCTTCATCATCTCGTCGTTGGAGAGCAGGGCGCGCCAGCCGGGGATCGACTCCAGCTTGTCCAGGGTGCCGCCGGTGTGGCCGAGGCCGCGGCCGGAGAGCTGCGGGACGGCGGCGCCGCAGGCGGCGACCAGCGGGGCGAGCGGCAGGGTGATCTTGTCGCCGACGCCACCGGTGGAGTGCTTGTCGCTGGTGGGCTGCGCGAGGGAGGAGAAGTCCATCCGGACGCCGGAGCGGATCATAGCGTCGGTCCAGCGGCTGATCTCGCGCGGGTTCATGCCGTTCAGCAGGATCGCCATGGCGAGGGCGGACATCTGCTCGTCGGCGACGTCGCCGCGGGTGTAGGCGTCGATGACCCAGTCGATCTGAGCGTCGCTCAGCTCTCCGCGGTCGCGCTTGGTCCTGATGACGGAGATGGCGTCCATGGCTGCTCCAAGAGGGGTTCAAAATGCGAAGAGTGTCGCGAGCTGGCCGGATTGCGGCCCCACTCGCGACACTCTACGCGCGTAACAGAAACAAAGACTAGAGCCGCTCCGGCCCGAACGCGTCGGGCAGGACCTCGCTCATCGGCTTCACGCCGGACGGCAGCTCGACCAGCAGATCGGGCCCGCCGTGCTCGTACAGCAGCTGGCGGCAGCGGCCGCACGGCATCAGCAGACCGCCGCTGCCGTCCACACAGGTGAACGCGGTCAGCCGGCCGCCACCGGTGGCGTGCAGCATGGAGACCAGGCCGCACTCGGCGCAGAGCGCGAGTCCGTACGAGGCGTTCTCCACGTTGCAGCCGGTGACCACCCGACCGTCGTCCACCAGCGCGGCCGCGCCGACCGGGAACCTGCTGTACGGGGCGTAGGCGTGGGTCATCGCCTCGCGCGCCGCCGCCCGCAGTGCCTCCCAGTCGACCGCCGCCGCGGGGGCCGTCACTTGCCCTGGCCCTTGCGGTAGATCTGGCCGTCGGCCTTCGGCGGCCGCAGCCGCTGCGAGGCCAGCGAGAGCACCACCAGGGTGATCACGTACGGCGTCGCCACGATCAGCGGACGCTGCACCTCCTCGGTGGTGGCGTACCAGACCGCCAGGCCGCCGGCCACCACGAAGGTGATCAGCGCGGCCGGGATCTTGCGGCGGTACAGGTTCCAGAGGGCCAGCAGGAACATCGCGATGGCGACCACCAGGATCAGCACGTGCACCGACTCCGGGTCACGGAGCTGGAGGCTGTCGGTGAAGCCGAACAGACCGGCGCCCATGGCCAGGCCCCCCGGCATCCAGTTGCCGAAGATCATCGCCGCGAGGCCGATGAAGCCTCGGCCGTTGGTCTGGCCGTCCTTGTAGAAGTGCGCCGCGACCAGCGAGAGGTACGCGCCGCCGAGGCCCGCGAAGGCGCCGGAGGTGATGACCGCGAGGTACTTGTACTTGTAGACGTTGACGCCCAGCGACTCGGCCGCCGTCGGGTTCTCGCCGCAGGAGCGCAGGCGCAGGCCGAACACGGTGCGCCAGAGGGCGAAGTAGCTGACCACGATCAGCGCGCCGGCCAGCAGCACGACCACCGAGATGTTGGTGACCAGACCGCCGAGCACGCCCGCGACGTCGGACACCAGGAACCAGTGGTGGGTCTCGATGTCCTTCAGCCCGGAGGAGAGCCCGGGGATGGTGATGTACGGCAGCGGATCGGCCGGCGGGGACTGGTTCGCCCCGGCGCCGACGGAGATGTAGTCCTTGTAGTAGATCCGGTTGACGTACGCGCAGATGCCGGGGATCAGCAGGTTGACGCCGACACCGGAGACGATGTGGTCGACGCCGAAGGTCACCGTGATGACGGCGTGCAGCAGACCGCCGAGCGCACCGCCGAGCATGCCGGCCACCAGGCCGAACCACGGGTTGACCAGGTAGCCGCCCCAGGCGCCGCAGAAGGTGCCGGCGACCATCATGCCTTCGAGGCCGATGTTGACCACGCCGGCCCGCTCGGACCAGAGGCCGCCCAGACCGGCCATGCCGATCGGCACGGCGGCGCTGAGCGCGGCGGTGACCTGGCCGGAGGAGGTCAGCGAGTGGTTGCCGGTGGCCATGCCCACGGCGGAGAAGAGGACCAGGGCGCCCGCGATCAGCAGCAGCACCACCGGCCAGGACAACTTGCGCTTCTTGGCGGGAGCGCCCGGCGCCTTCGCGCGGGCAGCGGTGGCCGTGCTCATGCGGACACCTCCTTCTTCTCGTTGGCGGCAGCCTGGGCCGCGAGCTCGGCGCCGACCTTCTGCTGCTGGCGCTTGAGGCCGTAGCGGCGCACCAGCTCGTAGGCGACGACGACGCAGATGACGATGGTGCCCTGCATGACCGGGACGATCTCGAACGGGAAGCCGCCCTGGAGGGGCAGCTGCGAGCCGGTGGCGTCCAGGAAGGCGAACAGCAGCGCGGCGAAGGCCATGCCGATCGGGCTGTTGCGGCCGAGCAGGGCGACCGAGATGCCGAGGAAGCCGAGGCCGCCCTGGAAGCTCTGACCGAAGTTGTACGAGTTCTGCAGCAGCTCGGGCATGCCGATCAGGCCGGCCAGCGCACCGGAGACCACCATCGAGGTGACGACCATGCGCTTGACGTTCACGCCGGAGGCGGTCGCGGCGGTCTCGGAGCGGCCGGTGGCGCGCAGGTCGAAGCCGAAGCGGGTGCGGGTCAGGGTGAACTGGAAGGCCACGCCGACCAGGATCGCGATGAAGAGGAAGCCGTAGAGCGGCCCGCCGTCGGTGTTGATCGCGAAGAAGTGGCTGGACTCCGAGACCGGGCTGGTCTGGATGGAGTTGCTGGTCGAGCTCTTCTCCGGCGCGAAGATGCCGGGGACGAGCAGCAGACCGACGATCGCCACCGCGATGGCGTTCAGCATGATGGTCGAGATGACCTCGCTGACGCCGCGGAAGACCTTCAGCAGACCGGCGATGCTCGCGTACAGGCCACCGACCAGCATGGCGGTGATCAGCAGCAGCGGGATCTGGATGAACGACGGCAGGTCGAGCCGGCTGCCGACGAACGCCGCGAACAGCGCCGCCACCTTGTACTGGCCCTCGACACCGATGTTGAAGAGGTTCATCCGGAAGCCGAAGGCGGCGGCCGCGGCGGCCAGGTAGTACGTGGTGGACCGGTTGAGGATGGCCACCTGGCCGTCCGACTTGGTGGCGTACGTGATCATCACGTTCCAGGCGTCGAACGGGTTCTTGCCCGAGGTCGCCAGGAGCACCGAACAGATCGCGACGGAGAGCAGCACGGCGAGCACCGGCGCTGCGAGGGCGAGCACGATCTTCTCGCCGTCGAACCGCTGCGCCAGCTTGCTCTTGGCCGCGGGGTTGGGACTGGTCATGTGGCTACTCCCCCGCCTGCGGGTCGGCGGTGTCGGTGGGGGTGTCGGACGAGGTGGCGTCCTGGGCGGCGGCGTCCTCGGTGGAGCCGGTCCCGGCGGCCTCGGCCTCGGTGCCCTCCGCGGTGACCGCGTGGAACTCCTCGACGGCCTCGGGCTCGGACTCGATGTGGCCGCGGGCGGCACCGGTCATCGCGGTACCCAGGTCCTCGGCGGTGACCGTGGCCGGGTCGGCGTCGGCCACCAGACGGCCGCGGTAGATCACCCGGATGGTGTCGGAGAGGCCGATCAGCTCGTCCAGGTCGGCGGAGATCAGCAGCACCGCGAGACCGGCCCGCTGGGCGGTCCGGATGTGCTCCCAGATCTGCGCCTGCGCGCCGACGTCCACCCCGCGGGTGGGGTGGGCGGCGATCAGCAGCTTGGGGTCGTGGCTCATCTCGCGGCCGATGATCAGCTTCTGCTGGTTGCCGCCGGAGAGCGACGCCGCGGTGACCTCGATGCCGGGGGTGCGGACGTCGTACTCGTCGACGATCCGCTGGGTGTCCTTGCGGGCACCGGCCGGGTCGAGCAGCATGCCCTTGGAGTTCGGGCTCTCGGTGACGTGACCGAGGATCCGGTTCTCCCAGAGCGGGGCCTCCAGCAGCAGGCCGTGGCGGTGGCGGTCCTCGGGGATGTAGCCGATGCCGGCCTCGCGGCGGCTGCGGGTGAGCGAGCCGGAGAGGTCCTTGCCGTCCAGTGTGACGGCGCCGCCGTCCAGCGGCAGCATGCCCATGATGGCCTCGACCAGCTCGGCCTGGCCGTTGCCCTCGACACCGGCGATGCCGAGGATCTCGCCCTTGTGGATCCGCAGCGAGATGTCGTCGAGCACCACGCGCTCGATGCCCTCGGCGTCGGTCTTGGCGATCCGCAGGTCCCGGACGTCGAGCATCTCGGTGGTGGTGACGGTCGACTCGCGGCTCCCCGGGGAGGGCAGCTCGGCACCGACCATCAGCTCGGCCAGCTGGCGCGCGGTGACGTTCGCCGGGTCGGCGTCGCCGACCGTGGTGCCGCGCCGGATGACGCTGATCGCGTCCGCCACCGACAGCACCTCGTGCAGCTTGTGCGAGATGAAGATGACGGTGACGCCCTCGGCCTTGAGCTCGCGCAGGTTGCCGAAGAGCGCCTCGACCTCCTGCGGGACGAGCACCGCGGTGGGCTCGTCGAGGATCAGGATCTTGGCGCCGCGGTAGAGCACCTTGAGGATCTCGACCCGCTGGCGGTCGGCCACGCCGAGGTCCTCGACCAGCGCGTCCGGGCGCACGCCCAGGCCGTACTGGTCGGAGATCTCCTTGATCTTCGCCTTCGCCTTGGCCCCGATGCCGTGGAGCTTCTCGCCGCCGAGGACGACGTTCTCCCAGACGGTGAGGTTGTCGGCGAGCATGAAGTGCTGGTGCACCATGCCGATGCCGCGCGAGATGGCGTCACCCGGGGTGTTGAACTCGCACTGCTCGCCGTTGATCGCGATGGTGCCCTCGTCCGGCTTCTGCATGCCGTAGAGGATCTTCATCAGCGTCGACTTGCCGGCGCCGTTCTCACCCATGAGGGCGTGCACGGTGCCGGTGCGGACGGTGAGGTTGATGTCGTGGTTGGCCACGACGCCGGGGAAGCGCTTGGTGATGCCGCGCAGTTCGACGGCCGGTGTCGCCGTCCCCGCGCTGGGGGTACCGCCCTTGCTGAGGGCGGGGTCGGATGCGGTGATGGCGATCTCCTGGTGGTCTGGAGGCGCGTCGTTGCGCTGGAGGGCCAAGAAAAAACGGTGGGGTACGGGACGGGGCCCGGGGGTACGCACTGAGCGCACCCTTCCGGGCCCCTCCCTGATGCTGCGTCAATCATTGCGCTGCCGGGCAGGCGGCAGCGGCAGCGACGTCCGGGCGCGCCTTACGGAGCGGTCGGGACGGTGGTGGCGCCGCTCTTGATGGCGGTGGCGGCGTCGTTGAGCTTGCCCTGGATGTCGTCGATCTTGCCGCCGGTGGTGGCGAGCGAGACGCCGTCGGCCTTCAGGTCGAAGTTCTTCACGCCGGTGAAGGGGGAGCCCTTCTTGGCGGAGTCGATGTAGGCGAAGACGGCCTTGTCGACGTTCTTCACCATCGAGGTGAGGATGCTGGCCTTGTACTTCGCCAGGGCGGGCTGGGCGGCCTGGTCGGAGTCGACGCCGATCGCCAGCTTGCCGGCGTTGGCGACGGCCTCGATGGCACCGTTGCCGGAGGAGCCGGCGGCGGTGTAGATGACGTCCGCGCCCTTGTCCAGCTGACCCTGCGCGGCCTCCTTGCCCTTGTCGGGCGAGTTGAAGCCGGAGAAGTCCGGGGGGGTGGTCAGGTAGGTGGTCTCGACCGCCATGCTCGGGTCGACGGACTTCACGCCCGCCTTGTAACCGGCCTCGAACTTCTTGATCAGCTCGGACTGCACACCGCCGATGAAGCCGACGTGCTTGGTCTTCGTCTTGAGGGCGGCGGCCACACCGGCCAGGTACGAACCCTCCTGCTCCGAGAACGTCAGCGAGGTGACGTTGCTCGGCTGGGTGTCGGACGCCGAGTCGATGATCGCGAACTTGGTGTTCGGGTTGTCCTTGGCGACCTTCTCGACGGCGCCCTGGTACACGAAGCCGACCGCGATGATCGGGTTGTAGCCGGCGGTGACCAGGTTCTTGAGCCGGGTCTCCTTGTCGGCCTCGGCCTCACCGGTCTTGGCGTCGGCCTCGGTGACGGCGACGCCCAGGTCGGCCTTGGCCTTGTCGAGACCGCGGGCGGCGGAGTCGTTGAACGACTGGTCGCCACGACCACCGATGTCGTAGGCCATACCGACCTTCAGGCCGCCCTCGGACGAGCCGGAGGAAGCGGTGGTGTCGTTGCTCTTTGCGCCGCAAGCGGCGAGCGAGGCGATGCCCAGGGAACCCGAGAGCACAACCGCAGCGAGCTTAGTAGAACGGCGCAAGGGAGTATCTCCTTCTCACACGCACCCGTTTAGCGTGGTCGGACGCCACCGTAACGCGCGTAGAACACGGTTGGGTCACAGGTCGCCGGAGCATTCGGGTTGTTATCAAACCGTGGTCTGACAGTCTTCCCGGGGCCCCTTTCCCGTACGCGGAGGGTGATCGGAACTGGCGCTGCCCAGTGTACGTAACCGGACAAAAAGCCAGGAAGCAGATAACTCGGGCGTTGCTCGATCGAGGCCCGGCCCGGTGAACCGACGACGGGCCCGGTCCGTTGCGGACCGGGCCCGGGACGCCCACCGGGGAGCGGACTACGCCCCCTCGGTCTCCAGTGCCAGCGCCGCGAACAGCTCCACGCCGATCCCGATCGCCCGCTCGTCCGCGTCGAAACGGCCCTGGTGAAGGTCACGGACCGTGCTGTCGCCGGGAGTGCGGACGCCGAGCCGGGCCAGCGCGCCCGGGGCGTGCTCCAGGTACCAGGAGAAGTCCTCGCCGCCGAGGCTCTGCTCGGTGTCCTCCACCACCTGCTCGGCGGCCGCCGTGGCGCGCCCCTCGTCCCGGTGCCCGAAACGGGCCGTCATCGCGGCCTCCAGCAGGCCCACCGAGACGGCCTCGTTGACCACCGGCGGCACCCCGCGGTGGTAGTCGAGCGTCCACTTCGCCCGGTAGGTCTCGGCCAGCTTGGCGATCAGCTCGTGCAGCAGGTCCGGCGCCTCGCGCCAGCCCTCCAGCTCCAGGCAGCGGACGGTGCCCTCCAGCTCGGCGTGCTGCGGGATGACGTTGGGGGCCGAGCCCGAGGCGATCCGGCCCCAGACCAGGCTGACGCCCCAGCGCGGGTCCATCCGGCGGGACAGCGCGGCCGGCAGGTCGGCGGCCATCCGGGCGATCGCGGTCACCAGGTCGGTGGTCAGGTGCGGGCGGGCGGTGTGGCCGCCGGGGCCGTCCAGGTGCAGCACCAGGCGGTCGCAGGCCGAGGTGATCGCCCCGGTGCGCAGCGCGATCCGGCCGGCCTCCACCTTCGGGTCGCAGTGCACCGCGAAGATCCGGCCGACGCGGTCCATCCCGCCGGCGGCGATCACGTCCAGCGCGCCGCCGGGCATCAGCTCCTCGGCGGGCTGGAAGATCAGCCGGACCGGGCGGCGCAGCTCGCCGGACCGGGCCGCCTCGGCGAGCACCAGGGCGGTGCCCAGCACGACGGAGGTGTGCACGTCGTGGCCGCAGGCGTGGGCCCGGCCGGCGACGGTCGACCGGTACGGCACGTCCGTCTTGGCGTCGTCGATGGGCAGCGCGTCGATGTCGGCGCGGAAGGCCAGGAACTCGGCGCCGCGCGGGGCGCCCTCCGGGACGATGTCGACGATCATCCCGGTGCCGCCGGGCAGCACCCGGGGGGCCAGACCGGCGGCCGTCAGCCGGTCGCGCAGCAGGGCGGTGGTGCGGAACTCCTGGCGGCCCAGCTCCGGGTGGCGGTGCAGATCGCGGCGGAACGCGATCAGCTCCGACTCCAGCGCCGCGACACGGTCGCGCAGGGCGGCGACGGGGCGGGCAGCGGTGGGCATGACGGCCGGCTGGGCGGACTCAGGACGGTTCATCTCAACAAGGGTAGGCCTGTTGGGGGGATTTGGCCCGACTTCCCGAAAAGAAGTCCCCGTATGGGCGCATAGGGGCTGAGCAGGTGGGTATGACATCTCGTTTCAGTCGCCTTCCCCGGGTTGCGTGCCCTGTGCAACGACGACCCGCACCGGCGGTCACGGGGCCACTCCGACGGGGGATTGACGCCGTTCGGGACGGCTGGAGGACCCACCGGGGTGGACGTCCCCCACCGCGGCGCGAGCCCGGTCGGCGTCATTGAGATGATCGGACGAGCGACCGACGTACTTCCCCCGACCGACGCGTTCCTCCAGGGAGTGGCAATGACCGAGCACAAGGTGGCCGTGGTCACCGGAGCCAGCAGTGGAATCGGCGCGGCGACCGCCCGCCGGCTCGCGGCCGAGGGCTTCGAGGTGGTGCTGACCGCCCGCCGCACCGAGCGGATCGAGGAGCTCGCCAAGGAGCTCGGCGGCCGCGCCCACACCCTGGACGTCACCGACCGGGCGGCCGTGGACGCCTTCGCGGCCGAGGTCGGCCGGGTGGACGTCCTGGTCAACAACGCCGGCGGGGCGATCGGCGCGGAGCCGGTCGAGACCGCCGACCCGGCCGACTGGCTGGCGATGTACCAGGTGAACGTGCTCGGCGTGCTGCACATGACCCAGGCCCTGCTGCCCGCGCTGCGGGCGAGCGGCGACGGCACCGTGCTGGTGCTCTCCTCCACCGCGGCGCTGGCCGCGTACGAGGGCGGCGGCGGCTACGTGGCGGCCAAGCACGCGGCCCACACCATCGCGGCCACCCTGCGGCTGGAGCTGTGCGGGGAGCCGATCCGGGTGATCGAGATCGCCCCCGGCATGGTCAAGTCCGAGGGCTTCGCCGTCACCCGCTTCCGGGGCGACGAGGAGAAGGCCGCGGCCGTGTACGCGGGCGTCGCCGAGCCGCTGACCGCGGACGACGTCGCGGACACCGTCGCCTGGGCGGTGACCCGGCCCCCGCACGTCAACATCGACCTGCTGGTCGTCCGCCCACGCGCCCAGGCCGCCAACCACAAGGTGCACCGGGTCTGACGTCCGGGCGGCGCGGGCGGGCGGTCCGACGCCGGGGCCATGATCCACGCGGTCCCCCGGCAGTGATACATACGTGCGATGAGATCTCTTCGGGCCGCCCGCCCGCGCTTTCTGCTGACCGCTTTCGCGGCCGGCACCCTGCTTCTCGGCTCCGCCTGCAACGACAGCACCAAGCCCGCCCAGGACGGGGCCGCCGCGGCCCCGTCGGCCGCCCAGGCCACCCCGACGGCCGCCCCGACGCCGACCGCCAAGCCCACCGGCGCCGACGACCCCGCGCTCAAGCCGTTCTACGGCCAGCAGATCGCCTGGGCCGCCTGCCCGGCCGACCCGCAGGCCGCCCGGGCCAAGATCGACATATCCGCGATGCTCTGCGGCCGGCTGCACGTCCCGCTCGACTACACCGCCCCCGCCGCCGACGCCCTCGACCTCGCGCTGATCAAGCTGCCCGCCGCCCGGCCGGACCAGCGGCTCGGCTCGCTCATGGTCAACCCGGGCGGCCCGGGCGCCTCCGGCGTCGAGATGGTCAAGTACGGCGCCACGGAGTACGACGGCACCCTGCACGACCGCTTCGACGTGGTCGGCTTCGACCCGCGCGGCACCGGCGAGAGCTCCCCGGTGGTCTGCTACGACGACAAGCAGCACGACGAGGTCAACCAGCGTGACACCCCGCTGGAGCCGGCCGCCCGCACCGCAGACCGGGTCGGGAACGCCACCGACCACGCCGCCGCCTGCCAGGCGAAGTCCGGCCGGCTGCTGCCCTTCGTCGGCACCCGCAACACCGCCCGCGACCTGGACGTGCTGCGCGCCGCCGTCGGCGACCGGAAGCTCAACTACCTCGGCATCTCCTACGGCACCTACCTCGGCGCGCTCTACGCCGAGGAGTTCCCGCAGAACACCGGCCGGCTGGTCCTGGACGGCGCCGTCGACCCCGCCCAGGACCGGCTGGACCACGGCGTCGACCAGCAGATCGGCTTCGAGAAGTCCTTCGAGCGCTTCGCCGCCGACTGCGTGAAGAACCACGCGGCCGAGTGCCCGCTCGGCAAGGACCCGGCCAGGGCCGCCCAGAAGGCCGCCGACTTCCTGGACGGCCTGTACGGCCACCCGATGACCGCCTCCGACGGCCGGAAGGTCGGCCGCGACCTCGCCTGGACGGGCGTCATCAGCGCGCTCTACGGCGACGAGAAGACGTCCTGGACGTACCTGCGCAACGCGCTCGGCTGGGCCATGGTCGGCCACAAGGTGGACCCGCTGCTCGCCTCCGCCGACGGCTACGACGGCCGCGACGAGAAGGGCCACTTCAGCCCGATGGAGGAGGCGAACCGCGCGATCAGCTGCGCCGACGCCGCCCCGCCGGCGCCCACCGCGGAGCGCGCCCAGCAGGCGGTGGCCAGGCTCCTGGCCGAGGCCCCGCTGGTCTCCAAGGGCGTCACGGTGGAGGACTACAGCGAGGCCGGCTGCGCCCGCTGGCCGTTCCGGACGACGGAGCGGCCGCACGCCGTCCGCGCCGAGGGCAGCGCGCCGATCCTGGTGGTCGGCACCACCGGCGACCCGGCCACCCCGTACGCCTCCGCCGAGGCGCTCGCCAAGGGCTTCGCCGACGCCACCCTGCTGACCCGGGTCGGCGAGGGGCACGGCGCCTTCGGCAAGGGCAACGGCTGCGTCGACGCCGCCCTGACCGCGTACCTCGTCGAGGGGACGATGCCGGCGCCGGGGACGCGCTGCTCCTGAGTGGAGCCGGCGGCCGAAAGGCCTGGACGATTAGCAGATGTGAACGGGGAGGGCGCTGACACCGAGGTGTCAACGTCACAACTTGATAGCTCGATCGGATGAATTCCGCGTGCGCTCTCCCCAACTGATGACTGCTCAACTACCGTTGAGCCGCTGCCCGGCGGGTCTCGAACACCGCCCCGCGGCCTCATACTTCACCTGCTTCACCACCCCCTTTCACCGGCACCTTCCCGCCCTCACGAGGAGGACCCGCTGGCCAGCGACATCCCGTCACCGCGGCTCGATCCCAGCTCCGAGCCGACCCTCCTCGGGTTGCACCGCTTCAACGAGGCCGACGCCGGCGCGGCCGAGGAGGCCCTCCTGGCCTGCTGCGGCAGCCACCGCTGGGCCCTGCGGCTCACCGCCCACCGGCCCTACCCCGACATAGAGTCCCTGCTGGCCGCGGCCAGCGAGGCCTCCTACGACCTGCGACCGGCCGACCTGGCCGAGGCGCTGGCGGACGAGAGCTGGATGCCGCAGCCGCTCCTGGGCATGCGCGCACCCGGCAGCCAGGCGGCGCACACCGCCCTTCGCGCCGCCCACGCCGCGTACGAGGCCCGGTTCGGGCACGTCTTCGTGGTCTGCCTGGAAGGGGTGGCCCCCGAGGAGATGCTCGACACCGTGCTCAGCTCGATCCGCACCCGGCTGGCGCACGACCCGGACGAGGAACGGCTGATCGCCTCGGACGAGCTCCGCCGGATCGCCCTGACCCGGTTGGAGCACCTGGTCGCCACCCACTCCGAGGCCGGAGCCCGCTGAGCCGGGCCCGCCCTCACCCGTGCGCCTGCGCGGCGCGGAGCTTCGCCACCTGCTGCCGGACGATCCGCTCGTCCGGCACGGGGGCGGGCTCCGCGCCGACGCCGACGGTGGTGAGCACCGCCAGCACCGGTCCGACCCGGGCCACCACGGCACGCTGGGCGAGCACCACGCTGCCCGACTCACTCGTCAGGGTGAACCCGGTCACCGCGTCGGCTCCCCCGGGCGTGGGCGTGTCGTCCCGGATCAACCGGTGCCTGGTCCGCACCGGCTTGCGGCTCTTCTCCGCCGGCGGCGGCGGCGCGCTGGAGACGAACGAGGCGCACGGGCCGAACAGCTTCTCCAGCTCCGACTGCAGCAGCGCCGCCCGCCCGGTCCGGTAGCCGAGCAGTCCTCCGTACACGCCCCCCTGGGGATCGGCCGCCCGCGCCACGCTCAGATCGGTCTCCGCGTACGGATCCCCCGGGCCCGGCGAGGCGGTGGCGCCGCCCGCCGCCACCGCCGGGGTCACCGCGTCCAGCAGCGGCTGGCAGACGGGCAGGTCGGAGACCTCCCGGCCGCCGCCCGAGCCGGTCTCGCCGTGACCGGGCGTCATCACCGTCACCGTGTACCCGGCCCCCAGGTCGCCGTCGGCCACCGCGGCCGCCCGCAACTCGGCGGCGGACAGCTCGCGGGCCGGCGCGGCCCGGTCGGCGGAGCCGCCGACCGTGGTGCAGCCCGCGGCGAGCAGCAGGGCGCAGACCGCGACGGCGGGGGACGGGCGGCGGGGCGGGCTGAGCGGCACGGGGGCCTCGGCAGAGTGTCGGCGACGGAAGCGGCGGCCACGGTAGCGCAGTCGAACGGTCACGCTGCGTGGCCGTGGGGCCTCCGGAGCCGCCCGGGTTCCCGCCGCACTAGGCCAGTCGTGCCTGATTGATCACACCTCGGGCCCCCGGAGGCGGTTCGCAATAACGCGTCGATAGGATGCTGGCGGCCGGTGGACCGTACCCGGCCGGGCTGACCGACACCGAAGCCGGCCGAGCCCCCAATCGCTTCCGGAGGGTTTTTCCGTGCCGGCTGGAACGCTGTACCGCGGCCGGGAAGGCATGTGGAGCTGGGTGGCTCATCGAGTCACCGGCGTCCTCATCTTCTTCTTCCTGTTCGCTCATGTCCTGGACACCGCACTGGTGCGAGTGTCGCCCGAGGCGTACGACTCTGTGATTCAGACGTACAAGACGCCCCTGGTGAACCTGATGGAGTACGGCCTGGTGGCCGCCATCCTGTTCCACGCCCTCAACGGCCTGCGGGTCGTCGCCGTCGACTTCTGGTCGAAGGGTCCGAAGTTCCAGAAGCAGATGCTCTGGACCGTGGTCGGGGTGTGGGTCGTCCTGATGGCGGGCGCCTTCTACCCGATCCTTCAGCACACGCTGACCACCTGGTTCGGGAAGTGATCTGAGACATGTCCACGGAAATCTCCGACGCCCTGGTGGTCCCCTCCGCCCACGCGCACACCGGCAAGGGCCTCGGCACCGGCAACCCCGCCGACGCCTTCGTGGTCGAGCCGGCCCGCCAGCGGACCAAGAAGACCCCGCGCCGCACCCGGACCAACTTCGAGATGCTGGCGTGGCTCTTCATGCGCCTGTCCGGCATCGTCCTGGTGGTCCTGATCCTCGGCCACCTGCTGATCATGCTGGTGCTCGACGGTGGCGTCTCCAAGATCGGCTTCGCCTTCGTGGCCGGCCGCTGGGCCTCGCCGTTCTGGCAGGGCTGGGACCTCCTGATGCTCTGGCTCGCCATGCTGCACGGCGCCAACGGCATGCGGACGGTCATCAACGACTACGCCGAGAAGGACTCCACCCGGCTCTGGCTGAAGGGCCTCATGGGCGCCGCAACGGTCTTCACCGTGCTGCTCGGCACCCTGGTCATCTTCACCTTCGACCCGAACATCTAATCGGCAGAGGCCAGAGGCGAGTTAGAACCCCCATGCAGATTCACCAGTACGACACCGTCATCGTCGGCGCCGGCGGCGCCGGCATGCGCGCGGCCATCGAGTCGACCCAGCGCAGCCGCACCGCGGTGCTCACCAAGCTCTACCCCACCCGGTCCCACACCGGCGCGGCCCAGGGCGGCATGTGCGCCGCCCTCGCCAACGTCGAGGAGGACAACTGGGAGTGGCACACCTTCGACACGGTCAAGGGCGGTGACTACCTGGTCGACCAGGACGCCGCCGAGATCATGTGCAAGGAGGCCATCGACGCCGTCCTCGACCTGGAGAAGATGGGCCTGCCCTTCTCCCGCACCGAGCAGGGCCGGATCGACCAGCGCCGCTTCGGCGGTCACTCCCGCAACCACGGCGAGGCCCCGGTCCGCCGGTCCTGCTACGCGGCGGACCGCACCGGCCACATGATCCTCCAGACGCTGTTCCAGAACTGCGTCAAGCACGGTGTCGAGTTCTTCAACGAGTTCTACGTCCTCGACCTGCTGATCAACGAGGGCAGGACGGCCGGCGTCGTCGCCTACGAGCTGGCCACCGGCGAGATCCACGTCTTCCAGGCCAAGTCGGTCGTGTTCGCCTCCGGCGGCACCGGCAAGTTCTTCAAGGTCTCCTCCAACGCCCACACCCTCACCGGTGACGGCCAGGCCCTGGTGTACCGCCGCGGCCTGCCGCTGGAGGACATGGAGTTCTTCCAGTTCCACCCGACGGGCATCTGGCGCATGGGCATCCTCCTCACCGAGGGCGCCCGCGGCGAGGGCGGCATCCTGCGCAACAAGGACGGCGAGCGCTTCATGGAGCGCTACGCCCCCGTCATGAAGGACCTCGCGTCCCGTGACGTCTGCTCCCGCGCGATCTACACCGAGATCCGCGAAGGCCGCGGCTGCGGTCCGGACGGCGACCACGTCTACCTGGACCTCACCCACCTGCCGCCGGAGCAGCTGGACGCCAAGCTCCCGGACATCACCGAGTTCGCGCGCACCTACCTCGGCATCGAGCCCTACACGGACCCGATCCCGATCCAGCCCACCGCGCACTACGCGATGGGCGGCATCCCGACCAACGTCGCCGGTGAGGTGCTGCGCAACAACACCGACGTCGTCCCGGGCCTGTACGCGGCCGGCGAGGTCGCCTGCGTCTCGGTGCACGGCGCCAACCGCCTGGGCACCAACTCGCTGCTGGACATCAACGTGTTCGGCAAGCGCGCGGGCATCGCCGCCGCCGACTACGCGCAGACGGTGGACTACACCGAGCTGCCCGAGAACCCGGCCGAGAAGGTGCAGGCGCTGGTCGAGGGCCTGCGCGAGTCCACCGGCACCGAGTCCGTGGCGCAGATCCGCAAGGAGCTGCAGGAGACCATGGACACCAACGCCATGGTCTACCGCACCGGCGCGACGCTGAAGCAGGCGGTCGAGGACATCGCCGCGCTGCGCGAGCGCTACAAGAACGTCTCCATCCAGGACAAGGGCTTCCGTTACAACACGGACCTCCTGGAAGCCGTCGAGCTGGGCAACCTGCTCGACCTGGCCGAGGTGCTGGCCGTCTCCGCGCTCGCCCGCGAGGAGTCGCGCGGCGGTCACTACCGCGAGGACTTCCCGACCCGTGACGACGTGAAGTTCATGCAGCACACCATGGCGTACCAGGAGGTCGCCGAGGACGGCACCACCTCCATCCGCCTCGACTACAAGCCGGTCGTCACGACCCGGTACCAGCCGATGGAGCGTAAGTACTGATGAGCACTCCTACTGCGGAGAAGCACTCGGCCGCTCTGGACGCGGCCGAGGCGGGCGGCGTCCAGCTGATCACCGTCACCTTCCGGATCCGCCGGTTCAACCCGGAGGAGCACCCGGACCCGGTGTGGGTCGACTACCAGCTGACCCTCGACCCGAAGGAGCGCGTCCTGGACGCGCTCAACAAGATCAAGTGGGAGCAGGACGGCACCCTCACCTACCGCCGCTCCTGCGCGCACGGCATCTGCGGCTCCGACGCGATGCGGATCAACGGGCGCAACCGGCTGGCGTGCAAGACCCTGATCAAGGACGTCAACCCGGAGAAGCCGATCACGATCGAGGCCATCAAGGGCCTCACGGTCCTCAAGGACCTGGTCGTGGACATGGACCCGTTCTTCCAGGCGTACAAGGACGTCATGCCGTTCCTCATCACCAAGGGGAACGACCCGACCCGCGAGCGCCTGCAGTCCGCCGAGGACCGCGAGCGGTTCGACGACACCACCAAGTGCATCCTGTGCGCCGCGTGCACGTCGTCCTGCCCGGTCTTCTGGAACGACGGCCAGTACTTCGGACCGGCCGCGATCGTCAACGCGCACCGCTTCATCTTCGACTCGCGCGACGAGGGTGCGGAGCAGCGGCTGGAGATCCTGAACGACCGTGAGGGCGTCTGGCGCTGCCGGACCACCTTCAACTGCTCGGAGGCCTGCCCCCGCGGCATCGAGGTCACCAAGGCGATCCAGGAAGTGAAGCGGGCCCTGGTCACCCGCCGCTTCTAGTTCCTGCCCGAGCACGCCGAGGCCCCGTCCGATCACCCGATCGGACGGGGCCTCGGCGTTGCGGCTACTCGGCGGCGGGCTCGCGGCGGGTGGCGCGGAGGCCGCGGAGACCGATGGCGCCGACGGCGACGCCGAGGACGAAGGAGGTCACGGCGAGCAGGAGGTGGATCCAGAAGAAGGCGGTCGGCTGGGAGTGGTCGCCGTCGGTGAAGGCCTGGCCGCCGGAGTCCTTCCAGAGGTTCTTGACGAAGGTGATCCAGATGATCATGGACCAGACGCCGAAGGCGGTCAGGAACCAGGAGGTGCGGCGGCTGAGCTTCATGGAGCGTCCTCGGCGGCTGAGGTGAAGATGGTGTGCGGTTCCAGTATGCGCGGGCGGCCGTTCGGCGTACGGTGGCCCCCTCCTGCGGAGGACGGGCCCGGAGGGGCGGACGGCGGCGGCCCCGACTGGGTACGGTCTGCTGGTGCCCACACGCCGTAAGCTCGCACACCTGCTCGTCGCGTACGCCGCGGCGCTCCCCGTCCTCCTCGCCGCCCCGGTGGCCGTCGCGGCCCCGCACGAGCCGCCGCCCCCGCCGGCCGCGATCGGGGGCGAGAGACTGGGGCTCTCCGGTGCCCAGGTGGCACCCCTGCCCGGCGCCCCGGCCCTGCCGGGGGATCTCACCGGGCGGTCCTGGATAGTCGCCGACGCGACGTCAGGAGAGGTGCTGGCGGCCAGCAACCCCCATCTGCGGCTCGCGCCGGCCAGCACCCTGAAGATCCTCTTCGCGGACACCGTGCTGCCGAAGTTCGACCGCAACCTGGTGCACCGGGTCCAGGACGCGGAGATCCAGGGGATCGGCGCCGGCAGCAGCCTGGTCGGCATCAAGGAGAACCTGGACTACCGGGTCGAGGACCTCTGGCGCGGGGTCTTCCTCAGCTCGGGCAACGACGCGGTGCACGTCCTGTCGCACATGAACGGCGGGGTCCAGCAGACCGTCGCCGAGATGCAGGCCCGCGCGGACGCGCTGCAGGCCCGGGACACCCG
This sequence comes from Kitasatospora sp. NPDC005748, assembly GCF_040630735.1. Lineage (NCBI taxonomy): Bacteria > Bacillati > Actinomycetota > Actinomycetes > Kitasatosporales > Streptomycetaceae > Kitasatospora > Kitasatospora sp. NPDC005748. The sequence continues at coordinate 90,430 of NZ_JBEXYD010000008.1, forward strand.
GGTGATCTCCCCGGACGGCTACGACATGGACGGCCAGCTCTCCTCGGCCTACGACCTGACCCTGTTCGCCCGGGCCGGGCTGCGCAATCCCGACTTCCGGATGTACTGCGCCACCCGGGACGCGCAGTTCCCCGGCGCGGTGGACAAGAACACCGGGCAGCGGGGCAGCTTCGGGATCGCCAACACCGACCGGCTGCTCGGCAAGTACCCGGGCCTGATCGGCGTGAAGAACGGTTTCACCACCGAGGCCGGCTCGACCTTCGTCGGCGCCGCCGAACGGAACGGCCGCACCCTGCTGGTGACGGTGATGCACCCCTCGACGTACCAGAAGGTCTACGACGAGACGGCGGCGCTGCTGGACTGGGGGTTCGCGGCGGCCGACAAGGTCACTCCGGTCGGCAGGCTGGTGGACGAGGCGCCGGCCGGCGGGGAGCCGACCGGACAGGCGGGTGGCACCGCCGGTGCGCCCGCGCCGCCGCCGCACCCCTCCCCGAGCGCCTCCCCGACCGCCCCGGCGGCCGCCGCGGCCGGTGGTGACGGGGGCTCGGGCCCCGGCCCGGTCGGCTGGGTGGGGATCGCGCTGGCCCTCGCGGCGGGCGGCGCCGGTGCGCTGTTCCTGCTACGGCGGCGCGGCGGCCCCGCCGCCGACTGACGGCGGTGCCGTCGGGGGCCCGGTCTCACTCCTGGGGCCGGGCCTTCGGCCTGCCGTCCCCGCCGTCCCCGTCACCCCCGCCGTCCCCGTCACCCCCGCCGTCCTTGCCGTGCTTGCCGTGCTTGCCTTCCTTGCCCGTGGTGGCGGCGTCGTCCCGCTCGGCCGCCTCCGCCTCGTTCGCGGCCTTCAGCATGGCCCCGGCGCGCTCGCGGGCCCGGTCGCGGGCGGCGGCCGGGTCGGCCAGCGCCGTCCAGGCGACGCAGTACATCAGCAGCCGGGAGACGAAGTTGATCCAGAGCAGCAGCGCCACCGGCACCCCGAAGGCCCCGTAGAGGCTCTTGCCCGCGACCGAGCCCAGGTAGGAGGCGAGCAGGATCTTCAGCAGCTCGAAGCCGACCCCGCCGATCAGCGCGCCCTGCACCACGTCCCACCGGTGCTGGCCGCCGATCCGGGGGAAGGGCGCCAGCAGGTAGGCGAAGAGCACCATGTCGGAGGCGACGGCGATCAGCAGGCCGACGCCGGTCAGCAGGTAGCCGCCGGGCCCGCCCGTCCCCAGGCCGATCCAGCCGGCGATCCGGCCGGCCAGCGTCGTCCCGGCGGCGGAGGCCGCCAGCGAGAACAGCGAGACCAGGCCCAGGCCGCCCAGCACCAGGCAGTCCCAGGCCTTGCGCAGGATCGGGTTGCCCTCCTCCTCCGGGAGCTGCCAGACGTCCCGGATCGAGGTGCGCATGGTGTCGACCCAGCCGAGGCCGGAGATCAGCAGCAGCACGCCGCTGACCAGGCCGACGGCGCCCGCGTTGGCCACCAGCGCGTTGAGGTTGAGCGCGTCCGAGATCCCCGGCAGCTGGTCGGAGATGTGCTTCTGGATCTCGTCGACCCGGGAGTCGGTCAGGGTGGCGACCGCGATCGCCAGCGCCACGGTGAGCAGCGGGAAGAGCGCCAGGAAGCCGAAGAAGGTGACCGCGCCCGCCAGCCGGTTGCCGCGCGCGGCGGTGAAGTGCTCGTACACGCGGTACGGGTGGCTGCGCAGGACCCGCGCCACGAGCGGGCCGATGACCGGGAGCCGGGTGAGGAAGTCCACCTGTCCGGTTATACCGGCCGTTCGCCCGAACGGCCGTCAGGCTCGGCGGGCGGCAAGGGGTTCGACGGGCGCCGCGGCCGCCGGGGTCAGCGCTTCAGCAGACGGCGGGCCCCGGCCAGCACCCGGACCGTGCGGTAGGCGCCGTACCGGCCGTGGCTCAGCAGCTCGGTGCGCACCCCCGCCACCCCGGCGGGCGGCGTGTAGCCGGCCGGGCGCAGCCGGGCGCAGTGCTCGGCGGCCCGGCGGAAGTACTCGCGGCGGTCGCGGGGCGGGACCCGGCCGGGCTTGGAGACCACGGTGTTCAGGTGGTGCAGCATCCGGCCGTAGACCACCGGGCGCCAGCGGTCGAGGTCCGGGCGGCCGTCCAGGAAGGCGAAGACCAGGTCGTACTGGGCGAAGACGTCGAAGTGCTTGCGCGAGGCGGTGGCGAGGATGTTGCCGCCCTCCTGGCGCTGGCGGTAGTGCACGCCGACCTGGTCGAGCAGGGTGATGCTCCCGGCGGCGAGCAGCGCCGGGTAGGTCCAGGGGGTGTCCTCGTAGTACCCGGCGGGGAAGGTGAGGCCCTGCTCGGCGACGAAGCCGCGGCGGTAGGCCTTGTTCCAGACCACCTGGAGGAGGTCCAGCAGGTCGGGGCGGCGGTCGAGGTCGAAGACGTCCGGGGAGTCGGCGCCGAAGACGTGCGCCGAGGCGGCCTTGGTGATCCGGCCGTCGGCGTAGGTGCGGGCGTAGTCGTAGACCAGGACGTCCGGGTCGCCGCCGGCCGCCAGCCGGTCGTCGACGGCCTTGAGCAGGCCGGGGGTGAACGTGTCGTCGCTGTCCAGGAAGATCACGTAGTCGCCGGTGGCGACCGCCAGGCCGGCGTTGCGGGCCCGGCCGAGGCCGACGTTCTCCGCCAGGTGCAGCACCCGCACGCGCGGGTCGCGGGCGGCGGCCTCGTCGAGGATCGCGCCGCAGCCGTCCGGGGAGCGGTCGTCCACCGCGATCAGTTCGAAGTCCGGACCGCCCTGGCCGAGCACCGAGTCGAGGCACTCGGGAAGGTATTCCTCGACCTTGTGGACGGGGACGATGACGCTGAAGCGGGGCATGGCCACAGAGTAGTGGCCCCCCGGACGGCCGGACCCACCGCGCCCGGGCAGCCGGGCGCCCGCGGGCGGGCCGAAGGCCCCGGAGTGCCCCCGGGACCGGACGGTAGGATCGGTGGGCACGTACGCACCGGTTCAAAGTGCGGCCAGACCCCGACCGGGCTGCCACGCTCCTTCCCAAGAAAGGCCTGCGTAGCCGATGGCTCCCCGCCTCTCCATCGTCGTTCCGATCTACAACGTCGAGCGCTACCTCGTGGAATGCCTCGACTCGATCGCCGCCCAGACCTTCACGGACTTCGAGTGCGTCATGGTCGACGACGGTTCGAAGGACGGCAGCGCGGCACTCGCCGAGGCGTACGCCGCCAAGGACTCCCGGTTCCGGCTGGTCCGCCAGGTGAACAAGGGCCTCGGCGCGGCCCGCAACACCGGCATCCGCCACATCGACCCGGACGGCGAGTTCCTCTGCTTCGTCGACTCCGACGACTCGATGCCGCCGAGCGCCTACGAGCTGATGATCAACACGCTCGACGAGACCGGCTCGGACTTCGCCACCGGCAACGTCCTGCGGTTCCGCGCGGTGGGCTACTACCAGTCCGGCGGGCACTCGCGGCCGTTCAAGGAGACCAGGCTCAAGACCCACATCACCGAGATCCCCGCGCTGGTCACCGACCGCACGGCGTGGAACAAGGTGTACCGCCGCTCCTTCTTCGACGCGGCCGGCATCCTCTACCCCGAGGGCATCCTGTACGAGGACGCCCCGGTCAGCGTGCCGCACCACTACCTCGCCACGAGCGTGGACGTGCTCTCCGAGCCGATCTACCACTGGCGCGAGCGCGAGGTCGGCGAGATGTCGATCACACAGATGCGGACCAACCCCAAGGGCCTGGTCGACCGCGTCACCTCGGTGGAGCTGGTCCGCACCTGGCTGAAGAAGCAGACCGACCCGCGCTTCGCCGAGTACCTGCGCTCCTACGACGAGAACACCCTCGTCGAGGAGATCCCGATGTTCTTCTGGTCCGTCGTGGACGGCGACAAGGAGTACCGGGACGCCTACCAGAAGAACGTCGGCCGGCTGCTCCGGTCGATCGGCCCCGAGCAGGTCCGCAAGCTGCGCGCGCCGCTGCGGCTGAAGTACCACCTGACCCTGGCGGGCCGGATCGACGAGTTCGTCGAGCAGATCAAGTACGAGGGCGAGAGCAACGGCGGCGTCGCCGCGCGCGGCCTGCTGCGCCCGTACGCCGACTACCCGTTCCTGCGCGGTGGCCGCAAGAGCGTGCCGGCCGGCATCCTGAAGCTGGACAACTCGCTGGTGATGCGCAGCCGGCTGTACGAGTCGGCCTGGGAGGGCGGCAAGCTGCAGCTGACCGGGCACGCGTACCCGGAGCAGCTGGGCGCCGAGAACCGGCACGACATGGTCCGGGTGCTGGTGCTCCGCGAGACCAAGGGCCGGCGCGTGCTGGCCGTGCCGACCAGGACGCAGTACAGCCCGGAGGCGACCGCCAGCTGCCACCACGACCTGTACAACTGCGACTGGGCCGGCTTCACCGCCGCCATCGACCCCAAGCGGCTCAAGCACCGGGGCCAGTGGAAGGACGGCAACTGGCGCGTCCTGGTGGCCGGCGCCGGCAAGGGCGGTGTCTACAAGGGCCGGATCTCGGCGGGCTGGAGCGACACCGCCCAGTACCTCCCCGCGCACTGGGTCGAGCCGGACGTGCGGATCGTGCCGTGGGTCCGCGACGGCAGCGTCTACCTGCGGGTGGAGACGGTCCGGACCAGGGTGACCGGGCTCGCCGTGCGGGACGGCCGGCTGGAGATCTCCGGCGCCGCCCGCTCCGGCCCGAACCTCACCGGGGCCCGCTTCAAGCTGACCCACGTCGAGTCGGACCGCGAGGTGGTCTACCCGCTGGAGCTCACCGCCCCGGTCGGCACCCTCCAGCCGTTCACCGTCACCGCCCCGGTCGACGAGCTGACGGCCGTCCGCGAGGCCTGGGCCGAGCTGGACCCGGTCGCCCCGGAGCGGGCCCGGGACCGCTGGGACACCGCCATACTGCTCGCCGACGGCAGCACCGTGCCGGTGGCCTGGGACGACCGCAACGCACCCGAGCAGCTGCACCTGCCGCTGAACCCGGACGCCCCGGTCGACGAGCGCCGCGCGCTGTACTCGAAGCCCTCCCCCGGTGGCTACCTCCAGCTCTCCGACCAGCTGCTGCAGCCGGTGGTGACCGAGGTCGCCTCGCGCGGCGCGGACGGCTACCTGCTCAGCGGCACCTTCCCGCTGCCCGGCACGCACCGCTGGGAGCTGGTCGTGCGGCACAACTGGCGCGAGGAGGAGCACGTCTACCCCGTGGAGATCGCGGACGGCGGGTTCCGGGCCGCGCTGCCGGCGGTGCCGACGGCCTCCTTCGCCGGCCGGGTGCCGCTCGCCCAGGGCACCTGGGACGTCTTCTTCCGCCCGCTCGGCGAGCCGGTCGAGACCCCGGCGACCCGCTACGCGCTGATCGCCCCGGAGTGCTTCGCCACCCTGCCGCTGGAGGTGGAGTCGCGCGGCAAGCGGATCGTGCTGGAGCGCCGCCACTACGACGGCCTCTCGCTGGAGTCGCACTCCGCGCTGCTGCCCGAGGAGCGCAGCGGCTTCCGGCAGCGCCAGCTGCGCACCACCGACTACCCGTCGGCCCGCCGGCTCCCGCTGCGCGACACCGTGCTCTACAACGTCGCGCTGGGCGGCCTCTACGCGGACTCGCCGCGGGCGATCCACGAGGAGCTGGTCCGCCGCGGCCTGCCGCTGGAGCACCTCTGGGGCAGCGACGACCTGCAGGCCGAACTGCCGCAGACGGCGGGCGCGATCCGGCTCTGGAGCCCCGAGTGGTTCGAGACGCTGGCCACCGCCAAGTACATCGTCACCAGCGCGCACCTGCCGGACTTCTTCGTCCGGCGCCCCGGCCAGGTGGTCGTGCAGACCTGGCACGGCACCCCGCTGAAGCAGATCGGGTACGACTTCGAGAAGGTCTGGTTCACCGACGCCAACTACCTGAAGGGCGTCGTCAAGGAGGTCCCGAACTGGAGCATGCTGGTGGCCGGCAACAGCTGGTCGGCTCCGGTGCTGCGCCGCGCGTTCGATTTCAAGGGCGAGATCCTGGAGAGCGGCGCGCCGCGCAACGACCTGCTGTTCGCCCCCGACCGGGAGAAGACCGCCGAGCAGGTCCGCGAGCGGCTCGGGCTGCCCGAGGGCAAGAAGGTCGTGCTCTACGCGCCGACCTTCCGTGAGGACCGCCGCCGCCCGAACGGCGGCTACCAGATCGACCTGCGGATCGACCTGGAGGCGGCCAAGGCGGCGCTCGGCGACGACCAGGTGCTGCTGGTCCGCCGGCACAGCGTGATGTGCGGTCAGATCCCCGGTGCCGGCAACGGCTACATCTGGGACGTCGGCAGCTACCCCGACATGGCCGAGCTGCTGCTGATCGCGGACGTCCTGGTCACCGACTACTCGGCGACGGTGTTCGACTTCGCCACCACCGGCAAGCCGGTCCTGTTCTTCACGCACGACCTGGAGCACTACCGCGACAACCTGCGCGGCTTCAGCCTCGACTACGAGGCGGAGATGCCCGGCCCGCTGCTGGCCACCTCCGAGGAGCTGGTCGCGGCGCTGGGCCGGGTTGACGAGCTGACGGGTGAGTACGCCGAGAAGTACACGGCGTTCCGCGAGGCGTACTGCGACCTGGACGACGGCCAGGCCGCGGCCCGCGTGGTGGACGGCATGCTCCGCCAGCAGTAACCGGTACCGCCCCGGAGGCGCCCGACGCGAATCCCGCGTCGGGCGCCTCCGTGTTTTCCCGGGCCGCCCCGGACAGCTTTCCGGACTTTTCTGGACGCTTTCCGGGAGGCCGCCGGAGATTCATATGAACAATTCAATCGAACCCATGTTTCGCCTACGGATTTCTCAGCTATTCCTCCGGGTTTCTCAGTTGACCCCGGGTGTCATTTCGGTATTCGATATTGAATCGGCTTCGTCCGCTCCCCCGGTACGAATGCCGCCCCGGACCGCCGCCATGGGCCGGGATCCCGTTGCCGAAGGGCCACCCCATGCCTGTCCTCACGCGGTTCGTCCTCCCGCAGGCCTCCCCCCACTCGCACGACGACCTGCCCGCCGCCGACGAGGGCGTCGCCTTCGGCCTGCTGCGCGCCCGCTGGCACGCCCGCGGCCTCGAACTCACCGGCTTCGCCCGCCCCGACGACCTGGACACCGCCCGCCCCGGCTCGGCCTGGACCTGGCTGACCCTGCTCCGGGACGACGCCGAACCGCCCCTCCACCTCCGGTCCCGGCCGCGCCGGCTGCCCGAGATCACCGACGACAGCGCCCAGCCCGACCACAACCACGACTGGTCCGGCTTCACCGCCCTGGTCGAACCGCGCCGGCTGCGGCGGGCCGAGGAGTGGCTGCTCGGCGACTGGCGGATCGGGGTCACCCTGTTCACCCGCCCCCGGCCCACCCGGCTGCGCCGCCAGTACGGCGCCCTCGCCCCGCACTGGTGCGGCTCCGGCGAGTACCCGCCGGCCCGCTGGGTCGACCACGACGTCCGCCTCCAGCCGCACTTCGCCGACGGCCGGCTGCGGCTGCGGCTCGAACGCCCCGGCGTCCGGCTCACCCACGCCGCCCCCGCCCCGGACGGCCTCGACCTGCGCGGCACCGCCGGGCACTGCCCGCCCGGCACCGCGCTGCGGCTGCGCCACCGGGAGAGCGACGCCGTCCTGCTGCGGCCGGTCGCCCGGACCGGCAACACCTTCGCCCTCCACCTGCCGTACCGGCCGTTCACCGCCGACGGGCGCGGCGCCGGCCACCTGGAGCACTGGGACGCCGAACTGCTGCGCCCGGACGGCTCCACCGAGCAGCTGACCCTGGACGAGCGCGGCGGCCCGGTGGCCGGTCAGCACGCGCTGCCCGGCACCCTCGACCGGGCGCTCTACCTGAAGCACCTCGCCGACGGCCGGCTGCAGTTCTGCGTCCAGCCCGCGGCCGGCTACGTCGAGCGGATCGCGGTGCGGGCCGGCGGCTTCGAGCTCACCGGGCACTGCCCCGGCCGCGAGCCGCTCGACCTCGTCCTGCGGCACACCGGGACGGCCGGCGAGGTCCGCCACCGGGTCGACCGCGGGGCGGACGGCCGTTTCACCGTCCGGCTGCCCGCCACCCGCACCGGCTCCGACGGCACCGCGCTGCCGCTGCGCAAGGGCGTCTGGGAGGCCTCGCTGCAGCCGTCCGGCCGGCCGGGAGCACCCCGGCCGCTGATCGCCGCCCCCGCGGCGCTCCCCGCGCTGCCCGCCGCCACCGGGGCCGGCGGCAAGCGGATCCTGCTCCAACGCCGCTGGCACGACACCCTGCTGGTGGACTCCACCCCCGTCCTCTCGCCCGCCGAGCGCAGCGCCTGGAGCCAGGCCCGCCAGCGCGCCGACGGGTACCCGGCCGCCCGCCGGGAGCCGCTGCGCGACGCCGTGCTGTACGACGTCTTCGGCGGCCGCGGGTACGCCGACTCACCGCGCGCGGTGCACGCCGAACTCGCCCGGCGCGGCGAGCCGTTGGAGCACCTCTGGGCGGTCGACGACGCCCAGGCCGAACTGCCCGCCGGTGTCCGCGCGGTACGGGTCTGGAGCCCCGAGTGGTACCGCGCGCTGGCCACCAGCCGGTACCTGGTCGGCAACACGCACTTCCCCGACTTCCTGGACCGCCGGGACGGCCAGGTGGTCGTCCAGACCTGGCACGGCTCGCTGCTCAAGCGGATCGCGCACGACGTCGAGAACCCCTGGCTCGCCGACCACGGCTACCTGGCGGCGCTCGACCGGGAGACCCCGCAGTGGAGCCTGCTGCTCTCGCCCAGCCCGTTCGCCACCCCGCTGCTGCGCCGGGCGTTCCGCTTCGGGGGCGAGGTCCTGGAGTCCGGCTACCCGCGCAACGACGTGCTGGCCCGGCCGGACGCCGGGCGGGCGGCGGCCGTCCGGCGCCGGCTCGGCATCCCCGACGGCAGGCGCGTGGTGCTCTACGCCCCGACCTGGCGGGAGGACCAGCGGCGCGGCGACGGCGAGGGGTTCCGCCTCGACCTGCGGATCGACCTGGACCGGGCCCGGCGCGCCCTCGGCCACGACCACGTCCTGCTGATCCGCCCGCACGCGCACGTCCGCGAGCCGCTGCCCGGCGCCGGGGACGGCTTCGTCCTCGACTGCGGGGACTACCCCGACGTCCAGGAACTGCTGCTGATCGCGGACGTGCTGGTCACCGACTACTCGTCGATCACGTTCGACTTCGCGATCACCGGCCGCCCGGTGCTCTTCTTCACCTACGACCTGGAGCACTACCGCGACACGCTGCGCGGCTTCTCCTTCGACTTCGAGGCGCAGGCTCCCGGCCCGCTCATTCCCGACTCGGCCGGGCTGCTCGACGCACTGCGGGGGCTCGCCGACGACGGCTCCGGCCCGCCGCCCGGGTACCGGGAGCGCTACCGCGCGTTCCGCGCCACGCACTGCGGGCTGGAGGACGGCGGGGCCGCGCGCCGGGTGGTCGACCGGATGCTCGACCTCGGCCGGGCGGGCGGGCACGGGGCACCGCGGCCCGACGGCCGCGCGGCCGCCGGCGGCGGCGCGGGTCAGCCGAAGTCGTAGGAGCGCCAGGGGCGCCAGACCTCGTCGACGTCGAACCGGGACAGGCCGAAGCCCGGCACCGCGAAGGCCGCCCGGAAGCCACGGGTCTGCCCGTACGCCTGGTCCAGCACGTCCTCCGCCAGCCCGTGCGCCACCGTGACGTGCGGGTGGTACGGGAAGGCCAGCTCCCGGGCCAGCGGGCCGGAGCGGATGTCCGCCTCCAGCAGCCGGCACTCCTGGGCGCCCCCCTCGACCCGGACGAAGACCACCGGCGAGACCGGCCGGAAGGTCCCGCTGCCGCGCAGCAGCATCCGGAACGGCCGGTGCGCCCGGGCCACCGCCGCCAGGTGCTCCTCGATCTTCGGCAGCTCGGCGGCCGCCACCTCGGTCGGCGGCAGCAGGGTGACGTGCGTGGGTATCGACCGGGCCAGCGGATCGCCGAACCCGGCCCGCGCGTCCTGGATCGCCGAGCCGTACGGATCCGGGACGCTCACGGACACGCCGATGGTGACGAGCTCGGGGAGATCGTCACCATCGGGCAGGCTCGTCAGGGCTGTCACCGCTTGGCGGCCGGGAGGAAGCCGATCCGGTCGTACACCGTCTCCAGCGTCTGCGACGCCACCGTGCGGGCCTTCTCCGCACCGATCGCCAGCACCCGGTCCAGCTCGGCCGGGTCGTCCAGGAAGGTGCGGGTGCGCTCCTGGAAGGGCGTCACCCACTCGGTGAACAGCTCGGCCAGCTCGGTCTTCAGGGCGCCGTACATCTTGCCCTCGAAGTGCGCCACCAACTGGTCGACCGACTGGCCGCTGAGCGCGGAGTGGATGCGCAGCAGGTTGGAGACGCCGGCCTTCTCCTCCTCGTCGTAGGAGACGACGGTGCCGGTGTCGGTGACGGCGCTCTTGAACTTCTTGGCGCTGACCTTCGGCTCGTCCAGCAGGCTGACCAGGCCCTTGGCCGAGGAGGCCGATTTGCTCATCTTGATGCCCGGGTCCTGGAGGTCCTGGATCTTCGCCGTCTCCTTGAGGATGTACGGCTTCGGGACGGTGAAGGTCGGGCTGTAGCGGGTGTTGAAGCGCTCCGCGAGGTCCCGGGTGAGCTCCACGTGCTGGCGCTGGTCCTCGCCGACCGGCACCGCGTCCGCCTGGTAGAGCAGGATGTCGGCGATCTGCAGGATCGGGTAGGTGAAGAGGCCGACCGAGGTGCTCGCGGCGCCCTGCTTGGCGGACTTGTCCTTGAACTGGGTCATCCGGGAGGCCTCGCCGAAGCCGGTGAGGCAGTTCATCACCCAGCCGAGCTGCGCGTGCTCGGGCACGTGGGACTGGACGAACAGGGTGCAGCGCTCCGGGTCCAGGCCGGCGCCGAGCAGCTGGGCGGCGGAGACCCGGGTGTTCTGGCGCAGCGTCGCCGGGTCCTGCTCCACGGTGATCGCGTGCAGGTCGACCACCATGTAGAAGGCGTCGTTGGCCTCCTGGAGATCGACCCACTGGCGGACGGCACCGAGGTAGTTGCCCAGGTGGAACGAGCCGGAGGTGGGCTGGATGCCGGAGAGTACCCGGGGACGGTCCTTGACCGGACCAGTGACCGCTGCGTTGACCATGCGGGCCATTGTTCCAGTTCCACCGACCGGTCAGGAAACCTCTGCCCCCGGAGGTTCCGACAGTGTGACCGCACTCACCCCGACCCGGGCGATCCGCCGGCCCTCCAGCTTGGCCACCGTCAGCCGGACCTCCTCGGCGCCGATCGGGATCCGGACCTGGTCACCGTCGACGGGCAGCCGGCCGAGCGCGGCCACCAGGCAGCCGGCCACCGTCTCGTACGGGCCCTCGGGCAGGGTGACGCCGGTCTCCTCGGTGAAGTCGCCGAGGTTCAGCAGGCCGTCCAGCTCCATGGCGCCGCCGGCCAGCCGGCGGGTGGTGCTCGGCTCCTGGGAGTCGTACTCGTCACGGATCTCGCCGATCACCTCCTCGACCAGGTCCTCCAGGGTGACGATGCCGGCGGTGCCGCCGTACTCGTCCACCACGATGGCCAGGTGGTGGCCCTCCCGGCGCATCTCGCCCATCGCCGCCAGCACCCGCTTGGTGCCGGGCAGCAGCTTGATCGGGCGGGCCAGGTCGCGCACCTTCACCGCCTGCTCGCCGCGGGCACCGTACAGGTCGCGGACGTGGACGAAGCCGGTGACCGCGTCGTAGCTGCCCTCGACCACCGGATAGCGCGAGTGCGGCGAGGAGTCGGCCTGCTCGCGGACCTCGGCGAGCGGGCGCTCTGCGTCCAGGAAGGTCACCTCGGTGCGCGGGACCATCACCTCGCGCAGCTGGCGCTCCCCCGCGGCGAACACGTCGGCGATCAACGCCCGTTCGTCGCTTCCGAGTTCGGTGTTGGTGGCGACCAGGCCGCGGAGCTCCTCGGAGCTCATCGAGCCGCGCCCGGCCGCCGGGTCGCCGCCGAGCAGGCGGACCATCAGGTTGGTGGAGTGGCCGAGCAGCCAGATCACCGGGCGCAGCGCCACCGACATCACGTCCACCACCGGGGCGGCGAGGACGGCGATGGAGTCGGCGCGCTGGAGGCCGATCCGCTTGGGGGTGAGCTCGCCGAGCACCAGCGAGGCGTAGCTGATCAGCAGGGTGAGGCCGACCAGGGCGAGCGCGTCGGCGACGCCCGCGGACAGCCCGGCCCGGACGAACAGCGGCGCCACCTTGCCGGCCAGGGTGTCCGCGCCGAAGGCGGCGGACAGGAAGCCCATGCAGGTCACCCCGACCTGCACGGCGGCCAGGAAGCGGTTCGGGTCGGCGGCCAGGTGTGCGGCGCGGGCCGCGCGCCGGGTCCCGCGCCCCTCCAGTGACCTGATCTGGCCCTCGCGCAGCGAGATCAGCGAGATCTCGGCGACGTTGAACAGGCCACCCAGCATGATGAAGACGAGGACGAGGGCCGCGTCCTCCAGGGTTTCGTTCACAGCGGGTCAGTGTAGGGCGACGGCCCGCCGCCTCCGGTCAAGGAGGCGGCGGGCCGTCGAAGGTCCTGCCGGGAACGGGCTCAGATGAGGCCGAGCTCCGTGACGGCGTCGCGCTCCTCGACCAGCTCCTGGACCGAGGCGTCGATGCGGCCGCGGGAGAAGTCGGAGATCTCCAGGCCCTGGACGATCTGGAACTCGCCGTCCTTGGTGGTGACCGGGAAGGAGGAGATCAGACCGGCCGGAACGCCGTAGGAGCCGTCGGAGACGACACCCATGGAGGTCCAGTCGCCCTCGGCGGTGCCGTTGACCCAGGTGTACACGTGGTCGATGGCGGCGTTGGCGGCCGAGGCGGCCGAGGAGGCGCCACGGGCCTCGATGATGGCCGCGCCGCGCTTGGCGACGGTCGGGATGAAGTCGCCCTCCAGCCACGCCTGGTCGGCGCCGACGGCCTCGAAGGCCGGCTTGCCGGCGATCTCGGCCTGGAAGATGTCCGGGTACTGGGTCGCCGAGTGGTTGCCCCAGATGGTGACCTTCTTGATCTCCGACACGGCGGCACCGGTCTTGGCGGCCAGCTGGCCGAGCGCGCGGTTGTGGTCCAGGCGCGTCATCGCGGTGAAGCGCGCGGCCGGCACGTCCGGGGCGTTGCGCTGGGCGATCAGGGCGTTGGTGTTGGCCGGGTTGCCGACGACCAGGACCTTGATGTCGTCCGCGGCGTGGTCGTTGATGGCCTTGCCCTGCGGGCCGAAGATGCCGCCGTTGGCCTGCAGCAGGTCGCCGCGCTCCATGCCGGCGGTGCGCGGACGGGCGCCGACCAGCAGCGCGACGTTGGCGCCGTCGAAGGCCTCGTTGGCGTTGTCGGTGATCTTGATGTCGCGCAGCAGCGGGAAGGCGCAGTCGACAAGCTCCATCGCGGTGCCCTCGGCGGCCTTCAGGCCCTGCGGGATCTCCAGGAGGCGCAGGTTCACCGGCACGTCGGCGCCGAGCAGGTGGCCCGAGGCGATGCGGAAGAGCAGCGCGTAGCCGATCTGGCCGGCCGCTCCGGTGATGGTGACGTTGACGGGGGTGCGGGTCATTTCTACCTTCTCCAGCAAATCGCCAGGTGCCCCAGGCACACCGGCGCACTGGAGCCGAGGATGATCTCTCGACATCGAGAGACCGGCGTCAGGTTATCGCAAAGCGAAGCGTATGCCGCGGGTGCCGTCGTGGCTGATTGGTCACAGACGATGACGGCCCCCGTCCCGACGGTGCGGGCGGGGGCCGATCGGGCCGGGCGGGCGGGCCGGGCGGGTCAGTGCTTCGGCCGCCCGACCAGCTCGCCGACGTTGTCCAGCAGCGGGATCTCCAGCCACGGGTTGGGCTGGGCCACCAGGGTCAGCAGCACGATCGAGACTCCCAGGAAGGTCAGCACGATCACGTCGGTGAACCGGCTGCGCACCGCCAGCATGCCGACCTCGGGCAGCACCAGCCGCAGCAGCGCGCCGAGCAGGACGCCGCCGCCGAGGATCAGCAGCCCGTACTTGAAGCCGTCCTTGAAGTCGGCGAACCAGGTGACGGCGAGCCCGGCGCCGACCACCAGCAGGACGAGGGTTATCGGCCACTGGCGCACCGGCAGGGCGTGGTCACGCCCCAGCGCCGCCGCCGAGCCCTCGGGGGGCAGCGTTCCGGTGGTCTTCACCGGCCTGCGCCGGGAGCTCGCCGGCCGTGGCCCGCTCATCGGCCCACCCCGCCCCGCTCGGCCGCCGCGTCGCGAAACGCGCGGCTCGCCGGCCTTCGCTCGGTCCGCCCGTTCATAGCTCGCCGTCCTTCCGGAGTCGGATCGCGGTCGTTCAGAGGCCGGCGCGGCGCTCGGCCGCCACGACGATGTTGTTCAGCAGCATGGCGCGGGTCATCGGGCCGACGCCGCCCGGGTTCGGGGAGATCCAGCCGGCCACCTCGGCCACGCCCGGGTGGACGTCACCGACGATCTTGCCCTCGCTGCGGCTGACGCCGACGTCCAGCACGGCCGCGCCGGGCTTGACGTCCTCCGGCTTGACCAGGTGCGGCACCCCGGCGGCGGCGACCACGATGTCGGCCTTGCGCAGGTGGTAGGCGAGGTCCCGGGTGCCGGTGTGGCAGAGGGTCACGGTGGCGTTCTCGCTGCGGCGGGTGAGCAGCAGGCCGATCGAGCGGCCGACGGTGACACCGCGGCCGATCACGACCACCTCGGCCCCGTCGATCGCCACGTCGTGGCGGCGCAGCAGCTCGACGATGCCGAGCGGGGTGCAGGGCAGCGGGCCCTCGATGCCCAGCGCGAGCCGGCCGAGCGAGGTGGGGTGCAGGCCGTCGGCGTCCTTGTCCGGGTCCATCAGCTCCAGGACGGGGTTCTGGTCCAGGCCCTTGGGCAGCGGGAGCTGGACGATGTAACCGGTGCAGGCCGGGTCGGCGTTCAGCTCGCGGACGACGTTCTCGACGTCCTCCTGGGTGGCGGTGGCGGGCAGTTCGCGCTGGATGGAGGCGATGCCGACCTCGGCGCAGTCCTTGTGCTTGCCGTTGACGTACCAGCGGCTGCCGGGGTCGTCGCCGACCAGGACGGTGCCGAGACCGGGCGTGACGCCCTTGGCACGAAGGGCCACCACACGGGCGGCGAGTTCGGACTTGATCGCGGCGGCGGTGGCCTTGCCATCGAGAATCTGGGCAGTCATGACCCCATTCTCCCGGATGCCGGAGGCGGACGGCGCCAGCCCCCGGCGACAGCGGTGCCGGGGAGCCCCGGCGGCTCGAAAACCGTTCGGACCACGTTGCGGTTGCGCCACAGTCCGGTCCGCCACGCGGGCGCGGCTGGACAGCGCCGGGCCGCCCGGTCGACGATAAGCGGGCATTCCCTGCCGCCTCCGGCCCGGTGACGGGCCGACGGACACCGGCGGGGCGTACCCGGGGGAAGAACAGAGTGAGCCGACCACACCACACCGTGCCGCCCGACCGCCACGGCCGCGTGCTGCCAGGACCGCAGCCGTCGATGCTCCCGTTCGCGCCGGACCGGCGCCACCCACGTTCCTGAGCCAGCCCGTGCCGGCGGGCGCCGGACCGTGTCCGCCCCCGTTGTCACCGCGCTCCGCTATCGTCCCGTCCGCTCGGCAGTTCGCCCCGCCGGTGCGTTCCGGACCCAGCGCTGTCCCGTCCCACGTCCCCACATCCCTGCCCGGAGGCATCGATGAGTTACCCGCCCGACCCGAACAACCCGTACGGCCAGCAGCCCCCTCAGCAGGGCTACGGCTACCCCCAGCAGGCCCCGCCGGCCGCCGGGTACGGCTACCCGCAGCAGCCGCCGCAGGCCCCGCAGTACGGTGTGCCGCAGCAGCCGGCGTACGGGTACGCGCCGATGCCGGGCACCCTCCAGGCCAACAACGGCTACATCAACATCGCCCAGCTGGGCACGGTGAAGATCGCCACCATGGGCCAGCGCTTCCTGGCCCGCCTGATCGACGGCCTCGCGATCGGCGCGGTCGTCGCCCTGGTGATGGCGCTCGGCCTGGCCAGCGCGCTCGGCATCGCCAAGGACACCCAGGACTGCAGCGGCAAGTACACCTACGGCGGCTCCAACTCGGCGTACTACGACTGCCTGAACGCCAACAACGACGCCGCCGCGGGCTTCTTCGTCACCATGCTGATCATGGTCGGCGTGCTCTCGGTGTTCAACCTGCTGTACGAGTGGCTGATGGTCTCCTTCGCGGGCGCCACCCTCGGCAAGATGGCCCTGGGCCTGCGCGTCGTCAAGGAGAGCAACGGCCAGGTCCCCGGCCTGGGCGGCGGCTTCATCCGCTTCATCATCCCGATCGTCGGCGCGTTCCTCTGCTACATCGGCGCCGCGCTGGTCTACCTGTCCCCGTTCTTCGACAACTCCGGGAAGCTGCAGGGCTGGCACGACCGTGCCGCCGGCACCCTGGTGATCAAGAAGTAACACCCACCGGCGACAGCGGAGCGGCCCGGTCCCCTTCCCAGGGGGCCGGGCCGCTCCGTCGTACCGTCACACCGCCGGTGCCGGACCGGGATCCTCCCGACCCGGAACCGGCGTCGGCGTCAGTGGAAGAAGTGGCGGGTACCGGTGAAGTACATCGTCACGCCGGCCGCGGCGGCGGCCGCGACGACCTCCTCGTCCCGGATCGAACCGCCCGGCTGCACCACGGCCTTGACGCCGCCGTCGAGCAGGATCTGCAGGCCGTCCGCGAACGGGAAGAAGGCGTCGGAGGCCGCGTAGGAACCCCGGGCCCGCTCGCCGGCCCGCTCCACGGCGAGCTTCGCCGAGTCGACCCGGTTGACCTGGCCCATCCCGACGCCCACCGAGGCACCGCCCTTGGCCAGCAGGATCGCGTTGGACTTGACGGCCCGGCAGGCCCGCCAGGCGAACGCCAGCTCGGCCAGCTCGGCCGCGGGGAGCGCCTCGCCGGTGGCCAGCGTCCAGCTCGCCGGGTCGTCGCCCGCGGCGTGGATCCGGTCGGCGTCCTGGAGCAGCACGCCACCGGAGATCGGGCGCACCTCCTGGCGGTTGGCCGGCGCCTCGGGGGCGACCAGCACCCGCAGGTTCTTCTTGCGCGCCAGCACCTCGACGGCGCCGTCCTCGTACCCGGGGGCGACGACGACCTCGGTGAAGATCGGGGCGATCTGCTCGGCCAGCTCGACGGTCACCGGGCGGTTGACCGCGATCACGCCGCCGTACGCGGAGACCGGGTCGCACTCGTGCGCCTTGCGGTGCGCCTCGGCGACGTCCGCGCCGGTGGCGATGCCGCACGGGTTGGCGTGCTTGATGATCGCGACGGCCGGCTCGGCGTGGTCGTACGCGGCGCGACGGGCGGCATCGGTGTCGACGTAGTTGTTGTACGACATCTCCTTGCCGTGCAGCTGCTCGGCGCCGGCCAGGCCGCCGGTGCCGTCGCTGTAGAGCGCGGCGCCCTGGTGCGGGTTCTCGCCGTAGCGCAGCACGTTCTGGCGCTCGTAGGTGGCGCCCAGGAACTCCGGGAAGCCCTCGACGTCGCCGGCCGCGTAGCCGGCCTCGAACCAGGAGGCCACCGCGACGTCGTAGGCGGCGGTGTGCGCGAACGCGGCACCGGCCAGGCGCTTGCGGGTGGCCAGGTCGAAGCCGCCCTCCTGGACGGCCTTCAGCACGTCGCCGTAGCGGGCCGGGTCCACCACGACGGCGACCGACGGGTGGTTCTTGGCCGCGGCGCGGACCATGCTCGGGCCGCCGATGTCGATCTGCTCGACGCACTCGTCCGGGCTCGCGCCGGAGGCGACGGTGGCCTTGAACGGGTAGAGGTTCACCACGACCAGCTCGAAGGGCTCGACGCCCAGCTCGGCGAGCTGCGCGCGGTGCGACTCCAGCCGCAGGTCGGCGAGCACACCGGCGTGCACGCGGGGGTGCAGCGTCTTCACGCGCCCGTCGAGGCACTCGGGGAAGCCGGTCAGCTCGGAGACCTCGGTCACCGGGACGCCCGCGGCGGCGATCCGGCCGGCGGTGGATCCGGTGGAGACGATGGCGACCCCGGCGGCGTGCAGGCCCTGGGCCAGCTCCTCCAGACCGGTCTTGTCGTACACGCTGATCAGCGCGCGACGGATCGGGCGGACGCCGCTCTCCTCGTCGAGGGGGGCGGTGACGGGGGACGTGGTGCTGGGGGCGGCGCTCATGCCGGGATCCATACCTTTCGGTCCTCGATGCGGTGACCCTCGCGGGCCAGCCGGCCCACGATGTCGACGAGCAGCTTTCGCTCGACAGTCTTGATGCGCTCGTGCAGCGCGTCGCCGCCATCGGCGTGGTCGGCGTCGGTGACCTCGACGACGCCCTGCGCGATGATCGGCCCGGTGTCCACCCCGGCGTCGACCAGGTGGACGGTGCAGCCGGTGACCTTCACCCCGTACGCGAGCGCGTCGGTGACGCCGTGGGCGCCGGGGAAGGCGGGCAGCAGTGCGGGGTGGGTGTTGATGATCCGCCCGGCGAAGGCCGCGATGAACGCGGGGCCGAGGATCTTCATGAAGCCCGCCGTGACCACGAGGTCCGGCCGGTGCTCCGCGACGGAGGCGGTCAGCGCGCCGTCCCACGCGGCGCGGTCGGCGAAGTCCTTCAGTCGGTGCACGAAGACCGGCAGCCCGGCCCGCTCGGCGCGCTCCAGGCCCGCGATGCCGTCACGGTCGGCACCGACGGCGACGATCTCCGCGCCGAAGGCCGGATCGGCCACGGCGTCGATCAGCGCCTGTAGGTTGGTGCCGGAGCCGGAGACCAGCACCACCAGCCGGGCCGGGCCGGGAGTGCGGGGCGGGAAGAGTTGAGCGGGGGCGGCGGCCACTGCGCGATTCTCCGTAGGTCGGGCGCCGCCCGCTGGTACATCCACCGGCGGTGGGGCCACTACGAACGGCAGGTCGAGCGAGGGGGAACACCGGAGGAACCCGCCGCGATGCGGGCCCGGGGAACCTATCTGAGCTGCTGACCGTCACCACGATAACGGCTGGTCGGACGGCCCTTGAAACGCCCTGGCGGCGCTACGCGCGTAGTTGAGACGGGGATCTCCATCGGGGCGCCGTTCACCCGCCGTCGGCCCGGCGTCCGCCCGCCGGCCGTGCGCGGACGGCGGGCCGACGGCAGCGACGGGGTGGTACGGAGCTGCCGGCGGTGGCCGGCCGGGTGGGGCGGGGCGTCGGCGGAGTGGGGCGGAGCGCCGGGGGCGGGACGTCGGGTGCGGCCGGGCGGGCGGCCCCTCGCGGGTTCGCCGGTGCGGTGGAACGCGCCCCGAAGGCAGGCCGCCGAAGGCTCCACGGGCGACTGCGGGATCATAGGGTGGCGCGGGCGTCCGCCCCACCGACCGAGAAGGAATGGCTGAACCATGAGCAGCGGTGACAACACCGGCGAGCGCAACCCCTTCGCGCCGCCGCCGGCGGATGCCCCGGACCAGCCGTGGCAGCCCCGCAACCCCGGGCCCACCGGAGGTTCCAGCGGTGCCGACGGCACCGACGGCGGCGGAAACCCGGACGAGCGGCCCGAGGTCCCGCCGCCGCACCCGTGGAGCCCCGGCTACCAGGGTGGCGGCCGGCACCCCCGCCCGCCCGCCCCGCAGCCGCCCAAGCTCGACCCGAGCGACCCGGCGCAGCGCAAGGCCCGCAACGCCGCGCTGGCCGGTATGGGCGCGCTGGTCTGCGCGTTCGCCTCGCTGCACTACGTGGCGCTGTTCGTCGGCGCGCTGGCCATCGTCTGGGGAGTCGCCGCGATGCGGGCCCCCAAGCCGGCCGCCGCGACCGCGACCGGCGGGGCGGCACCCGCCGCCGGCGAGTCCGCCGCCCCCAACCCGCTGACCCCGGCCGCCCTCGCCGGGGTGCTCACCGGCGCGATGACGGTGGTCTTCGTCTCCTCGGTGATCGGCCTCAGCCTCTACTACAACGACTACGTGACCTGCGTCCGGGACTCGCTCACCTCGACCGGCGCGGACAACTGCGAGCGCCTCGCGCCGAAGTGGTACGTGGACATCACCTCGAAGAGCGAGTAGCGGGTAGCGGGCGGACGGACGGCGGCGCCGTCAGTCCAGCTCCTCCGGGCCGGTCGCGTCCTCCGCGGCCGCCTCCGCGCCGTCGGCCGACCGACCCAGCCGCAGCACCACGGCGTACGCGCGGGCGCGCAGCCACAGCACGCCTCGGCGCGCGCGGCCGGCGATCGCGCCGCTCCCGGGGGCGACGACGGCCCCGGGCACGCCGATGGTTCCGGGAAGGCCGACGGTTCCGGGAACGCCGACAGTCCCGCCCCGGGGCAGGCCGACCGCGTCGGTATCGAGTCCGGTGTCCGCACCGGCCGCCGCCGTGGTGGCCGACGCCCGGGCCGCGACCCGGGCCCGGGTCAGCAGGGCCCCCGGGACGGCCACCGCGGCGATCCAGCCCGCCGCCGCCAGCCCCGTCCGCCACGGCACCGGGCCCAGCTCCGCCATCCGGCCGCCGGCCAGCGCCCCGCCGGAGAGCCAGCCGAGCACCGCGGCGGCCGCACCGGTCAGCAGGGCCACCGCCAGCACGGCGACGGCCGTCCCCGCCGGCCGCCACGCACCGGGCCGGGCCGGCCCCTCCCGCTGCCGGATGGTCCGGTCCGCGCCGCCCGGGTACCGGGCCCCGGCCGCCGCACGGCCGATCAGGACGGCCGGGACCACCCCGGCCAGGGCCGGCAGCAGGCAGACCAGCTGCCGCCAACCGCCCGCGCCGGGCTCCGCCAGCAGGGCGAACAGCGGGAAGTCCGGCACCGGCCCCCGCACCGTGCCGGACGGCGCCACCACCGTCCCCGCACCCGCCGCGAACCCCGGGCCCAGCGCGTAGGCCGCCCCCCAGAGCACCGCGTTCGGCAGCAGTGCCACGCTGAGCAGCAGCAGTCCGGCGACCGCGGCCGGGCCCTGCGCGAGCGCCACCGTGCCGTGGCCGCCCCCGGTCACCGCGTCCAGCAGCGCCGCCACCGCGACCACCGCCGCACCCGCCGCCACCAGCCCCGCCCCGGCGGCCAGCGCCGCCGACCGGATCGCCGCCGCGCCCCCGTCCAGGCGGGCCCAGGCGGGCAGCCCGTCCAGCGCCCGCCGCCGGAGCACCCGCCAGGGCGCCGTCCAGGGCGCCGTCCAGGAGGCCGGCCAGGACGCCGGCCCGGACCTCGGCGAGGGCGCCCCGGTCCCCCGGGCGCCGGCGGCCGTCGCGACGGCCGCCACCAGCGCCACCACCAGGACGTCCGGCAGCACCCGCGCGCGGAACAGGCCCGCGCCCGAACACTGCGCGACCACCACCACGGCGACCGCGCAGTAGCCGGACCACACCGCCAACGGGCCGCTCCAGCGCGGCCGCAGCCGGCGCCGGGCCGCCGCCCGGGCACCCGCGCGGTGGAGCTGGCCCACCGCCAGCAGGCCGAGCAGCAGCGGAGTTACGGTCAGCGGGGCGTCCAGGGCGCCGCGGAGCACCGGCGCGCCGTGCCCGAGCAGCCAGAGCGCCCCGGCCAGCCGGACGGCGCCGGCCGCGCCGTCGTCCGCGTACGGGGTCACCACCCAGAGCCCGAGGACCGGGACGGCGACCACCGCCAGGCCGAGCAGCGCCGTCCGCACCCCGGTGAGCACGTCGGCCAGGACGGGTCTGGCGCCCAGCTCGCCCGGCACTTCCAGGATCGGACGGCCCATCAGCTGCGTCATGCGCCTCATGGTGCCAAGGCGACTCGCCATGCTCCGTGAAGAGGCAAACCACCGTCGTGTCCCAGATTATTGGCTTATGCGCATTTTCAGACCCTGCCCTCATGCCGTCGCCCCCGCTCCGGCCCGGAGCGTCTGATGACCACGCCGCCGACCGCCGAGCGCCCGGCCGACGCCGCCGCCAACCACCCCGCCCGGACCGCCGGGTCCGCCGACCCCCCGGCACCCCAGGGACGCCCCGGGAAGGAACGCCCCGGAAAGGGCCGGACCGAACGGGGCCGGGGGGCGCAGGCCGCCGCAGGTGCTGCGGGTGCCGCCGGTGCCGCCGGGCCCGGCCGGGCCACCGAGGCGAACGGGCCGGCCGTAGGGCAGAGCGAGGCGCTCCGGCTGCTGCGGCAGTTGACGCCGCGTGAAGCCCAGGCCCTCGCCCACCTCGCGGCGGGCCGGGACCTCGCCCAGTCGGCGGCGGCGCTCGGCGTCACCCCGGCCACCGCACGCAGCTACCAGCACCGGGCCATGCGCAAGCTCGGCACGCGGACCCACGCCGAGATCGTCGCCTTCGCCGCACTGCTGAGCCCCGCTCAGGGCGCCTCCGGCGGTCCGGCGGGCCCGCCGGACACGCCGGGGCCCGGCACCCCGGTGGAGCAACCGGCCGGGCGGGAACGGCGCGGGCACACCGAGGCCCGGCCGACCGGCCCGGGCGACGCCGCCTCCCACGGAGCCCCGCGCCCCGGGGAGGAGGCCCCCGCGCCGCGACCCGCCGCCGACCCGAACCCCACGCGCCCCGGGACACCCCGGCCGAACGGCGGCAAGGCCGGCGCCGCGCACACCCCCGCCGCCTCCGGGACGCCCCGCACCGACGACGGCACACCCGACGCCCCGGCCACCGGCGCGGTGAACACCCCCGCCGCCGCCGGGACGCCCCGCACCGACGGCCGCACCGCCCCCCGGACCGGACCGGCGTCAGGCGCACCGTCCCGGCCGAACGGCGGCAGGCCGGCCGGCACCGCCGCGAAGCCGCCCGCCCGGACGAACCCCGCCGAGGGCCCCGCACCCGCCGGGTCGCCTCGCACCGACGGCGGGAGCGCCCCCGAGCCGAACGACCACAGGCCCGCCGCCGCCGCGCTGGCCGCCGCGAACGCGGCAGGTGCGACCGCGGAGCCCCTGGACGCCGTACCCGTACCGTCCTTCGAGGAGCTGTACGAGGCCGCCCACACCCGCCTGGTCCAACAGGTCTTCCTGCTCACCTCCTGCAAGCACCGCGCCGTGCACTGCGTGCGGCTGGCCTTCGGCGAGGCGCGCCGCCACTGGGACGAGGTGGCGGCCGGGGCCGATCCGGAGGGCTGGGTGCGGGCGCGGGCCTGTGAGGCGGCGCTCTCGCCGTGGCACCGGGGCGGTCCGCGGCGGACGCACGTCTGGCGGCTGCCGCACCGGCGGATCAAGGTCCGCCCGGCCGACGAGTCGCAGGCCGTACTGCCGGACCACGACCGGCTCACCGACCGGGACCGCGCACTGCTCAAGGCGCTCAGGCGGCTCTCCCGCCCGCAGCGCCGGGCGCTGGTGCTGCACGACGGCCTGGGCCTGCCCGCCGCCGCCGTGGCCGTCGAGGTGGAGTCGACCGTGGCGGCCGCCGAGGGCCGGGTGTGGGCCGCCCGGGCGGCGTTGGCGGAGTGGGTACCGGACCTGGTCGGGCCCGATCCGGCCGCCGAGGGTTTCGCCGACGGGCTCGCCGGACTGCTGCACCGGGCCGCCGTCCGCGGCTGCCCGGAGCCGCAACGGCCTCCGGTGCCGGTGCTGCGCGCCAGGCACCGGCTGGCGAACGCCACCCGGACCGGGGCGGCGGTGCTGATCACGGTGGCGGTCGGCGGCGCGGCGGCGGCGACACTGGCCGGCAGCGGCCCGGGGTCGCTGTTCCACCGGGCCCCCGAGCCGCCGAAGCAGGCGGTCTGCGGCGCGGTCAACGGCTCCGCCGTGCCGCTCGTCCCGGACGGTCCGCCGACGGGCATCCGCAGCCTCTGGTGCAGTCCGACGCCCGGGGTCGAGCCGGTCGTGGCGGACCCGCCGCCGCCCCGGGCGCCGCTGTGGGAGCTGCCGGCCGCCGCGCGCGCCGCGGCGGCCCTGCCCCCGCCCGGCTCGGCGGGCGGGCCGGCGGCCTGCACCCGCTGGTCGCTCCTCCCCTGCCCGGCGGACCGCTGAGCGGCCCGCCGACGGAGTCCCCGGCGTCCGACCCGGGCCAGGTCGGACGCCGGGGCGACGGGCGACTGGGCGACTGGGCGACTGGGCGACTGGCCACACCTCACCGGCGACGGCCGGAGCCGCGGCCGGATCGGCGCGCGGTAGGGCCGCCGCTCTCCCGGCCGCAGGCCCCGCCACAACGGCGAGCGCCCCGCCCGGAGATCCGGACGGGGCGCTCGATGCGCGGGGCGAGCGTCAGCCGTTGATCAGCTCGCGCGCCAGGCGGGCGGTCTCGGACGGCGTCTTGCCGACCTTGACGCCGGCGGCCTCCAGGGCCTCCTTCTTCGCCTGCGCGGTGCCCGAGGAGCCGGAGACGATGGCGCCGGCGTGGCCCATGGTCTTGCCCTCGGGGGCGGTGAAGCCCGCGACGTAGCCGACGACCGGCTTGGTGACGTGCTCGGCGATGTAGGCCGCGGCACGCTCCTCGGCGTCGCCACCGATCTCACCGATCATGACGATGAGCTCGGTCTCCGGGTCCTCCTGGAAGGCCTTGAGAGCGTCGATGTGGGTGGTCCCGATGACCGGGTCACCGCCGATGCCCACGGCCGAGGAGAAGCCGATGTCCCGCAGCTCGTACATGAGCTGGTAGGTCAGGGTGCCGGACTTCGACACCAGGCCGATCTTGCCGGCCTGGGTGATGTCCGCCGGGATGATGCCGGCGTTGGACTGTCCGGGGCTGATCAGGCCCGGGCAGTTCGGGCCGATGATCCGGGTCTTGTTGCCCTTCGAGCCCGCGTACGCCCAGAAGGCGGCCGAGTCGTGGACCGGGACACCCTCGGTGATGACGACCGCGAGGCCGATCTCGGCGTCGATGGCCTCGACGACGGCGTCCTTGGTGAACTTCGGCGGCACGAAGATGACGGTGACGTCGGCACCGGTCTTCTCGATGGCCTCGGCGACGGAGCCGAAGACGGGCACGTCGGTGCCGTCGACGTCGACCGTGGTGCCGGCCTTGCGCGGGTTCACGCCACCGACGATCTGGGTGCCCGAGGCGAGCATGCGGCGGGTGTGCTTCATGCCCTCGGAGCCGGTCATGCCCTGGACGATGACCTTGCTGTCCTTGGTAAGGAAGATAGCCATGGTGTTAAGTCCCCTTCCTTACTTGTTGGCCAGCTCGGCGGCACGGTCGGCGGCGCCGTCCATGGTGTCGACGCGCTGCACCAGCGGGTGGTTGGCGTCGTCGAGGATCTTGCGACCAAGCTCGGCGTTGTTGCCGTCCAGGCGGACGACCAGCGGCTTGGAGACGTTCTCGCCCTTGGACTCCAGCAGGGCCAGAGCCTGCACGATGCCGTTCGCGACGGCGTCGCACGCGGTGATGCCACCGAAGACGTTGACGAAGACCGACTTGACGTCGGGGTCGCCCAGGATGATCTCCAGGCCGTTCGCCATGACCTCGGCGGACGCGCCGCCACCGATGTCGAGGAAGTTGGCGGGCTTGACGCCACCGTGGCTCTCGCCCGCGTAGGCGACCACGTCGAGGGTGCTCATGACGAGACCCGCGCCGTTGCCGATGATGCCGACCTGGCCGTCGAGCTTGACGTAGTTCAGGCCCTTGGCCTTCGCCGCCGCCTCCAGCGGGTTGGCGGCGGCCTTGTCCTCGAGCGCCTCGTGCTCGGGCTGGCGGAACTCGGCGTTCTCGTCCAGGGAGACCTTGCCGTCGAGCGCGATGATCTTGCCGTCGCCGGACTTGATCAGCGGGTTGACCTCGACGAGGAGGGCGTCCTCCTTGATGAAGACGACCCAGAGCTTCTGCAGGACATCGGCGACCTGGTCCGCGATCTCCGCCGGGAACTTCGCGGCGGCGACGATCTCGGCGGCCTTCTCCGGGGTGCAGCCCTCGTTGGCGTCGACCGGGATCTTGGCGAGCGCCTCGGGGTTCTCCTCCGCGACGACCTCGATCTCCACACCGCCCTCCACGCTGGCCATGGCCAGGAAGGTGCGGTTGGTGCGGTCCAGCAGGAAGGAGACGTAGTACTCCTCCTTGATGTCCGCCGTCTGGGCCAGCATCACCTTGTGAACGGTGTGGCCCTTGATGTCCATCCCGAGGATCGCCTCGGCCTTGGCGACGGCGTCCGCCGGGTCGGCGGCGAGCTTCACGCCACCGGCCTTGCCTCGGCCGCCCACCTTCACCTGAGCCTTGACGACGGCGCGGCCGCCGAAGCGCTCCGCGATGGCGGCAGCGTCTGCGGCGGTCTCGATGACATCACCGTCAAGCACGGGAACCCCGTGCTTGGCGAAGAGGTCCCTCGCCTGGTACTCGAACAGGTCCACGTGTTTGTCCTTGTTCGTGGTCGCGGATTGTGTCTCTACGAGCGTGCCACGGCAGGATCTTCGCTGCGGGTCGTCGGGGCGGTGCGGGTACGCAGAGGTACGGCCTTGCGGCCCACACAGCCACGGGCGCACACGTCAATCAACACGCGCGTCACGTCCGTCTGGCAGGTTATCCCCGGACGGCAGGCGTGTTTCGCCCGGGACCGGCCCGGCTTGGGTGAGAACCGTCACAGCCAGGCCCCGACCGGCTGCCGCGCGCCCTGCTCAGCAGGTGCGCAGATCAGCGGTGCGGCCGGGCCCGGGTTCGCTCGTCCGGGTGAACCCGCGCACCCGGTCGCTACCCGCCCTGCGGCGGGACGGGGATCGGCCGCTTCTCGATCGCCGCCGCCATGACGTCCGGGAACGCGTCCGGCGTGCAGGCGAACGCGGGGGCGCCGAGCGTGGCCAGGGCGGCCGCGTGCGCGTGGTCGTACGCGGGCGCCCCTTCGTCGGAGAGCGCGAGCAGCGCGACGAACTGGACGCCGGCCGCCTTCATCGCCGCCACCCGCTTGAGCATCTCGTTCCGGATGCCGCCCTCGTAGAGGTCGCTGATCAGCACCACGACGGTCTCGGACGGGCGGGTGATCCTCGACTGGCAGTAGGCCAGCGCGCGGTTGATGTCGGTGCCGCCGCCGAGCCGGGTCGCGAACAGGACGTCCACCGGGTCGCCGAGCTGCTCGGTGAGGTCGACCACCGAGGTGTCGAAGACCACCAGCCGGGTGTCCAGCGTCCTCATCGAGGCCAGCACCGCGCCGAACACCGCCGAGTGCACCACCGAGGGGGCCATCGAGCCGGACTGGTCGATGCAGAGGATGACGTCCTTCTTCACCGCGCGCTGCGCCCGGGCGTAGCCGACCAGCCGCTCGGGGACGACGGTGCCGTGCTCGGGCAGGTAGTTCTTCAGGTTGGCCCGGATGGTGCGGTCCCAGTCGATGTCGCGGTGGCGCGGGCGGTTCACCCGGGCGCTGCGGTCCAGCGCGCCGCCCAGGGTGGCCCGGGTGCGGTCGGCGAGCCGGCGCTCCAGCTCGGCGACCACCTTGCCGACCACCGCACGGGCGCTCTCCCGGGTGGTCTCGGGCAGCGCGTGCTTCAACGAGAGCAGGGTGGCGACCAGGTGGACGTCGGGCTCGACGGCCTCCAGCATCTCCGGCTCCAGCAGCAGGCGGTCCAGGCCGAGGCGGGTGATGGCGTCCTGCTGCATCAGCTGGACGACGCTGGTGGGGAAGTACTCGCGGATGTCCCCGAGCCACCGGGCCACCTGCGGCGCCGAACCGCCCAGCCCCGCGGTGCGCCGGCCGGACCGCCCGGCCCGGCCCTCCTGCGGCGTGCCCCGGTACAGCGCGGCGAGCGCGCCGTCCATCGCGGCGTCCCGGCCGCGCAGCGCGCTGCCGGTGCCGTCCGCCTCGCCGCCGAGCACCAGCCGCCAGCGGCGCAGCCGCTCCTCGGCGGCGAGGGTGACGGGAGCGGCGGGGGTGGTGGCCTCTGCCATCGGGTGCTCCTTCCGGTCCATCGGGTCAGGTGCGTCGTCGGGTGCGGGTGCATCGCGTCGGGGGCGTCGCGTCGGGCGCGTCGGGTGCGGGGTCAGGTGTCACGGCCCTCGGCCTGTCGGGGGATCCGCGGCGGCCCCGCGGGGTGGACCGGGCAGCCGGGCAGGCCGAGCAGCAGGGCGACCACGGGCAGCGCCGCGTCGGCGCGGGCCGGATCCAGCTCGGGGCCCGTGCCCGCCGCCGCCACCGGCTCGGTGCCCAGCGGACCGGCCGCGACCCTGCTGCCGACGGTGGTGCGGACGCCCGCCTCCAGCGCGGAGAAGGTGCGGCGCAGGAGCGGCAGCACATCGGTGAAGACCTCGGCCGGCACCGCCGTCAGCCACCCGTCGAGCAGGCCGAGCAGCCGGGGATCGTGCAGCAGCAGGGCGCCGCCGCCGCTGAGGAAGCCCTCCACCCAGCCTGCCGCGTCCGCCGGGGCGTTGGCCGCCGAGAGGACGAGGCCCATCCGGCGGCCGGCCTCCTCGGAGTCGAGCCGTCCGTCGTCCAGCAGCAGCCGGACGGCGCGCCCGCGCAGCAGGCCGGGCACGCCCGTGGCCGGACCGCCGACCGGTTCGCGGCGGGCGAGCGCCCGCAGCGTCCCGGCCCACCGGTCGGCGAGCCCGCCGCCCGCCTCCAGCAGGCCGATCGCGCCGTGCACCTCGTCGAGCCGGCCGCGCACCGCCTCCGCGCCGGCCGCGTCCAGCCCGGTGCAGGCGGGCGGCAGCCCGACGCAGATCCGGTCGGCGAGGCCCGTCGCGACCTCGCCGAGCGCACGGTGGTCGGTGCCGCGGACGTCGCCGTAGCGCAGCGCGCGGACCAGCGCCGGCAGCGCCCCGGCCAGCTGGGCGACGTCGGTGTCGAGCGCGGCGCAGTCGGCGAGGATCCGCATCACGGCGGGCAGCGCGTCGGCCAGCCCGGCCAGCAGGCAGGTCTCGACCAGGGCGGTCAGCTCGGCGAGCTCCACCGCGGCCCGCGCCGCGCCGACCGCCCGGCCGGTCGCCGCCTCCTCGACGGTGGTGCCCCACTGGGCGGCCTCGGCGATCCGGACGGCGAACTCGGGTTGCCAGCAGAGCCGCCAGCTCTCCCGGAAGGTGCCCGTCGAGGTGACGGCGGAGCGGCTCGGCACGCCCCAGTCGATGCCGAGCAGCCGCAGCCGGTGCAGCAGCCGGGAGCGGGCCGCGTCGTTCTCCTTGCGCAGGTCCAGGTCCAACTCCCGCGGCTCGACCGCCGGCTTCAGCCGCAACGAGCGCTGCAGCCGGGTCAGGTCCCGCTGCAACGGCACCGCCGGAGCGCCGTCCGGCACCCCGCCGAGGACGTCCCCGGTGACCAGGCGGTCGTGCACCAGCGCCAGTGCGACGTCCGAGCCGTCGCACATCACCGAGCGGACGGCGTCCAGGGTCTCGGTCAGGCCGGCGAGCGGGCGGCCGCGCATCACCGCCAGCGTCCGGGCCAGCCGGACGGCCTCGATCACGTGCGCCGAGGAGACCGGGTGGTCCTCGGCCCGCAGCAGGTCGGCGGCCCTGGTCAACCAGAGCGGCACCGGATCACCCGTGGTGGTGAACAGGTGGTGGTACCAGCCCGGCGAGACGATCCCGGCGCCGTAACCGCTCTGCTGGGAGAGCCGGCGGTGCGTCCACGGCACCCAGGTGATGTCGGTGCGCACCTTCTTCGGCAGGCCGGCCAGCACCGCCCGGTCGTGCGCGACGGTCGGCAGCACGGCCAGCGCCGGGACGTGGAACGCCCCGCAGACCACGGCGATCCGCCGGTGCCCGGCCCGCTTGGCGGCCCGGATCTGCTGGCGCATGTACGCCTCCCGCAGGTCGTCGCGCCGGACGGGCCCGCCGGGCGCGACGTCCTCGCGCAGCGCCGCCATCGCCTCGGCGACCGCGGCGAACGGGGCCAGCGCGTCGGTACCGGGCGAGCGGTGCTCGATCACGTCCTCCCACCAGCGCTCCGGGTCGTCGCTGCCGGCGGCCTCGGCGAGCATCCCGATCGGGTCCGCCGCCCGCTCCGGCTCCGCTGCCCGGTCCGGCTCCTCCGGCTGCTCCCGCTCCTCGGCGAGGCCGTAGGCCGCCGGGAGGTCGATGAAGCGGACCGGTACACCGGCGTCGAGTCCGTACCGGATCGCCACCCACTCCGGGGAGAACTCGGCATAGGGCCAGAACGCGGCCCTGGCCGGGTCGTCCACGACGTGGGCGAGCAGGGCGACCGGTGGCACCATGTCCTTCTCGGCCGCCAGCCCGACGATCGGATCGGCCTCCGGCGGGCCCTCGATCAGCACCGCGTCCGGCCGCAACTGCTCCAGTGCGGCGGCCACCGCGCGGGCCGAGCCGGGACCGTGGTGCCGTACGCCCAGCAGCGTCACCTCCGCGCTCATCGCGCCCTCCCTCCTCGTGCCTCGAACTGACTCGGACTGAATCGAACTGCTCAGCACTGCTCTGAACTGCCTTGGACCGCCTTGAACTGCCGCGAACTGCCTTGAACCGCCATGAACTGCCATGGCGTCAGCGGGCGTTCTCCCGGGCGGCGCGGTAGAAGTCCTTCCAGCCGTCCCGCTCGCGCAGCACGCCCTCGACGTACTCGCGCCAGACCACCTGGTCCGCCACCGGATCCCGGACGACGGCGCCGAGGATGCCGGCCGTGACGTCGCCGGCCCGCAGCACGCCGTCCCCGAAGTGGGTGGCCAGCGCCAGACCGTTGGTCACCACCGAGATGGCCTCGGCCGTCGACAGCGTGCCGCTCGGCGTCTTCACCTTCGTCCGGCCGTCCACCGTAAGGCCGGCCCGCAGCTCCCGGAAGACCGTCACCACCCGCCTGATCTCCTCGGCTCCACCGGGCAGTGGCGCGAGTTCCAGCGAGCGCCCGAGCTGGTCGACCCGCCGGGTGACGATGTCCACCTCCTCCTCCAGCGAGCCGGGGAGCGGCAGCACCACGGTGTTGAACCGTCGGCGCAGGGCGCTCGACAGCTCGTTGACGCCGCGGTCCCGGTCGTTCGCCGTGGCGATCAGGTTGAACCCGCGCACGGCCTGCGTCTCGCCGCCCAACTCCGGTATCGGCAGCGTCTTCTCCGACAGGATGGTGATCAGACTGTCCTGGACGTCCGCCGGGATCCGGGTCAGCTCCTCGACCCGGGCGATCTTCCCGTCCGCCATCGCCCGCATCAGCGGCGAGGGCACCAGCGCCGCCCGGCTCGGACCGTTGGTCAGCAGCTGGGCGTAGTTCCAGCCGTACCGGACGGCCTCCTCCGGCGTACCGGCCGTCCCCTGGACCAGCAGGGTCGAATCGCCGCTGATCGCCGCCGCGAGGTGCTCCGACACCCAGGTCTTCGCGGTGCCGGGCACGCCGAGCAGCAGCAGCGCCCGGTCCGTGGCCAGCGTCGTCACGGCGACCTCGACGATCCGCCGCGGGCCGATGTACTTGGGGGTGACCACGGTGCCGTCCGGCAGCTCGCCACCGAGCAGATAGGTGGCGACGGCCCACGGCGAGAGCTTCCAGCGCTCGGGACGCGGGCGGTCGTCCTGCGCGGCCAGCGCGGCCAGTTCCGCCGCGAAGGCGTCCTCCGCGTGCTGCCGCAGAACGTCGGTCATCAGGGGGCTCCTTCGGGTCGGCCGCCGGACACACCGGTGGCGGGCGGCGAGGTGATCGGGGGGAGCCAGGTCGGCGTCCCGGCCTGTGGGAACCACCCTGCACCGGACCACTGACAATCCTGACCGGACCTCAGTTCGACCACCCGGCCTGTCAGTCCCTCCGCCTACCGTCGTCGGCATGGAGGAACGCTGGAGCACCGAACACGTCCTGTCCCTGGCACCCGACGCGAGCTCGCAGAAGGCCGCGGGCAAGCTCTCCTCGCCCGCGCCCTGGTCGGCCACGGGCACCGACGGCGCCGCGCTCTGGGGCGAGTGCAGGGGCAGCGGCCGGACGCCCTACCGCACCGCCGTCGAGCTGGCCACGCCCGCCTACTCGTGCACCTGCCCGAGCCGGAAGTTCCCCTGCAAGCACGCGCTCGGGCTGCTGCTGCTCTGGAGCGGCACCCCCGAGGCCGTCCCGGCCGGCGAGCCTTCCGACTGGGCGTCCGACTGGCTGGCCGAGCGCCGCGACCGCGCCGAGCGGCGGGCGACCGGCGCCACCGCCGCGGCCGACCCGGCCGCCGCCCTCCGCCGGGCCGAGAAGCGCCACGCCCGGGTGGCCGCCGGCGCCGGTGAGCTGCGTCTGCGGCTGGCCGACCGGGTCCGCCACGGCCTCGCGGACCCGTCCGCCGCCGGCCCCTGGGAGGAGGTCGCCGCCCGGATGGTCGACGCCCAGGCCCCCGGCCTCGCCACCCGCGTCCGCGAACTCGACGCCGTCACCGGGCCCGACCTCCTGGAGGAGTACGCCATGCTCCATCTGCTCGCCACCGCCGCCACCCGGATCGACGACCTGCCCGCCCCGCTGGCCGCCACCGTCCGGGCCCGGGTCGGCTACACCACCGACGCCGCCGAGGTACTGGCCGGCCCCACCGTCCGCGACCGCTGGTACGTCCTCGGCAGCCGCACCTCCCCGCTGGACGGCGCAGCGGACGAACGCCTCACCACCCGCCGGCTCTGGCTGCGCGGCGCGAAGACCGGCCGGGCCGCCCTGCTCCTCGCCTTCGGCCGCCCCGGCCGGGCCCCCGACCTCGCCCTCCCCACCGGCCACCTGCTGGAGGCCGAACTCGCCTTCCACCCCGGGGCCCGCCCCCTGCGCGCCGCCCTCGGCACCCGCTACGACGCCCCCGGCCAGGGCCCCGCCGCCCCGCCGCCCGGGCTCACCCCCGCCGAAACGGTCGCCGCCTACGGCGACGCCGTCGCGGACGATCCCTGGCTCGACGCCTGGCCGGCCGTCCTGACCGGCGTCGTCCCGGTCCTCACCCCCGACGGCTGGCAGCTCACCGACGGCCGGCACACGCTCCCGGTCCACCGCGGTGCCACCCCCGAAGCGGCCCTCTGGCGCCTCGCGGCCGTCTCCACCGGCCGCCCCCTCACCGTCTTCGGTGAGCAGGGCCACCACGGTTTCGCCCCGGTCACCGCCTGGGGCGCGGACCACCGCCCGATCGACCTCACCACCGGGTAGGCGCCGAAGCGGGGACCGGCCCGCGCGGCCCACGGGCCCGCCGCGGGCCCCGGCGCCCCACCCGCCCGAGAGCCTCCGACCAGCACCCACCGACCCGCAGGAGCCCCGCGTGCCGCCCACCGCCCCGACCCCGACCGACCCCTGGGAGTCCCTCCACACCACCGCCCTCCTCGGCACCGACCGCCGCCCCCTGCTGCCCCCGGCCGCCGGTGACTCCGTCGCCCACCTGGCCGTCGACCGCACCGACCCGGCCACCGCGCTGCTCGAACTCGCCGCCCTGGAGACCGTCCGCCGCCGCGCCGGAGCCCGCCCGGCCCCCGCCGGCGAGGCCGTCACCGCCCTGCTCGCCGCCCCCGCCCCCGAGGACCACCGGCCCGAACTGCCCACCCCCGCGGCCCGCCGGCTCACCCTCCTGCTCGGCAGCCGGGGCGCCGGATCCCCCGGCACCCTCGCCAACCTCACCGAACTGCTCCCGCAGTGGCTCGCCACCGCCCGCGCCCGGGGCTTCCGCCCACCCGCCGCCGCCGTACCTGCCCTGCTGGACGCCGCCCGCGGCCGGACCGAGCTGCGCCCCGACGCCGTGGCGCTGGCCGGCCCCCTGGGCCGCTGGCTCGCCGCCCGGAACGCCGACTGGCGCTTCGTCCTCCGCACCACCACCGACGCGCCCGCCGGCACGGCCGCGCCCGATGGACCGGACGGACCCGATGGAGCGGCGGCCGCCGCTCCCGGGGACCACCACCTCTGGCACGAGGGGCTCTTCGCCGAGCGCGTCACCCATCTGACCGCACTGCGCCGGAGCGACCCCGCCGCCGGCCTCGCCCTGCTGGTGAGCACCTGGCCCACCGAGCGCGCCGAGGACCGGCTGCTCTTCCTGGACGCCCTCCAGGACGGCCTCTCGCTCGCCGACGAGCCCTTCCTCGAAGCCGCGTTGGGCGATCGCAGCAAGAACGTCCGGGCCACCGCCGCCGAGTTGCTCTCCACCCTCCCCGGCTCCACGCTCGCCCACCGGATGGCCGAGCGCGCCCGGGCCGCCGTCCGCCTCTCCGAGCGCGGCACGCACCTGCTCGTCACCCCGCCCACCGAGTGCGACACCGCGATGCAGCGCGACGGCATACCACTCAAGTCGCCTACCGGGCGCGGCGAGCGGGCCTGGTGGTTCGGCGAGGTGATCGCCGCCACGCCGCTCTCGCTGTGGCCGGAGTCCACCGGTCTGACGCCGGGCCGGCTGCTCGGGCTCCGGGTGGGCGACAGCCTCGACGAGAGCGACAGCAGCTGGGCCGACGACCTGCGCGAGGCCTGGGCCAGGGCCGCCGTCCGCCAGCAGGACGCCGACTGGGCACGGGCGTTGCTGGGTCCCGCCCCGGCCCCCGCACCGGGGTCCCGCGGCGGCCGTGCCGCCCGTGCCCCCCGGGGCACCGGAGCCCCCGCCAAGCTGCTCGCCGTCCTCCCGCCCGCCGAACGCGCCGTCTGGACGGCCGCGTTCATCGAGGTGCACGGCCTCGGCGAGGCCTTCCAACTGCTCGGGGCCTGCGCGGCTCCGTGGACCCCGCCGCTGTCCACCGCCGTCGTCGCGGCGCTCGCCCGGGCGGCCGCCTCCGGGGCGTACCCGTGGAGCCACAGCGGGGTGCTCGGTATGACGGAGCGCGCGCTCTCCCCCGCAACGGCCACCGCCGTCGAGGAGTTGGCCGCCGAGGCGGCGCCCGCCGGCGCCTGGGCCGAGACCTTCTCCCGGCTGGCCGGCACCCTGCGCTTCCGGGAGGCGATGCTCGCCGAACTCGGCGCCTGACCGCCCGCGCCGGAACGCGGCCGGGCCGGTACGGGGGTGTCCCGCACCGGCCCGGCCCAGCACTCGGCAGGCGCACCCCACCGGCGCGCACCCCTCGGGCACGCACCCGGCTGGCACACGGTCGAAGCAGGCGCTCGCCCGCAGCGGGCGCAACGGCAGGCGGGCGCGTACCCGGCAGGCGCGCGCCCCGCGGAACACCTCCGCCCGAGGGGTCAGCTCGCGGCCCGCAGGTTCGCCTCGACCCAGGCCACCACGTCCCGGGTCGGCGTCCCCGGCGTGAAGATGTCCGCGACGCCCATCGCCTTGAGCTCGACGATGTCCTCTTCCGGGATGATGCCGCCGCAGAAGACCTTGATGTCCTCCGCCTCGCGCTCCCGCAGCAGCTCCAGCACCCGCGCGCAGAGCGTCATGTGCGCCCCGGAGAGGACCGACAGCCCGATGCCGTCCGCGTCCTCCTGGATCGCGGTGTCGACGATCTGCTCGGGCGTCTGGTGCAGGCCGGTGTAGATGACCTCCATACCGGCATCACGCAGGGCACGCGCGATGACCTTGGCGCCGCGGTCGTGACCGTCGAGCCCGGGCTTGGCGACCACCACACGGATCGGGCCTGACACACCCATCACTGCCTCCTGGACTTCGTCGTCCACCACCCACCGGACCTCGTCGGGCACGGGCGCGGTTAACCAGCAATAACAACCTGAGGGGAGGTTAGCGTCACCCGGGCGGACTGACCGTGCCGCCCCTCAAGAGGAGGGCAAAATCACAGGCCCACCCCTTGCTACCGACGGGTATACCCCGACGGCTCCGTCCGCAGGCCGCCAACTCCCCTCTTGACATACGGACTTTTGTCCGGATCCCGGCGTTACGGCTACAGTCTCGGCTGTTTTCCCCTCGCCTTTCCGTCCGTCCCTCCCCTCGCCCTTCCCCTCGCCCGACGATGTGCCCGAGGTCCACCGAGGAGGCAGCCCCCGATGGCTCCCGACGCAGCCGCCCGCCCGACCCGTGCGGAGCTGCGGGTGGCCGCCCGCGAGCAGTCGCGCGCCCAGCGCCGCGGCGCCGCCAAGGCCGCCACCCGGACCGCCCTGCTGCGCGTCGCGCTGCCGTCGATGGCCGCCCTCGGAGTGGCCGGGGCAGCCGCCGCGACCGTCCAGGGCGAGGCCGACCAGCAGCGTGCGCAGGCGGCCGGCCGGGCCCCCGAGCAGGCCGCCGAGGCCCCGGACACCGCGCCCGCCAGGGCCGCCGCCCAGCAGGTCCTCGCCGCGGGCGAGGCCGACCAGGCATCCCGCGGCGACGCCCGGGCTCCGCTCTCCGGCACCCAGCCCGCCGGCCCGGCGGGCGGGACGGCGCTCGCCGCTCCGGCCCCGGCGCCGGAGCCCGAGCTCCCGAAGGTCATCCTCCCGGTCGCCCAGCGCGGGCTCGGCGAGATGTTCGGCGCGTCCGGCACGCACTGGGCGGCCCGCCACACCGGCATCGACTTCCCCGTCGACGGCGGCACCCAGGTCATGGCGGTCACGGACGGCGTCATCCGCACGCAGTGGAACCCGTCGTACGGCTACATGTCGATACTGAAGATGGCCGACGGCACCGAGGCCTGGTACTGCCATCTGCGGTCGTACAAGATCCGCAAGGGGACCGTGAAGGCGGGCGACGTCATCGCCTTCGTCGGCAGCAGCGGCAACAGCACCGGCCCGCACCTGCACTTCGAGATCCGCCCGGCCGGCGGCGGCGCCCCCGTCGACCCGCTGCCGTGGTTCCTCGCCCAGGGCGTCGACCCCCGCTGACCGCGCCCCGCCGGGCCGCACCCGCCCCGGCCCCGCCCCGCCGGGCCGGTCGCGCGCACCCCGGCGCGGCGCGGACCCGGGTGGGACCCCGGGCCCGCGCCGCCGGGCCCTACAGCTTCTCCACCGGCGCGTACCGCAGCAGCAGCTGCTTACGCCCCTCCGTCCCGAAGTCCACCGTGGCCTGCGCCTTGTCGCCGACACCGGCGGTGGCCACCACGGTGCCCAGGCCGAAGGTGTCGTGGGTGACGCGGTCCCCCACCGCCAGGGCCACGACCTCGCGCTCGACCGCCGTACCGGCCCGCCGGGCCGACTGCCCCCAGCCCGCCTTCGGTGAGGCGGCCGCCGCCGCACCGCGCGACGCGCCCCGGGAGGAGCCGCCCGAACCGGCGGACTTCCCGCCCCAGGACGACCCCGAGGAGTACCCGCGCGAGGCCGGCACCGACGCCGCGCCCGTCCGCTTCCACTCCACCAGCGTGTCCGGGATCTCCTCCAGGAACCGCGAGGCCGGGTTGTACGAGGGCTGCCCCCAGGCACTGCGCAGCACCGAACGCGTCAGGTAGAGCCGCTCCCGCGCCCGGGTGAGGCCGACGTACGCGAGCCGGCGCTCCTCCTCCAGCTCCTTGACCTGGTTGAGCGCCCGCATGTGCGGGAAGATGCCGTCCTCCATGCCGGTCAGGAAGACCACCGGGAACTCCAGCCCCTTGGCGGTGTGCAGGGTCATCATCGTGATGACGCCCCGGCCCTCCTCGTCCTCGTCCGGGATCTGGTCCGAGTCCGCGACGAGCGCGACCCGCTCCAGGAAGTCGGCCAGCGAGCCGA
The DNA here is from genome assembly GCF_040630735.1 of Kitasatospora sp. NPDC005748. Lineage (NCBI taxonomy): Bacteria > Bacillati > Actinomycetota > Actinomycetes > Kitasatosporales > Streptomycetaceae > Kitasatospora > Kitasatospora sp. NPDC005748. Next base: position 127,522 of record NZ_JBEXYD010000008.1, read on the forward strand.
CCGGCGGCGCGTCGTCCTCCCCCGCGTCGGGCCGCTCGCCCGGGTCCTGCTCGTACTCCAGGGCGACGGAGGCCAGCTCCTGGAGGTTCTCCACCCGCGTCTCGTCCTGCGGGTCCGTGGAGGACTGCAGCTCGGCGAGGTAGCCCGTCTCCTCCAGCACCGCCTCCAGCACCGCGGCGGGCCCGGCACCCGACTCGACGACCTGTCGCAACCCGGCCATCAGGGCGTTGAACTTCTTCACCGCGTTCGCCGAGCGGGCGGCCATGCCGTACGCCTCGTCGACCCGCTGGAGCGCCTGCGCGAAGGAGATCCGCTCGCGCCCGGCGAGCGCGTCGATCATCGCCTCGGCCCGCTCGCCGATGCCGCGCTTGGGCACGTTGAGGATCCGGCGCAGCGGCACGGTGTCCTCCGGGTTGGAGAGCACCCGCAGGTACGCCAGGACGTCCCGGACCTCCTTGCGCTCGTAGAAGCGCACCCCGCCGACCACCTTGTACGGCAGGCCGACCCGGATGAACACCTCCTCGAACACCCGGGACTGGGCGTTGGTCCGGTAGAAGATCGCGACGTCGCCGGGCTTGGCCTCGCCCCGGTCGGTCAGCCGGTCGATCTCGTCGGCGATGAACTGGGCCTCGCCGTGCTCGTCGTCCGCGACGTAGCCGACGACCTTCTCGCCGTGGTCGCCGGCCGTCCAGAGCTTCTTCTCGCGGCGGCTGGTGTTCCGCTCGATGACGGCGTTGGCGGCGCTCAGGATGGTCTGCGTGGAGCGGTAGTTCTGCTCCAGCAGGATCGTGGTCGCGTTCGGGTAGTCCTCCTCGAACTGGAGGATGTTGCGGATCGTCGCACCGCGGAAGGCGTAGATCGACTGGTCCGCGTCACCCACCACGCACAGCTCGGCCGGCGGCACCTCGGCCAGCCGTCCGGCGGCCGGGTCCACGTAGTCGCCGTCCACGGTGCGCTTCGGCGCGGCCGCGGCGGAGCCCCCGCTGAGCTCCCGGACCAGCATGTACTGGGCGTGGTTGGTGTCCTGGTACTCGTCGACCAGGATGTGCCGGAACCGCCGCCGGTAGTGCTCCGCGACGTCGGGGAAGGCCTGGAGCAGGTTCACCGTCGTCATGATGATGTCGTCGAAGTCGAGCGCGTTGGCCTCGCGCAGCCGCCGCTGGTAGAGGAAGTAGGCCTCGGCCAGCTTCTTCTCCATCGGGTTGGCCGCCTGGTCGGCGTACGTCTCCTCGTCGATCAGCTCGTTCTTGAGGTTGCTGACCTTGGCCGTGAAGGACTTCGGCGGGAACTGCTTCGGGTCCAGGTCGAGGTCCCGGCAGACCAGGGACATCAGCCGCTGCGAGTCGGCCGAGTCGTAGATCGAGAACGAGGACGTGAAGCCGAGGAGCTTGCTCTCCCGGCGCAGGATCCGCACGCAGGCGCTGTGGAAGGTGGACACCCACATCGCCCGGGCCCGCGGCCCGACCAGCTGCTCGACGCGCTCGCGCATCTCGCCGGCCGCCTTGTTGGTGAAGGTGATCGCCAGGATCTCGCCCGGCTGCACCCCGCGGGCGCCCAGCAGGTGGGCGATCCGGTGGGTCAGCACGCGCGTCTTGCCGGAGCCGGCGCCGGCCACGATGAGCAGCGGCGAGCCCGCGTGCAGGACCGCCTCGCGCTGCGGGTCGTTCATCCCCTCCAGCAGCTGGGCCGGGTCCACCACCGGGCGGGCGGCGCCGTTGCGGTAGAAGGCGTCCCGCTCGGCCTGGGCCGCGTGGTCGGTCTGGAACAGCCCCTCGGGGATCGCCTCCTCGTACGCGTCGTACGGGACGTCGTCCTCGAACGGCGGCGGCTCCTGCGCCGTCGGGGCGGCGGCGGGCTGCTGCTTCGACCCGGCGGCGGGGGCCTCGAAACCGGGGAGCGGGAGGTCGTCAAAGAGGCTACTCATGGCACTCCGAGTCTATGGCCCCGCACTGACAAGCCCGCCCGGCCCGGAGGAATCCGGGCCGGGCGGGCGGCCTCGCGAGGGCCGTCGGCCCTGGCGCGAGCGGCGTCGCGAGGGCCGTCAGACCAGGCGGCGGGCGGTGGCCCACCGGGTCAGCTCGTGCCGGTTGCTCAGCTGGAGCTTGCGCAGCACGGCCGAGACGTGGCTCTCCACCGTCTTCACCGAGATGAACAGCTGCTTCGCGATCTCCTTGTAGGCGTAGCCGCGCGCGATCAGCCGCAGCACCTCGCGCTCGCGCTGGGTCAGCCGGTCGAGGTCCTCGTCCACCGGCGGGGTGTCCGTGGCGGCGAAGGCGTCCAGCACGAAGCCGGCCAGCCGCGGCGAGAACACCGCGTCGCCGTCGGCGATCCGGAAGACGGCGTTGACCAGGTCCGTGCCGGTGATCGTCTTGGTGACGTAGCCGCGGGCACCGCCGCGGATCACACCGATGACGTCCTCGGCGGCGTCCGAGACGGACAGCGCCAGGAACTTCACCTGCTCGCCCATCAGCCCGGCCGAGCGGCGCAGCACCTCGACCCCGCCGCCGCCCGGCAGGTGGACGTCGAGCAGCACCACGTCGGGCCTGGTCTCGGCGACCACGCGGACCGCCGACTCCACGTCGTCGGCCTCGCCGACCACGTCGATGCCGGTGACCTCGGTGCGCCCGATCTCGGCCCGCACCCCCGTCCGGAACATCCGGTGGTCGTCGACCAGTACGACCCGCGCGACCCTCCCCCCGCCCTCGGCCGGGGTCCCTCCCGTCGGCGCTGCGTCAGTCATTCGTTCTCTCCATCTCCAGCTCGACCTCGGTGCCGCCGTCCGGCGCGGGCCGCACCCGTGCGGTGCCGCCGTTGCGCTTCATCCGGCCGATGATCGACTCGCGGACACCCATCCGGTCCTCGGGCACCGTGTCGGGGTCGAAGCCGGGGCCGTGGTCGCGTACGAACACCGACACCGTCTCTCCCTCCACCTCGGCGTAGACCTGGACCGGTCCCCCGCCACCGTACTTGGCCGCGTTGACCGTCGCCTCCCTCGCGGCCTGCATCTGCGCGGCGATCCGCTCGTCCATCGGGCAGTCGCCGACCACGACCAGCTCGACCGGGACGCCGTGCCGGTCCTCGACCTCGGCGACCACCGCGCGCAGGCTCTCCGCCATGGTGTCCGGCGCGTCCTCGGCGACCGCCTCCGGGCGGTAGAGCCAGAGCCGCAGCTCGCGCTCCTGGGCGCGGGCGAGCCGCAGCACCTCCTTCGGGTCCTCGGCCCGGCGCTGGATCAGGGTCAGGGTGTGCAGCACCGAGTCGTGGACGTGGGCCGCGATCTCGGCGCGCTCCTGCGCGCGGATGCGGGCGGTACGCTCGGCGCCGAGGTCCTGCCACATCCGCAGCGCGTACGGGCCCACCAGCACCAGGACGCCGGCCAGCACCGCCAGCGAGGCCTCCACCACCGAGCCGAGCGTGGAGCCGCTGCCCTGCATGGCGAGGAAGGCGATGGTGCCGGCCACCACCAGCAGCACACCGCCGCCGACCCGGGTGTAGGCCCCGCGCCGCTTCTCGCCCTCCTCCAGGCCGAACCAGCGCTGCCAGCGGGAGTCGTCGGCCTGCCGCCAGACCAGCGCGACACCGACGCCGATCGCCAGCAGCGGCCAGGTGTACGGCCGGGCGGTCTGCACGCCGAGCGCGTTCAGCAGGGCGATCAGCCCGATCACCACCATGACCAGCGCGGCGAGCTGCCCCAGACCGCCCTGGCGCCGCCCGGCCCGCCCCGGGGCGGGCTCCCCGCCCGGCTCGGCCACCGCCGTGGCGGGCTCGCCCTGCAGCGCGTGCTGCAGCAGTTCGCGCAGCCGGCCGATCCAGCCGCGCCGACCCTTGCTCAGCTCCGCCCCCGACGCCCCGGAGGCCTGCCAGGAGCCGGCCGGCACGAAGGCGCCGTTGACGTAGACCCAGTGCGCGCCGCCGCGCTGCGCGGGCTCGCCGATGCCGATCGGCACCACGAACCAGAACGCCGCGTACAGCAGTGCGCCGATCCCCTGCGCGAAGAAGAGCAGCACGAAGGCGACCCGGACCCAGGCGACCGGCAGCCCGAGGTGCACCGCGAGCCCGTGCGCGACGCCGCCGAGCATCCGGCCCTGGGGGCTCCGGTAGAGCCGCCGGTACGGCGGGCGCTCGCTGCCGGGCACGGCCGGGTCGGCGACGGCCGCCGACGCGGGGTCGGGGACGAGGGGGCGGGGATCGGTACCGGGTGCTGCCACGGCACCGATGGTTCCACGCACGCGTGCCCGGGCGCATCAGGGTGGAGCCCCCATCCCTCTCAGGGACAAGTCAGGGTACGGACAGGGCTCGCACCGGTTGGGCGGCGCCGCCGGAGCCACCAGGATGGTGGGCATGACCGAGGACCACCGCATCCAGGAGACCGGGACGAGCGCCCCGCCGGCACCCGACCGCCCGCCGCTGAACCGCACCGAGCACCACCGCGTGGTGGCCGGGGTCTGCGGCGGCCTGGGCCGGCACCTGGACATCGACCCGGTGGTCTTCCGGGTGGTGACGGTCGTGCTCTGCCTCTCCGGCGGCCTCGGGCTCTTCCTGTACGGGCTGGCCTGGCTGATCATCCCGACCGAGCCGGTCCCGGACGGCCGGGGCGGCAGCAAGGGCGGCCGCACCGAGCTCCAGCGGGTGCTCACCGGCCGGGTGGACGGCCAGTCGATCGGCGCGGTGCTGCTGACCGTGATCGGCACCGGCGTCTTCTTCGCCTCGATGGGCGACGGGGACACCATGTTCCCGCTGCTGCTGCTCGGGGCCCTGGTCTTCCTGGCGGTCCGCTACGACCCGGAGCGGCGCCACGGCCGGCCGCGCGGGCGCCGGCGCGGCCGGGACCGGCGGCACGGCCCGTACGACCGGTGGTTCCCCGAGGCCGAGCCGGCCGCCGACCACTCCTGGCCGCGCACCGACGAGGGCGAGCGGGCCCGCGAGCGGCACGCCCGGGAGCGGGCATCCGGCACGGTGCCGGCCGACACCCCGCACGCGGGCCCGAGCGGCTACCTGTGGGACCCCCGCCACCCCGAGCGCAACCCGTACGGCGCAACCGCCACGCCTCCTCCCGGCGGCCCCGCGCAGCCCTGGTGGCAGCGCCCCGACCTGCCCGAGGGCGACCCGCTGCGCAAGGGCGGTCCGGCCGCCCCGGCGCCGCCGCGGCCGGTGGTGGTGCACCGCCGGCACGAGCGCTCGCCGCTCGGCCTGATCGGGCTGCTCCTGGCGGTCGGCGCGGCCAGCGCGGTCTGGTCGGCCTCCGCCCACGGCGGCGCCGAGGTGGTGACCGGCACGGTACTGGCCACCGCGCTGCTGGTGGTCGGGCTGACCCTGCTGGTGGGCGCCAAGTTCGGCCGGGCCCGCCGGCTGGTCGTCCCGGGCCTGCTGCTCACCCTGGCGCTGGCGTTCACCCACGGCTCGTCGTTCTCGGTCCGGAACGCCGTCGGCGACCGCGACTGGACGGTCGTCTCGGCGGGCGACCTGGACGACCGGTACACGCTCGGACTCGGCAACGGCCGGCTGGACCTCAGCGGGCTGGACCCGGCCGGTGCCACCCTGCACAGCACCGTCGACCTCGGCGCGGGGCAGCTCACCGTGGTGGTGCCGCCGGACGTGACGGTGAGCCTGGACACCAAGGTCGGGCTGGGCAACGTCAAGGTGCCCGGGTCGGACGAGGTCAGCGGCAACAGCTCCCGCGGCTTCCAACTGCACCCGGTGAACGGTCAGGCATCCAAGGGCACGCTCGTCCTCTCGCTGAGGGTCGGGCTCGGCGACATCAAGGTGGTCCAGTCGTGAGGAAGCACCAGCTCGACCTGTTCTCGCTGATCGCGGGAGGCCTGTTCACCGTGATCGCGGTGCTCTACCTGGTGGCGGCGATCAACGACGTCTCCGTGAACGGCCGGATCGTCATCCCGGTGACCTTCATCGTGCTCGGCGTCGGCGGGCTGGCCGGGGCGGTCGCGGCGGCGGTGCGGCGCGGCCGTCCGGAGCCGCGGGACCAGGACGCGCCCTGACGGGCGCGCCCCGGCGGGGGCCGCGCAGCTCAGCTCTGCAGCGGCCCGAGGTTCAGCTTGTCGCCGTCCTTGGTGACCCCGTACCGGGGCAGCGGCTTGGTGGCCGGGCCGTTGACCACCGCGCCGGTGGCCGCGTCGAACCGGGAGCCGTGGCACGGGCAGTAGAACTGGCCGTTCTTCGGCGCGTCGACCGCGCAGCCGGAGTGCGTGCAGATCGAGGAGAGCCCGCAGTACTGGCCGGCCTTGGGCTGGACGATGTAGACCGCGTCACCGGTGGCCGGGTCCTTGACCTGGGCCGAGCCGCCGACCGGGACGCTCGCGGCGTCCACCGAGACGGGCGGTCCGGCGGGCGCCGGCGCGGCCGAGGGGCCGACGGCCTTCTTGTCCCGGCCGAAGGTGGCGGTCAGCGAGCCGGTGAGCAGCCCGGCGCCGCCGATCGCGACGGCCGCGATCCCACCGTCCATCAGGGCCCGCCGCCGGACGTGCTGCTCGCGCAGCCCGCGCTCGCGGTCCCGGGCGGCCCGCCGGGCCAGGTAGCCGTCCAGCGAGAGGTACGGGGTGCCGGCCAGCACCAGCGGGGTCCAGGCCATCAGGTAGGCCAGGTCGTTGCCGAGGTAGTACGGCGAGACGTTCCAGCTGACGGTCAGCCAGAGGCTCAGGTTGATCAGCGCGCCGCCGAGCGCCGCGACCCGGCCCCAGAGGCCGAGCAGGGTGCCGAGGCCGACCGCCAGCTCGCCGAAGGCGACGGCGAGCGCGAACAGGGTCGGCGCGTCGAGCGCGGCTCCGAGCAGGAACGAGATCGGGCTGGAGCCCTTGGCCGCCTGGGTCTGCGAGACGAACGACGCCGGGTCGCCCGCGCCGGCCAGGTAGTGCGAGTCGGCGAGCTTGTCCAGCGCCGCGTAGACGAAGGTGACGCCCAGGAAGATCCGCAGCGGCAGCAGCGCGTACCGGGAGGCGGCCGCCTTGCGCTGGGCCAGTCGCCCGGCCCTGCCGCCGCCCGCCGCCACCGCGCCGGTCACCGTGGAGTCGCCCGCCGCCGTGGAGCTGCTGGTCGCCACGGAGCTGCTGGCCTCCGACATCCCTCACACCTTCCTTCACGGCCCGCCATCACCTGACAGGTCCGGTCCGCATTCTGCACGCTCGTGAGCGCTTTCGGTGGGAGATCCCACCCGGCGGGCGCCCGGTGCCCCGGTCCGCCACCGCGAACGGCCGCGCCGTCGCTCCCTTGTGTACGGGAACGACGGCGCGGCCGTTCAATGCCGGTTCAGGGCCGGCGGGGAGTGCCTACTCCCACTCGATGGTGCCCGGCGGCTTGCTGGTGCAGTCCAGCACCACGCGGTTCACATCGGCGACCTCGTTGGTGATCCGGGTGGAGATCTTCGCCAGCACGTCGTACGGCAGGCGCGACCAGTCCGCCGTCATGGCGTCCTCGGAGGAGACCGGGCGCAGCACGATCGGGTGGCCGTACGTCCGGCCGTCGCCCTGGACGCCGACGCTGCGGACGTCCGCGAGCAGCACCACCGGGCACTGCCAGATCTCACGGTCCAGGCCGGCCGCGGTCAGCTCCTCGCGGGCGATCGCGTCGGCCTCGCGGAGCAGGTCCAGGCGCTCCTTGGTGACCTCGCCGACGATCCGGATGCCCAGGCCGGGGCCTGGGAACGGCTGGCGCTGAACGATCTCCTCCGGCAGGCCGAGCTCCTGGCCGACCATCCGGACCTCGTCCTTGAAGAGCTTGCGCAGCGGCTCGACCAGCTGGAACTGCAGGTCCTCGGGCAGGCCGCCGACGTTGTGGTGGGACTTGATGTTGGCGGTGCCGGTACCGCCGCCGGACTCCACCACGTCCGGGTACAGGGTGCCCTGGACCAGGAAGTCCACGGACTCGCCGTGCTCGCCGGCCTCGGCCACGATCTCGGCCTGGGCCTGCTCGAAGACCCGGATGAACTCCCGGCCGATGATCTTGCGCTTCTCCTCCGGGTCGCTGACGCCCTTCAGCGCGTTCAGGAAGCGCTCCTGCGCGTCGACGACCTTCAGCTGCACACCGGTGGCCGCGACGAAGTCCTTCTCGACCTGCTCGGTCTCGCCCTTGCGCATCAGGCCGTGGTCGACGTAGACGCAGGTCAGCTTGGTGCCGATGGCCTTGTTGACCAGGGCGGCCGCGACCGCGGAGTCCACGCCGCCGGAGAGGCCGCAGATGGCGCGCTTGTCGCCGACCTGGGCGCGGATCAGCGCGACCTGCTCGTCGACCACGTTGCCGGTGGTCCAGGTCGGCGCGATGCCGGCGCCGCGGTAGAGGAAGTGCTCCAGGATCTGCTGGCCGTGGTCGGAGTGCAGCACCTCGGGGTGGTACTGCACGCCGTAGAGGCGGGCCTCGTCGTTCTCGAAGGCCGCGACCGGGACCACCCCGGTGGAGGCGGTGACGGTGAAGCCCTCGGGCGCGGCGGAGCAGGCGTCGCCGTGCGACATCCACACCGAGTGCTGCGCCGGGACGCCCTCGAACAGGGTCGAGCCGGTGCGGGAGACCGTCAGCGGGGTGCGGCCGTACTCACGCGCACCGCTGTTGTCGACGGTGCCGCCGAGCGTCTTGGCCATCAGCTGGAAGCCGTAGCACATGCCGAAGACCGGCACCCCGGCCTCGAAGATCGCGCGGTCGAGCTGCGGCGCGCCCTGCTCGTAGACCGACGAGGGACCGCCGGAGAGGATGATCGCCTTCGGGTTCCTGGCGAGCATCTCCGCGACCGGCATGCTGCTCGGCACGATCTCGCTGTAGACCCGGGCCTCACGCACCCGACGGGCGATGAGCTGGGCGTACTGGGCACCGAAGTCGACGACCAGGACGGTGTCGGTCTCGGGCGCGGACTGGTCGGGAATAGCAGAGGACACGGACGGCCTTCCGGCAGCGGTATCTAGAGGTGTCGCGGAGCACGCCCCCGGAGGGACGGCGGCGGCGACGGGCGGGGGTCTGGACACGAGTCTACCGGGCTGGCCGGTTTCACTCGTCTGCACGTCCAGGAGACCGTGACCGGCCGGGCGGCCGCTTCGTTGCATCTGACGAACGCACGACCGCGCCGCGCCCGCCAGGTGCGCCGCCTCCGCCCCGGCAGGGGCGCCGCCGTGCGGGCTAGCAGGACCACGCGTGGAGCTCATCCCAGTCCACCGGCGCGCGTGGCGCAGCCGCTGTCCCGGCCCCGCCGGGAGCGCTGCGCCGTGGGACCGCGCGCGGGTGCAGCGGCCGGCCAGCAGGGGACAGCGACCCCGGCCGTGACTGGACACCCAAGGAGGTGGGGCGGCCGGCCCCGGGGACGCCCGGGTACCGGCCGCCGCACCCCGGCGCGCCTCGGGCGCGCACCGTTCACCGTCCCCGCGCCACCGTGCGCTTCCCTGTGCGCTTCCCTGTGCGCTGCAGCACCACCACTACGCACGGTGATCATCGACAGTGCCTGCCCCGCGCCTCCCGGCGGACCGCCGAGCCGGTCCGAACGGCCGCCGCGCCCCGGCCGGGACGAAAATGGACTGTGCCGAATCATGCCGAATCGGTTGCAGAGCAAGCCCTTCGTCCAGCACGATGCTGCTTGGAAGAGGTTCTCCCGGCAGCCGAAGGCCCCCCGCGGAGTGCCGTCCCGATGCCTCCGAGACCCGCGATGGCAACGATTATCACCTCACGCTCCGTGAGCGAGCGTCCGGTGCAGGCATGCGCGCCGGCCCGCCCCGCCGCGTGCGTACCCGCCCTGCGCGACCGGCCCACCTCATGCCGGTGCCGCGCCGGCACCACCCAGAAGCCATTCGACGCGACGGCGCTCCTCCCCCGGCGCCGTCACCCCCAGCACCGGCGCAGCCCTGACGCCGAGTGCTGAGCGACAAAGGGCCCCGTTCCCCCGCGGGGCCCTTTGCCCTGTTCGGGGGCGGTGCGCCCGGTTCCGCACCGCGCGCACCGCTCCGGCCGCGCCGCCGCTGCCGACCACGCCACCGCTGCCCGCCCGCGAGCGCGTTCCGGCGGCGGGTCGGCCGAGCCGCACGGATGCGTGAGGGGCGCGCGGCTGCTGGCCACGCGCCCCTCGACCGCTACTGCTGCTTGCGCCAGACGCTCGGGTCGACCGGCTCGTCCTCGCCCGGCGACCGCGCGGGCGGCACCCCGCCGGACGGCGTCGCCGGCGGCTCCTCGTGCGAGCCGATCACCTCGCTCACCCCCGGCCGCAGATCGGCTTCCGGCGCGATCACCGCCTCCTGCGGCGTGCGGGCCGGAGCGGGCGCCCCCTGATACGGCGCGTCCTGCGGCGCCGCGCCGGGCACCGCCTGGACCCGGCCGCCGCCCGTGGCCGCCAGCAAGGGCGGCACCGCCAGCGCGCCGACCGCCGCCCAGATCACATTGACCGCCAGCACGGTGGCGAAGGCCAGCCCCACCGCGTACTCGGCGCCGAACTCCCGCTGCCGCCCGGAGTACGTCGTGGTGGAACTCGTCGAGACCACCGCGCCGGCGATCGCCATCAGCAGGCTGAGCCCCGCCGCGTACACCACCGCCAGCCGGAGCCGGTCGGCCGTGTCCAGCCGCCGCCGGTACGCCGTCCACCCGAGGAAGGCCACCGCGGCCAGCGCGAGCAGGCCGGTCCACCGCCAGTCGGCGCTCTCCCCGTGCAGGTCGAAGAAGGAGAACTCGCCGTTGTCACGCGAGCCGGACTCCCCGTCCGGGTCCGCGGTGGAGGGGCTCCCGCCGCTGCCCACCTCCAGCGTCGCCGCCGACCCCAGGCCGAGCAGCAGCAGACCGACGTTCGGCAGCACGGCCAGCGAGGCGCCGGCCTCGCCGCCCTCGCCCTGGACCGCGATCAGCACGAAGCCGACCAGCGAGGCGAGGCCGATCGTCATCGTCAGCGCACGGCCCGCCGCCAGCGCGGCCACCGCCCAGCCGCGTACCGCCCGGTTGCGCCAGGCCGCCCAGCGCAGCGCGTCCGTCCCGTGGACGGCGAACGCCACCAGCCCGGCCAGCAGCGCCGTCCAGCCGACCGCCTGGAGCCAGCCGGAGTCGGCCGAGTACGTCACCCCGCCCAACGAGCCGGCGTAGTGGTCCACGTCGAACCGGCCGTCGGAGGTCCCCGGGTGCCAGTCGGCGCCGGCGAGCAGGCCGATCAGCAGGGTCACCGCCGCCGCGGCCACCGCGGTCCGCAGCGCCTCGGCGGCCGCCTGCCGGCTGGTCCACTGCTCACCGGTACCGGCCTGGCGACGGCGCGCGGCGGTCCGCAGACCGATCCAGAGCGCGAGCAGCCAGAGCGCGGTGACCGTCATCGGCACCGCCCGGACGAGCGCCTCGCCGCCACCGTCCCCGTACCGGCCCCCGCCGGTGAAGCCCAACTCGAACGGCGCGCCGAGGGCGGCCAGCGCGAGGGCCAGCGCACCACCGAAGCGCTCGCCGAAGGACGGCGCCCGGAACAGGTAGAAGAAGGTGTAGTCGTCCGGGACCGCCGCGATCAGCGCCGCCAGGAACAGCACCGCGGTCGGCGCGATCATCACCTTGAACGCCGGCCGCCAGTCCGCGCCGGTCAGCCCCCGCAGGACGGCCGGGCGCGCGGCGGCCGGGTCGTAGGGCCGGCCGGTGCCCCAACTGCCCACCGCCGGCGGCGCGAAGGCGGGCGGGGCCGGTGGTGCGGCGGGCGGCGGAGGCGTGAACCCGGCGGGCGGTGCCGCGGGCGGGGCGGGCGGCGGCGGGGGCGGCGGCATCAGCGGCCGCCCACACGAGGCACAGCCGAGCGCCCCCTCCCCCGAAGCCGCGCCGCACGATGCGCAGATGGCCATGGACCCCGAACCCCCCGTGAACGGTTGCTCCCTGGTCCCCCCAGGGAGCCCGTTTATCCCATCGTGCCCGGACGGCTGTCAACCGGCACCGGCCACGGCTGCCAATCGGACCGGCGGAGCGTCAGGAGCCTCCCGGGTCGCGCTTCTTGGGCACCACCGGAACGGCGAGCAGCGGCAGTCGCAGCGCACCGAAGGCCTCGGCCGGCACGGCCGGACGCACCGGCGCCACCGCCGCGACCCGCCGGTAGGCCTCGCCCGGAGCCGGGCGGCCGTCCGCCTCGCCCTTGTTGGGCCACATCGACATGGCCCGCTCGGCCTGCGCGGTGATCGTCAGCGAGGGGTTCACCCCGAGGTTGGCGGAGACCGCGGAACCGTCCACCACGCTGATCCCGGGGTGGCCGTGGAGCCGGTGGTACGGGTCGACCACGCCGGTCTCGGCGGAGTCGCCGATCGGGCAGCCGCCGAGGAAGTGGGCGGTCATCGGGATGTCGAAGATCTCGCCGACGGTGCTGCCCGCGAACCCGTTGATCTCGGCGGCCAGCGCCTGGGCCCCCTGCTCGGCCGCCGGGATCCAGCTCGGGTTGGGCGCGCCGTGGCCCTGGGTGGAGGTCAGCTGGCCCTTGCCGAGGCCCTTGGTCTTCAGCGAGACGGTGATCGAGTTGTCCAGCGACTGCATCACCAGGCCGATGATGGTCTTCTCCGACCAGCGGTGCTGGTTCATCGACCGCGCGAAGGTCACCGGGTGGCGGGCCGCCGTGCCCAGGTAGCGCAGCCAGCGGGGGCCCTTCCCGCCGCCCTTGACCTGCATGACGGACAGCGCGCCCATCGCGTTGGAGCCCTTGCCGTAGCGCACCGGCTCGATGTGGGTGTTCGCGTCCGGGTGGATCGAGGAGGTGATCGCGACGCCCTTGGTGAAGTCCGCCCGGCTGCCGTAGCGCCGGTCGGTCGTCTGCGCGCCGACCAGCGCCTCGGAGTTCGTCCGGGTCAGCTCGCCGAGCCGGGCGGAGAGCCGCGGCAGGTGGCCGCCGTCGCGCATCCGGTGCAGCAGCGACTGGGTGCCGTAGGTGCCGGCCGCGACCACCACCCGGGCGGCGGTGATCGTCCGCGCGCCCGCCTTGACCCGGTCGGTCGTGGAGCGGGCGTCGGTCCGGCGGACGTCCACCGCGAAGCCCTCGCCGTGCTCGCGGATCCGGGCCACCGTGGTGAGCGGGTGGATCTCGGCGCCACCGCGCTCGGCCAGGTACAGGTAGTTCTCGGTGAGCATGTTCTTGGCCCCGTGCCGGCACCCGGTCATGCACTCGCCACACTCCACGCAGGCCCGCCGGGCCGGGCCCGCCCCGCCGAAGTACGGATCGGCCACCTCCTCGCCGGGCGCCGCCCCGACCGCGCCGTCGGAGTCCTTCCCGTCGCCGAAGAAGACCCCGACCGGCGCCAGGTGGAAGGTGTCCCCGACGCCCATCTTCTCGGCGGCCGCCTTCAGATGGACGTCGGACGGGGTGACGGTCGGGTTGAGCCGGACCCCGAGCATCCGCTGCGCCTGGTCGTAGAACGGCGCCAACTCCTCCTGCCAGTCCGTGATGTGGCGCCACTGGCGGTCCTCGAAGAACGCCTTCGGCGGCACGTACAGGGTGTTCGCGTAGTTCAGCGAGCCGCCGCCGACCCCGGCGCCCGCCAGGATCATCACATTGGCCAGCAGGTGGATCCGCTGGATGCCGTACAGGCCGAGCCTGGGCGCCCACAGGTACTTGGCGAGGTCCCAGGAGTTCCGGGGCAGTTCGTCGCGCTCGAAGCGCCGCCCGGCCTCCAGGACGGCGACCCGGTAGCCCTTCTCGGTCAGCCGCAGCGCGGAGACCGAACCACCGAAGCCCGAGCCGATCACGACCACGTCGTAGTCGAAGTCCGCCTCGTCGCGGGACGCCACCATGTGCCACTGCTCCTTCGGGATACGAACGGACTTCGGGGCCGGGCGCCCGGGCCGGGCGGCTCCGCCGGTCGGTCCGGCCCTCGGGCCGAACCGGAGGGGACTACTTGAACCGCAGCGCCTTCAGGACCCGCAGCCCGCCGGTGAACACCGCGGCGAACTGCCGGTCGTCCAGGCCGAAGGCGGGCGCGAGCGGCATCACCCGCTGGCTGGCGATGGTCTGCGCCTCGGTGAACCGCAGGATGCCCTCGCCGCCGTGCCGCCGGCCGAGCCCGGACTCGCCCATCCCGCCCATCGGCGAGCCGACCGAGCCGTACGCCGCCGCGTAGCCCTCGTTGACGTTGACCGTGCCGGTACGCAGCCGCGCCGCGATCGCCCGGCCGCGCCGGCCGTCCTTCGTCCAGACGCTGGAGTTGAGCCCGTACGGCGTGGAGTTGGCGATGGCCACCGCCTCGTCCTCGGTGTCGAAGCGGTACACCGAGACCACCGGGCCGAAGGTCTCCTCGGAGCAGACCGCCATCTCCGGGGTGACCCCGTCCAGGATGGTCGGCTCGTGGAAGAACGGGCCGAGGTCCGGCCGGGCGCGGCCGCCGGCCACCACCGTGGCGCCGGCCTTGACCGCCTCCTCCACGTGCCGGGTGGTGGCGTCCAGCTGTCGCACCGAGACCAGCGACCCCATGTCCGCGCCGTAGGCGAGGCCGCCGCCCAGCCGCAGCGCACGGGTGCGCGCGGCGAACTTCGCCAGGAACGCGTCGGCCACCGAGCGGTGCACCAGCAGCCGCTCGATCGAGATGCAGAGCTGGCCGGCGGAGGAGAAGCAGGCCCGGACGGCGCCCTCGGCGGCCCGGTCGAGGTCGGCGTCGGCGAGCACCAGCATGGCGTTCTTGCCGCCGAGTTCGAGCGAGGCGCCGACCAGCCGGGCGGCGGCGCGCTGGGCGACCTCGCGGCCGGTGCGGGTGGAGCCGGTGAACGAGACGTAGTCGGCGTGCTCGACGACGGCCGGCCCGACCACCGGGCCGTCACCGATCACGATCTGCCAGAGGTCGGCCGGCAGCCCGGCCTCGATCAGCAGCTCGCGGGCCCAGAGCGCGGTCAGCGCGGTCTGCGTGTCCGGCTTGTTGACCACCGCGTTGCCCGCCACGAAGGCGGGCAGCGCGTCGCCGATGGACAGCTCCAGCGGGTAGTTCCAGGGCGAGATGTGCCCGATCACGCCCTTGGCGCGGCGGGCCTCGACCGCCCGGGTGAGCACCGGCAGCGCCCCGCCGTGCCGCTTGTCGCGCAGGTACCCGTGCGCGGCGCGCCCGTAGTGCCGGGCCGCCATGGCGACGGCCAGCACCTCCTCGAAGGCGTGCAGCCGGGCCTTGCCGGTCTCCGCCTGGATGAGGTCCAGGACCTCGTCCTGGCGCTTGAGCAGCAGGTCGTGGAAGCGCAGCAGGACGGCGGCGCGGCGGCGGACCGGCAGCGCGGCCCAGACCGGCTGGGCGCGCCGGGCCAGCTCGTAGGCGACCTCGACGTCGGCCGGGGTCGAGCGCGGCAGGGCGGCCAGCGGCTCACCGGTCAGCGGGGCGACGGTCTCCACCAGGTCCGGCTCGCCCGCCGCGGTGACCCCGGCGGCGAGGCGGGTGACCAGGGAGGGCGGAACGGCCGCGGCGACGGTACGGCCGCCGCCGGGGGCGGCGGGGTTGCGGGCCGCGGCGCCGGCGCCGGGCTGCTCGGAGACCGTGGCATCTGCTGTGAGGTCCGTCATGGGGCGCAGCCTAGGCGCTCGGCGGCCGGTTCGGTACCCGTCGGTAACAAGAATGTCGGCGCGCCGAGGTGCGGCCGGGAGCCCGCCGACCCGGTGGGGCGACGGCTCAGCGGGTGGGCGTGAAGTCCTTGAGCACCGCGTTGAACCGCTGCTCCCCCTCCGGCCAGTCCTTGTCCGTGTCCGGGCTGGAGAGGTAGATGGCGTAGCCCGTCCCGTCGCGGTCGATGAACTCCGCCTCTATCGCCCGCCGCCGGCCGCCCTCCTTGGCCGCGTAGCTGAACTCCCAGACCGCCGCGTCGTGGCCGTTCACCAGGACGCTGGTCAGCTTGTGCTGGCGGTACTCCTTCAGCTTCGAGACCGTGGTCTCCATCTGCCGCAGGTGCTCCAGCGGCTTGACCGACTGGCCGACGGTGACGGCGAACTGGAGGTAGTGGGTCTTGTTGTCCGGGCTGTAGAAGATCTGGTTCGCGGTGTCGGTGCTGCGCTGCCAGGCCGGGGTGGCCACCGGCAGCGGGAACCGGAAGCCCGCCGGGTCGTCCACCCAGCGGTAGCCGGTGGGCGGGGGATCGGTGTCGCCGGACGCGGTGGGCTGCGGCGTCCCGGAGCCGGTGGCGGTCGGGGAGGGACCGGGCCCCGGGGCTCCCCGGTCACGGGTCGCGAGGAAGGTCGCCCCGGCGGCCGCCACCGCGACGGTCAGGGCGATCGCGACGACCCGCAGCACGGCCCGGCGCCTGGCCGGGCCACGCGCGGGCGAAACGGAGTGCGCTCCCGGCGTGGGCGTGGCGGCGTGCGCTCCCGACATGGGCGTGGCGGCGTGCGCCCCGGACAGCACGGCCGGTCCGGCGGCCCCCAGCGGCCCCGTACCCGGCCGCTCGGCGTCCCCCGCGGCGTGTACCGGCGGCTGCGGCGTGGTCGGCCCCTCGGAGTCGACGGCCGGGACCGGCCCGGCCGGCGCGTCGGTGCGGTCGACCACCGGCACCGACTGGGTGGGCGTCTTGACCGGCGCGACGGGCTTGAAGCCCATGGTGTGCCCGGCCTTCACCTCGGCCAGCATCCGGGCCGCCTCGTCCGCGCTCGGCCGCTCGGCCGGGTCCTTGGCCATCAGCGCGGCCAGCACCGGCCCCAGCGCCCCGGCCCGCTTCGGCTCCGGCAGCGGCTCGCCGACCACCGCGGCCAGCGTGGTCAGCGGCGAGGTCCGGCGAAACGGCGAGTCGCCCTCCACGGCCGCGTACAGCGTCGCCCCGAGGCCCCACAGGTCGGAGGCCGGGCCCGGCCGCTCGCCCTGGGCGCGCTCCGGCGCCAGGTAGTCCGGCGAGCCGACCAGGTCGCCCGGGCGGGTCAGCTCGGTCGAGCCCTCGAAGGTCGCGATGCCGAAGTCCAGCAGCACCACCCGCCCGGTGCCGCGCTCCAGCAGCACGTTGGCCGGCTTCACGTCCCGGTGCAGCACGCCCAGCTGGTGCCCGCGGTGCAGCGCGGCCAGCACCTGGCCGCCGACCTCGGCGGCGGCGCGCGGCGAGAGGGTGCCGTCCTGGCTGATCACATCGGCCAGCGAGCGGCCGTCGACCAGCTCCATCACGATCCACGGCTTGCCGTCCTGCTCCAGCACGTCGTGGACGGTGATCACGCCGGGGTGCTTGATCCGGGCGGCGGCGCTGGCCTCGCGCTTCATCCGGGCGTTCAGGATCTGCAGTTCCTCTTCGGGGAGGTGGCTGACGGTCAGCTCCTTGACCGCGACCTCGCGGTCCAGCATCCGGTCCCAGGCCCGCCAGACCGTGCCCATGCCGCCCCGGCCGAGCCGGTCACCCAGCTCGTAGCGCCCGGCCAGCAGCCGCTCACCCTCGGCCGTCCCCGGCCGGTCCTGCACGCCCATCGGCGACCGCTCCCCCTCCTCCACCTGCCGTCACCGCGACGGAGGGCCCGGTACAGACCACATTTCGAACAGCTCTCACGGCACACCCTAGGCGCACCGCCCGGCCCCCGGTAACCTCCCCCGGCCGCAGGAAGGACGGGGGCGGCCCGGCGGGCACCGTCAGCCTGCGAACATCACCACGGCGGCCACCCCGAGCACCAGCAGCAGGAACACCCCGCCGACCAGGACCGGGCCCAGCAGGGCGGGTGGCAGCAACGGCTTCCGGGCGGGCGGCGGACCGGCGTCGGGCGCTGCCTCCGGGCGCGGGGCGCCGCGGCCGCGCCGACGCGGGTTCAGCGGTACCAGCGGCCCCTCCGGCCGGAGTTCGAGCGCCCGGGCCGCGCGCTCCTCGTCGACCGGCTCCGGGGCGCCCGCCAACAGGTCCGCCAGCTCCCGCCGGATCCCCTCCGCCCCCGGCCGCAGCGCCGGATCGGGCTGCAGCAGCCGCTCGACCAGTGGCGCCAGCGGCCCGCAGACCGTCGACGGCTCCCGCCGGCCGTCGCGCACCGCGGTCACCAACTCGGGCACCCCCTGGTCGGGGTACGGCGACCGGCCCGTCACCAGCCGGTGCAGCAGCACGCCGAGCGCCCAGCAGTCCCCGGCCGGGCCGCCGTCCAGCGGCCAGCGCTCCGCCACCGCACCGACCAGGGTGGCCCGGACCTCGTACCGGCGGCGGCCGCCGGGCCCGCCCAGCTCCTCCGCCAGCGCCTCCTCGGCCACCCCCGGGAGCAGCCCGCCCAGCAGGGCCGCACCGTCCTCGCAGACCAGGACGGACTCGGCGGTCAGGTTGCCGTGCGTGAGCCCGGCCTCGTGCAGCGCCCGCAGCGCGCCGGCGAGGTCCGCCGCCAACTCGGCCGCCCGGTACGGCGCGACCGGTCCGGCGGCGGCCAGGTCGGCCAGCAGCACCCCGGCCGGCCACTCCTCGACCGTCCGGAGCAGCTCACCGTCGACGAACGCGCCGACGCCCTGCAGCAGCCTCGGGTGCACGGGCGCGGCCGAACCGACCTCGGCCACCCGGCGGACCAGCCGCTCGCTCTGCTCGGGCATCGGGCCGTCCGGATCGTCCGGGTCGTGACCGCTCGTCAGCAGCGCGGGAAGCTCCAGCGCGCGCAGCAGGACGGTGGCTCCCGTCCGCTCGTCCACCGCGAGTGCCCGCAGCGCCTCCGGACGGTCCGTCAGTCGGTAACGCCCCGCCAGTACCTGACCCGGACCCGCTCGCATGGGTGTTCCTCTCGCTCACCGCCCAGCCTAGGCCCTGACCGGCCGAACCTCGCCGGGTGCGCGGCGACCGGCCCAACGGGGCCGCGTCGACGACCGCATTACGCTCGTTCCATGGACTGGACCGATCTGATCGACGCGGCCTTCGACGTGGCCGGCAACAGCAACCGTGACAACCGGGCCGAGGCCCTGCGCACCGTCGAGGCGAACGTCGTGCCCGACGAGAAGCCGGTCGCCTCCACGGCCGGGCGCCACCCCGACCACTTCCGCAAGGGCGTACTGGTCCTCACCACCCAGCGGCTGCTCTTCCTGAAGGACGGCAAGCCGCCGGTCCCGGTTCCGCTCTCCGCGGTGACGGACGCGACCGTCAACCGGAGCAGGCTCAACGGCGAGGTGCTGCTGGTGGTCGCGCTCACCGGCTCGCACCGCTTCGAGGACGTGGTCAAGGCCGAGGTGTTCGCCGAGCAGATCCGGGCCACCGCCCGGCTGGTCCGCGAGGCCGCGGCGAAGGCCCCGGCCGCACCCGCCGGCGCCCCGGCCGTCGCGCCGGCCGCCTCCGGCACCGAGCTGCTGGACCAGTTGGAGCGGCTGACCGCCCTGCACACCGCGGGGGCGCTCACCGACGAGGAGTTCAGCCGCGCCAAGCAGCGCCTGATCGGCTGACCACCGCCGGCCGGGCCCGGCCTCGGGCCCGGCCGGCGGAGCCGCCTACGGTGCGGGCTGGAAGGTGTCGAAGGCGACCTGACGGGCCTGCACGCTCGCCGGCGTGCCCCAGTCCGCGTCCGGGGTGATCCAGTAGATCGAGTACCCGTACTTGGCCGGAGTGCCGGTCACGAAGCCCCGGTTGAGCGAGTGCATCCTGGGCGTGCCGTTGGTCCACTCCCAGTCGGCGGAGTTGGCCCAGTCCCGGTAGGTGATGGCCTGCAGCTGCACCCGCTGGTAGTTGCTGACCTGGGCACGCAGCCCCGGCTCGGACTCCTGCCAGTCGGCGACCGCGCTCGGGCCCGGGGTGGTGGTCCACTCGATCTTCAGGGTGCTGCCGTTGCCCTTGAAGACCCGGCGGATGGACTCCGAGCCGGCGGGCTGCAGCCAGTCCGGCAGGACGATCGAGAAGCCGGTCGGGTCCTTGTACTCGTGGTACCCGGCGGGTACCGCCGCGCCGGGAGCCGCCGGGGCGGGCGGCACGGCGGCGGGCTGGGTCGCGGGCACGGCGGCCGGAGTGGTCTCGGCCGGAGCCGCCCCGCTCCCGGCCGGGGTCGTCGCGGCCGGTGCCCCCGGCGCCGGGGTACCGGGCGCGGCGCTGCCGGGCCCCGCGGTGGCGGCCGCCGGAGTGTCGGGTGCCGAGGAACCGGTCACGGCGGCCGGGGAGGTGGCGCCCGCGCCGTTGGCCGCGCCGCCGTCGGCGTCGCCGAAGGCCCGGACCATCGCCACCGCCCCGGCGATCAGCAGCAGCACCACCACGACGGTCACCACGGCGAGCCGCCGTCGGCCCTTGCGCGGATCGGCGCCGGCGGCCTGGGTCGCCCCGAGGGTCCACTCACTGGTCACCGGCCGGATCGGCTCCGCCGCGGGCGCGGCGGCGGCCCCGGCGGCGGGCTTCGCGGTGTCCTCGGCGGGCTCGGCGTCCTTGGCCCGGCTGCCCACCCGGACGGTGCCGAGCAGCCCGCCGATCGTGCGCCGGGAGGCCTCCCCGCCCGTCGGCTTCGCCGTGGCGCCGCCCTCGGAGTCGCCTTCCCCGGCTTCGCCGGCCGCGGGCTCCCCGGCGGCCGGCTTCACCGGCATCGCGTGCTCGGTGGTCGACTCCGCCCGGGTGGTCGCGTCGGCCACCACCCGCTTGAGCAGCGAGCGGGTCTGCGAGGCGTCCAGCCGCTCGGCCGGGTCCTTCGCCAGCAGCCCCTCGATGACCGGCCGCAGCGGCCCGGCGTTGAACGGCGTGCCGAGCTCCTCCGTCATCACCGCCGTCAGGGTGGCGAGCGCCGAACCCCGGTCGTACGGCGGCCGGCCCTCGACCATCGCGTACAGCGTGCCGCCCAGCGACCAGAGGTCGGCCGGCGGCCCGGGCTTCTGCCCGCGGGCCCGCTCCGGGGATATGTACGAGGGCGCGCCGACCAGCATGCCGGTCGAGGTCACCGAGGCGTCGCCCTCCACGCTGGCGATGCCGAAGTCGGTGAGCACCACCCGGCCGTCCTCGCCGATCAGCACGTTGGACGGCTTCACGTCACGGTGCAGGATGCCGTGCGCGTGCGCGGCGACGAGCACCCCCAGCACGTCCAGCGCGATCTCGGCGGCCCGGCCGGGCGACAGCGGCCCGTCCTCCTTGATCACGTCCGCCAGCGAGCGGGACTCCACCAGCTCCATGACGATCCACGGCCGGTCGTCCTCCTCGACGACGTCGAAGACGGTGACGGCCGAGCTGTGCCGGATCCGGGCGGTGGCCTTGGCCTCGCGCAGCGTCCGGACGATCAGCCGGTGCTTCTCGTCCTCGTCGACGCTGCCGTTCATCCGCAGTTCCTTGACCGCGACGATCCGGCCCAGCATCTCGTCCTCGGCACGCCACACGGTGCCCATGCCGCCGCGCCCGAGCACCGCGTCCAGCCGGTAGCGTCCGGCCAGGAGGCGGCCGGTGGAGCCCTGCGCCTGGGTCATTCGGAACGTTCCCCCATGTGCTGCTGGCGGTCGAGGTGACGGCGCGTCGGCCCGGCGCGGGCCCGAACGCCAAGCCTCCATCATCCCCTGTCCCGAGGGCCCGCGACCACCCGGCCCCCGGCCAGCCTGGTGACGGACCGGAACGGCCCCGGCGCTCCGTGCCCGATCTGTGATCGAAAACTCTGTCCGGCCGCCCCCGGGCGCTGCTAGCGTTCGGCAGCTCACCGTCTTTCCCGGGGGGATTCGACGCCCATGACCGCACCCGCACCGGGCACTGACGGCCGGTCGGACCGGCCGCGTACGGCCACGCACTACTCCGTCGCACCGGAACCGGAGACCCCCGAGGGCTATGTCGCCCCGGGCATGCCCGGGGCCCCGGTGGCCGGTTACCACCCCACCCCCGCGCCCGGGCCCGCCCCGCAGGGCCGGCGGCGCCGGGGCCGCGGGGGCCGCTGGGGCGGCCGCACCGCCGTCGCGATCGCCCTCGCCGTCGCCGCGATGCTGGCCGGCGCGCTGGCCTACGGTCTCGCCCCGGCGCGGGCGGCGAGCACCGTCGGCTGGCTGGCCATCGCCCCGGCCGCCGCCGTCGCCCTGCCGCTCGGCCGGCTCGGCGGCCGCGGCCACGCCCTGCCCCCGCTGGGCGCGCTGCTCGCCGCCGGCGCGCTCTTCCTCGGCCAACTGATCGGCGAGGCCCGCCGGCTGCCCGGGCCGACCGGTGCATACGACGCGCTGCTCCGGGACGCCCTCGCCCACTGGCGCGCCGACCGCCACCCGCTGGACGCCGTCTTCTACGGCATCGCGCTGATCGGCGGCTTCCTGCTCACCCGCCGCGCGGCCGCCCGGGACTGAACGCGGGAGGCCCCCGCCGGAACGCGTCCGGCAGGGGCCTCCCGCACAGCGGGGCGGCTCAGCGGTGGTTGAGCGCCGGGTTGACCGTCACCTCGACCCGCTGGAACTCCTTGAGCTCCGTGTAGCCGGTGGTGGCCATCGCGCGGCGCAGCGCGCCGAACAGGTTCATGGTGCCGTCGGGGGTGTGCGACGGACCGGTGAGGATCTCCTCGGTGGTGCCGACCGTGCCGAGGTTGACCCGCTTGCCGCGCGGCAGCTCCTCGTGGACGGCCTCCATGCCCCAGTGGAAGCCCTTGCCCGGGGCGTCCGTGGCGCGGGCCAGCGCCGCGCCGATCATCACCGCGTCGGCGCCGCAGGCGACGGCCTTGGGAATGTCGCCGCTGTAGCCGACCCCACCGTCCGCGATCACGTGCACGTAGCGGCCGCCGGACTCGTCCATGTAGTCGCGGCGGGCGGCCGCGACGTCGGCGACGGCGGTGGCCATCGGCACCTGGATGCCGAGGACGCCACGGGTGGTGTGGGCGGCGCCGCCGCCGAAGCCGACCAGCACGCCGGCCGCACCGGTGCGCATCAGGTGCAGCGCGGCCGTGTAGGTGGCGCAGCCGCCGACGATGACCGGGACGTCCAGCTCGTAGATGAACTGCTTGAGGTTCAGCGGCTCGGCGCCGCTGGAGACGTGCTCCGCGGAGACGGTGGTGCCGCGGATGACGAAGACGTCGACACCGGCGTCCACGACGGCCTTCGAGAACTCGGCGGTGCGCTGCGGGGAGAGCGCGGCGGCGGTGACCACGCCGGAGTCGCGGACCTCCTGGATCCGCTGCTTGATCAGGTCGGCCTGGATCGGCGCGGCGTAGATCTCCTGCAGGCGGCGGGTGGCGGCGGCCTCGTCGGTGAACGTGGCGATCTCGTCCAGCAGCGGCTGCGGGTCCTCGTAGCGGGTCCAGAGGCCTTCCAGGTTGAGCACGCCCAGACCGCCGAGGCGGCCGATCGCGATGGCCTGCTGCGGGGAGACCACGCTGTCCATCGGGGCGGCCAGGAACGGCAGGTCGAAGCGGTAGGCATCGATCTGCCAGGCGATCGAGACCTCCTTCGGGTCCCGGGTGCGGCGGCTGGGGACGACGGCGATGTCGTCGAATGCGTACGCCCGGCGGCCGCGCTTGCCTCGCCCGATCTCGATCTCAGTCACTTCGTTCGAGCCCTTCTGGTTTGTTGCTCATACCCGCCGGGTCACCCCGGCCGCCCCCAGTATCCCGCACACTGTGTTGGTCGCGCGCTCGCCTCCGGGGCGCTCGACCCGGCGCCGACAGTCGTCGCTCCAACGCCCCCCGCATCTTCGCCCGCTCGCCTCCGGGGCGCTCGACCCGGCGCCGACAGTCGTCGCTCCAACGCCCTCGTACCTCGGTCGTCCTCGCTCCTCCCTTTCGGCACCGGCGCGCCCCTTCGGCTCGGGGCGGGCCGGGTCCGCGAGGGCTGGGGCGGGCAGCACCGGCGCGCCCTTCGGCTCGGGGCGGGTCGGGTCCGCGAGGGCTGGGGCGGGCAGCACCGGTCCGGGCCCCTTCGGCTCGGCGCGGGCCCCGATCTGGCTCCGCGGGTCGGGTCGTCCTCGCTTCCTCCCCTACGGCACCGGTCCGCACCCCGGACAAGCACGAGGGACCCACCGCCGGGTGGCGGTGGGTCCCTCGGTGTCGGGCGGTGTCAGCGGCTGGTGTAGTTCGGCGCCTCGACGGTCATCTGGATGTCGTGCGGGTGGCTCTCCTTGAGGCCCGCCGAGGTGATCCGGACGAACCGGCCCTTGCTCTCCATCTCGGCGATGGTGGCCGCACCGACGTAGCCCATGGTCTGGCGCAGGCCGCCGACCAGCTGGTGCAGCACCGCGGACAGCGGCCCGCGGTAGGGCACCTGGCCCTCGATGCCCTCGGGGACGAGCTTGTCGTCCGAGGCCACCTCGGCCTGGAAGTAGCGGTCCTTGGAGTACGAGCGGCCCTGGCCGCGGGACTGCATGGCGCCCAGCGAGCCCATGCCGCGGTAGGACTTGAACTGCTTGCCGTTGATGAACAGCAGCTCGCCCGGGGACTCCTCGCAGCCGGCCAGCAGCGAGCCCAGCATCACGGTGTCGGCACCGGCGGCGAGCGCCTTGCCGATGTCGCCGGAGTACTGCAGGCCGCCGTCACCGATCACCGGCACGCCGGCCGCCTGGCACGCGACCGCGGCCTCGTAGATGGCGGTGACCTGCGGGACGCCGATGCCGGCGACCACGCGGGTGGTGCAGATGGAGCCGGGGCCGACGCCGACCTTGACGCCGTCCACGCCGGCGTCGATCAGCGCCTGGGCGCCGTCACGGGTGGCGACGTTGCCGCCGACCACGTCGATGCCCACGGCGGCCTTGATCTTGGCGATCCAGGCCAGCGCGTTGTGGCTGTGGCCGTGCGAGGTGTCCACGACCAGGAAGTCCGCGCCGGCCTCGACCAGGGCCTGGGCCCGGTCGAACGCCTCGGCGCTGGCGCCGACCGCGGCACCGACGAGCAGCCGGCCCTCGGCGTCCTTGGCGGCGTTCGGGTACTTCTCGGCCTTGACGAAGTCCTTGACGGTGATCAGGCCCTTGATCCGGCCCTCGTCGTCGACCAGCGGGAGCTTCTCGATCTTGTGCCGGCGCAGCAGCCCGATCGCGTCCTCACCGGAGATGCCGACCTTGCCGGTGATCAGCGGCATCGGGGTCATGATCTCGCGGACCTGGCGGGTGCGGTCCGACTCGAAGGCCATGTCACGGTTGGTGACGATGCCGAGGAGCCGGCCCGACCCGTCCGCGATCGGCACGCCGCTGATCCGGAACTTGGCACAGAGCGCGTCCGCCTCGGCCAGGGTGGTCTCCGGGCCGACCGTGATCGGGTCGGTGACCATGCCGGACTCGGAGCGCTTCACCAGGTCGACCTGGTTGGCCTGGTCCTCGACCGAGAGGTTGCGGTGCAGGACGCCGACGCCGCCCTGCCGGGCCATCGCGATCGCCATCCGCGCCTCGGTGACCTTGTCCATCGCCGCGGACAGCAGCGGGATGTTGACGCGCACGTTCCGGGAGACCCGCGAGGAGGTGTCGACCTGGTTCGGCAGCACCTCGGAGGCCCCGGGCAGCAGCAGCACGTCGTCGTACGTGAGCCCGAGCATCGCGAACTTCTCGGGTACGCCTGCGGCGTTGTAGGACATTTGGGGGTACCTTCCGTGGCCGGCCTAATCCGCTCGCGCCCTGAGGGTGGGGGCGCACTCCATCGCTCACTCGCTCAGGCCGCCGAAAGCTCGGTGCCATTGGAGGAACCTCCAGGGAAACCCCGCTCGCACCCACGGAACTTTGGCGACCCGCCCAGGCGCCGATACCCCATGGTACTGGCACCGCGAATGTGTCCTCGTGTGCCCTTGACAACACCGACCGCCCATGGGCCATTCCAGCCCCCCACCAGGGCGGACGATCAGGAGGACTCCTCCGCGAGCGCCCGCAGCCGGCTGAGCGCCCGGTGCTGGGCGACCCGGACCGCGCCGGGCGACATCCCGAGCATCTCGCCGGTCTCCTCCGCCGACAGCCCGGCGGCCACCCGCAGCAGCACCAGCTCACGCTGACGGGCCGGCAGGTTGGAGAGCAGCTCCTTGGCCCAGGCCGCGTCGCTGCTGAGCAGCGCCCGCTCCTCGGGGCCGAGCGCCTCGTCCGGCACCTCCGGCAGGTCGTCCTGCGGGACGACCGTCGAGCCGGGGCCGCGCATCGCGGCCCGCTGCAGATCGGCGATCTTGTGCGCGGCGATGCCGTAGACGAAGGCCTCGAACGGGCGGCCCTGATCCCGGTAGCGCGGCAGTGCGCAGAGCACCGCGACGCAGACCTCCTGGGCGACGTCGTCCACGTGGTGCCGGGCCCCGCCCGGCAGCCGGACCAGCCGGCCGCGGCAGTAGCGCAGTGCCAGCGGGTGGACGTAGGCGAGCAGCGCGTCGATCGCCGGGCCCTCGCCCCGGACGGCGGCCGCGACCAGCTCGCCGACCAACGGGGAGCTGCCGGTGCCGAGCACCGGGGGGCGGCCGGGGCCGATGTCGTCGGGGCCGTGTTCGGGGCCCTGGTCGGAGCCGTGGTCCGGCTCGCCGCCACCGAGATCCGCGTACGACGGACCGCGGCCCGGACCGGAGGGCTCGGCCTCCACCGGGTCAGCCTCGCCGGGAGTACCGGCAACGTCGTCACGCATCGGTCCATGGTGCCTGGTCGAACGGGAAAACGCGGCACCGCGTCCGGAGTTGTGCACCGGAACGTTATGCGGTGCGACGCCGGGCACCGCGCCGTCGCGCACCACCGGCCCCTCCTGCACCGTGCCACCTCCCGCCCCGCTGCCGTCGGTGGTCCCGTCCGTCGCGCCGTCCGCCGAATGCGCCGCGGCTCCGTGGTTCGCCGCAGTGCCTGTCCGCTGGTCCCCGAGGTGCTCCACACCTCCATGGTGCAACCTCGGGACCGTAACGTCACACGCCCCTGCGGGGGGAACCGCGACGAGCGCGCCGCAGCCGGCGGAGCCGGCGGTGGTCAGCGGACCAGGCCCCACCGGAAGCCCAGGGCCACCGCGTGCGCGCGGTCCGAGGCGCCGAGCTTCTTGAACAGCCGTCGGGCGTGGGTCTTCACGGTGTCCTCGGAGAGGAAGAGCTCGCGGCCGATCTCGGCGTTGCTGCGGCCGTGGCTCATGCCCTCCAGCACCTGGATCTCACGCGCCGTCAGCGTCGGCGCGGCGCCCATGTCGGGGCTGCGCAGCCGGCGCGGGGCGAGCCGCCAGGTCGGGTCGGCGAGGGCCTGGGTGACGGTCGCCCGCAGCTCGGCGCGCGAGGCGTCCTTGTGCAGGTACCCGCGGGCACCGGCGGCCACCGCGAGGGCGACGCCGTCGAG
The DNA here is from genome assembly GCF_040630735.1 of Kitasatospora sp. NPDC005748. NCBI lineage: Bacteria > Bacillati > Actinomycetota > Actinomycetes > Kitasatosporales > Streptomycetaceae > Kitasatospora > Kitasatospora sp. NPDC005748. The sequence continues at coordinate 154,486 of NZ_JBEXYD010000008.1, forward strand.
GTCCTCGGCGACGGTGAGCATGATGATCCGCGCGCCCGGGTCGGCGGACAGCAGCCGCCGGACCGTCTCGACCCCGCCGAGGCCGGGCATCCGGACGTCCATCAGAACGAGATCGGAGCGGTCGGCCACCCAGCGGCGGAGGACCTCCTCCCCGTTCGTCGCGGTGGTGACCCGGTCGACGCCGGGTACGGTCGCGACCGCGCGGCGAAGCGCCTCGCGGGCGAGCGGGGAATCGTCGCAAACGAGAACGGAAGTCATGACCGTCGTCCTCCGCAGCTGATCCGCGTCACGTTGAGCCTCCTGGCTGGTACGAATCTCTCCGACACGGCCGATTGGCGACGGACTCCGTGCCGATCGCCTGAACTTCCCCGCGATCGTTCCCGACGTCCGGCGCCCGCTAACCGCCTCCGCACTTCCAACGACCGTCACTCGAATGAGTTACGGCTTTCAGGGCCATCTCCACCACTGTACGTGGCCAACCCGTTACCGATCAGCTACCTCGCGGTGCACACGCCGCTCTTTTGTGCAGCTCGCGCGCGGTGGGCGCACCACCCGCACACCGGTACGGATCGTCGCGCGCCCGTCGGCCACCCGATTGCCACGTCTGCGCCCGCCGAACTCCATGCCCACTTTGCCCGCTTTTATAGCTTTTGTATGGTCATTGACTGTTGTGCCACTCTGTGGGTGACTTGTCCATGGAGTTGCCGTAAGTCATATTTCCAGGTGTCCACACCAGCGCATCGATGCCTCGCCGTGCCGTGCAGCCCCGCCCGCCGATGGCCGGTCCGCGGCCGCGAGCCTCTGAAGGGAATGAGCCATGGCAGATTTCTCCCGCCTCCCCGGCCCCAACGCCGATCTCTGGGACTGGCAGCTCTCCGCGGCCTGCCGCGGCGTGGACAGCTCGCTCTTCTTCCACCCCGAAGGGGAGCGCGGCGCCGCGCGGAGTTCGCGTGAGGCGAGCGCCAAGGAGGTCTGCATGCGCTGCCCGGTACGCACCGAATGCGCGGCGCACGCACTGGCCGTCCGCGAGCCGTACGGCGTCTGGGGAGGCCTGACCGAGGATGAGCGCGAGGAGATGATGGGCCGCTCGCGCAACCGCCTCGTGGAAGTACCGCTGGTCGCGCCGACGGGGCTGCCGCGCTAGGCACGCACCCGCTCCGCGCCATGAAGAAACGTTTCTTCATGGCGCTTCGAGCCGCCGGTGCGCCCGGGCGAACGCCCGGTCAGCGCCCGGCCGCCGCGCCCGCCAGCCGCTCCAGCATCAGCGCCACCGCCGGCACCTCGGCGAGGTCCGGCAGGGTCAGGGCGACCACCTGCCGCACCGCCGGCGCCCCCGAGGCGGTCCGCACCGGCACCGCCGACACGCCGTCGGGGCGCACCGACTCCAGCGCCAGCCCCGGGAGCACCGCCACCCCGAGCCCGGCCGCCACCAGGCCGACCACCGCCGGGTAGTCGTCGGTCGCGAAGTCGATCCGGGGCTCGAAGCCCGCCCCCGCGCAGAGTTCCACCAGGTGCCCCCGGCACTGCGGGCAGCCCGCGATCCACTGCTCCCCCGCCAGTTCGGCGAGTTCCACCGGCCCGCGCCCGTCGCCGCGCCCCGACAGCGGGTGCGCGGCGGGCAGCAGGCCGACCATCGGGTCGTCGAGCAACGGGGTGACCACCAGGTCGGACCAGTCGGTGGTGGCGCTGAGCTGCTGGGCCTCCAGATTGGCCTCGGCCCGCGCCTCGCGCGGCGTGCCGTGCCCGGGAGCGGACGCCGGAAGGGGCGTCGGCGCGCCGCCGGGGGCCTGCGGATACCTGAAGGCCAGCGCGATCTCGCACTCGCCGCCGCGCAGCATCGCCAGCGACTCCGGCGGTTCGGCCTCGACCAGCGACACGCGCACCCCCGGATGGCTGTCCCGCAGCCGGGCGACGGCCGGCGGCACCAGGGTGGAACTCGCGGTGGGGAAGGAGACCAGCCGCACCCGCCCGGCCCGCAGTCCGGCGATCGCCGCGACCTCCTCCTCGGCGGCGGAGAGCCCGGCCAGGATGCCGGTGGCATGCTTGAGGAGCACCCGCCCGGCCTCGCTCAGCTGCATGCCGCGCCCCGAACGGACCACCAGCGGGGTGTCGACGGACTTCTCCAGGGCCTTCATCTGCTGGCTGATGGCGGGCTGCGTACAGCCCAGCTCACGAGCGGCGGCGGAGAAGGAGCCGGTGCGGGCGACGGCACGCAGAACGCGCAGGTGGCGGGCCTCGATCATGCCTTAGTTATAAGGCAATCTTTGCTTTATGCAAAATTCAACTGATAGTTGAAGAGTCAAACGCCCCACACGCCGCAGGCCCGGCCCGTACCCCGAGGGGCGCGGACCGGGCCTGCGGTCACTGATCAGGCGTCAGTGGGAGTGGCCGTGGCCGCCGTGCGAGTGGCCGTTGTCGGCCTCCTCTTCCTTCTTCTCCACCACGAGGGTCTCGGTGGTGAGCAGCAGGGAGGCGATCGACGCGGCGTTCTCCAGCGCGGAGCGGGTGACCTTGACCGGGTCGATGACGCCGGCCTTCAGCAGGTCGCCGTACTCACCGGTGGCGGCGTTGAAGCCGTGACCGGCCTCCAGCTCGGCGACCTTGTGGGTGATGACGTAGCCCTCGAGGCCGGCGTTCTGGGCGATCCAGCGCAGCGGCTCGGCGAGCGCCTTGCGGACGACCGCGACACCGGTCGCCTCGTCGCCCGACAGGCCCAGGCCGCCCTCCAGCACCTTGGCGGCGTGGACGAGGGAGGCGCCACCGCCGGCGACGATGCCCTCCTCGACCGCGGCACGGGTCGCCGAGATGGCGTCCTCCAGGCGGTGCTTGCGCTCCTTCAGCTCCACCTCGGTGGCGGCGCCGACCTTGATGACGCAGACGCCGCCGGCCAGCTTGGCCAGGCGCTCCTGCAGCTTCTCGCGGTCCCAGTCGGAGTCCGTGTTGGCGATCTCGCCCTTGATCTGGGCGACGCGGCCGGCGACGGCCTCGCTGTCACCGGCACCGTCGACGACGGTGGTCTCGTCCTTGGTGATGGTCACGCGGCGGGCGGTGCCCAGCACGTCCAGACCGGCCTGGTCGAGCTTGAGGCCGACCTCCTCGGAGATGACGGTGGCGCCGGTCAGGGTGGCCAGGTCGCCCAGGATCGCCTTGCGGCGGTCACCGAAACCCGGGGCCTTGACGGCGACCGCGTTGAAGGTGCCGCGGATCTTGTTCACCACGAGGGTGGACAGCGCCTCGCCGTCGACGTCCTCGGCGATGATCAGCAGCGGCTTCGAGGCGCCGCCCTGCAGGATCTTCTCCAGCAGCGGGAGCAGCTCCTGGATGGAGGAGATCTTGCCCTGGTTGATCAGGATGTACGGGTCCTCCAGGACCGCCTCCTGCCGCTCCGCGTCGGTGACGAAGTACGGCGACAGGTAACCCTTGTCGAACTGCATGCCCTCGGTGAAGTCCAGCTCCACGCCGAAGGTGTTGGACTCCTCGACGGTGATGACACCGTCCTTGCCGACCTTGTCGATCGCCTCGGCGATGAGCTCGCCGACCTGGGTGTCCTGCGCGGAGAGGGACGCGACGGCGGCGACGTCGTCCTTGCCCTCGATCTCGCGGGCGATGGACAGCAGGTGCTCGGAGACCGCGGCGACGGCCTTGTCGATGCCCTTCTTCAGGGCGGCCGGGCCGGCGCCCGCGGCGACGTTGCGCAGACCCTCGTTGACCAGGGCCTGGGCCAGCACGGTGGCGGTGGTGGTGCCGTCGCCCGCGACGTCGTTGGTCTTGGTGGCGACCTCCTTGACGAGCTGCGCGCCAAGGTTCTCGTACGGGTCGTCGAGCTCGACCTCACGGGCGATGGTGACACCGTCGTTGGTGATGGTCGGCGCACCGAACTTCTTGTCGATGACGACGTTGCGGCCCTTGGGGCCGATGGTCACCTTGACGGTGTCGGCCAGCTTGTTGACACCGCGCTCCAGCGAGCGGCGGGCGTCCTCGTCGAACTGCAGGATCTTCGCCATGTTCCCTATTCCCTCGGGGCTGCGACCGGCACGCCGGCCACCGGACTACGTGAACCAACAACCACGCCCCGGGCCCCTGTCACTGGGACACGGATCCGGGGCGGGCTGGAACGTCTTACTTCTCGGTGCTGCTTACTTCTCGATGATGGCGAGAACGTCGCGCGCCGAGAGGACGAGGTACTCCTCGCCCTGGTACTTCACCTCGGTGCCGCCGTACTTCGAGTACAGGACGATGTCACCGACGGCGACGTCGAGCGGCAGACGCTGGCCGTCCTCGAAGCGGCCCGGGCCGACAGCCAGGACGACGCCCTCCTGGGGCTTCTCCTTGGCGGTGTCCGGGATAACCAGGCCGGAGGCCGTGGTGGTCTCGGCGTCGAGCGGCTGGACCACGATGCGGTCCTCGAGCGGCTTGATGGCAACCTTGCTGCTGGTGGTCACGTCCGAGCTCCCCTTCGGAGATTACGGGGTTGTCTAACGGGTAGTGGCGAACCTACGGGCCTGCCGTCGCGGGGGTCAGACACGCTTCTTCGCGTTAGCACTCTCCTGGTGGAGAGTGCCAAGGACGACCATAGGCCGCGGTTAGCACTCAGTCAACCAGAGTGCCAACGGCGCGCCCGAAACGGTTCTCGCGGGCGGCTGCCGGGCCGCACTCCCGTACGACGCCGCCGATGATCCGCACCCGTGTGCGCCCGATCAGGGCCCACTCCACCAGTGCGGTCGCCCCTCCGCCCCGGTCCGGTCCGGTCCGTCCACCCCGGGCGGGCCGGCCCCGGGCTGCCCGGCGCGCCGACCGGGGAGAATGAGCGGGTGGAGACCGAGAACCTGCAGCCCCTGCTGACCCCCGAGGGGCAGTCCCTGCTCGCCGAGCTGCGCGAGTTCGCGCCCGAGGAGGAGCTGGCGCTGGCGACCAGGCTGCGCCGGGAGCACCCGGCGGAGCTGGTCTCGGCGGCGTTCGGGCAGGCCCGGCTGCGGCAGCGGGCGCGGGCGAAGTTCGGCGCGGACGCCGACCTGATGTACTTCACGCCCAACGGCGTCGAGCAGTCCACCCGGCGCAGCGTCGCCGAGTGGCGGGCACGGCGCTTCGCCGAGCTGGGCGTGCGGCGGCTGGCCGACCTCTGCTGCGGGATCGGCGGCGACGTCCTCGCGCTGGCCCGGGCCGGGATCGAGGTGCTCGCCGTGGACCGGGACCCGGCGGCCTGCGCGGCCACCGCCGCCAACGCCGCCGCACTGGGCCTGGCGGACCTGGTCGAGGTGCGCTGCGCGGACGTCGCCGACGTCGACGTCACCGGCTACGACGCGGTCTTCACCGACCCGGCCCGCCGCACCTCGCGCGGCCGGGTGTTCGACCCCGAGGCGTACGCCCCGCCGCTGTCCTGGGCGATCGAGGCCGGCCGGCGCACCCCGATCGGCGCGCTCAAGGTGGCCCCCGGCATCCCGCACACGGCCGTGCCGGGCGATGCGGAGGCCGAGTGGGTCTCCGACCACGGCGACGTCAAGGAGGCGGTGCTCTGGTTCGGCACCGGGGCCGACCGCCCGCACCGCGCCACCCTGCTGCCGCACGGCGACTCGCTGACCGGCGGCGACCTGCCCGACCCGCCGGCCGGACCGGTCGGCCGCTACCTCTACGAGCCGGACGGCGCGGTGATCCGGGCCCACCTGGTCGCCGAGGTGGCCGAGCGGGTGCACGGCCGGCTGATCGACCCGAAGATCGCCTACCTCACCTCGGACCGGCTGGTCGCCACCCCGTACGCGCACGCCTTCGAGCTGACCGACGTGCTGCCGTTCCACATCAAGAAGCTGAAGGCGCTGCTGCGCGAGCGGGCCGTCGGCACCGTGGTGATCAAGAAGCGGGGGATGGCGATCACCCCGGAGGAGCTGCGCCGCCAGCTGAAGCCGAGCGGGCCGAACAGCGTCACCGTGATCCTCTGCCGCACCGACCAGGGCCCGCTGATGATGCTCGGCCGGCCGGTGGCGCTCCCGTAGGCGGACTCCCGGTCAGCCGGCGGGCGGCCGGATGTAGTCCTCCAGCCGGGCCACCGCGAAACCCTGCTCCTGGATGCGGGCCAGCAGCTCCCCGAACATCTGCGTCATCGTCTCGCCCTTGAGGTCCTTGGGCCCCCGGAAGTGGGCGAGGACGATGTCGCCGGGCCGCAGCTTCTTGTCCGCCGCCTGGTACTGCATGTCGTGGATCTGCATCGACTCGCGCCAGAGCACGATCGCGCGCGGCCCGCACTGCTGCACCGAGGTGTTCAGCGCCGGGGTGTTGGCGCCGTCCCCGTACGGCGGGCGGAACAGCAGCGGCGCGGTGCCGTACTGCTGGGTCAGCGCGGACTGGGCGTCGCAGATCTCGGACTTCTGCTTCTCCGGCGCGACCTTGCTCATCTGGGCGTGGTCGACGGTGTGGTTGTGGATGTGGTTGCCGAGCGCCTGGAGCGGCTTGAAGTAGCCGTAGTTGTCCTTGACGATGTCCCGGGTCAGGAACATCGAGACCGGCACCTTGAGGTCGGTCAGCATCTCGACGAACTTCGGGTCCTTCTCGGCGCCGTCGTCGATGGTGACGAAGACGACCTTGTCGGTGGTCTTCACCTCGCTGAACACCGGTACGGGGCCGGTCCGTTCGAGCTTGACCGGCTTGTCGGCCGGCGCCGGCGGGGCGGGCGGCAGCGGCTTGAGGTTCCACTTCGCCCAGGCCGCCGCGTCCCCGGCGGCGGGCACCGCGGCGGGCGTCGCCGTGGGCGTCGGACTCGCCGCGGCGGACGGCCGCTGCCCGGCCGCCGGCGGCGTCGCGGCGGTCGCCGCGGGCCCGGCGCCCGTGCCGCCGCTGCCACAGCCGGTGGCGGCGGCCAGCAGTGCCAGCGCCCCCACCGCGTACGTCCTCGTCCTGCCCCGCCCGTACCGCTCCACCGCGCCGCGCTCCCAGCTACCGTCCAGCATGCTCTCAGCTATGCACGGTAGTGGCCGGCCGTTCGGTTCCCGGACAGGCCCGGCAGCTCGCTACTCCGGGTCCGCCCCGGACGCCGGGTTCGCGCAGGTCTCCGGACCCGCCCCGGTCTCCGGGTGCTCGCTGGACTCCGGGGGCTCGCTGGACTCCAGGTGCTCGCTGGCGAAGGACCAGCGGTGCACCGGGCGGCCGATCAGCGCGGCGGGCGGCTCGGGGACGGGCACCGGCTCCGCCGTCCACCAGGTGATCAGCAGCACCCGGTCGCCCGGCGCACCGAACAGCTCGGCGCGGACCAGACCGGCCGAGCCGCGCAGCGCGGGCAGCGCGACCTCGCGGACCCAGGCCGACAGCTCGGCCCCGCGGCCGTCGGCGGCCCGCGCCTCCCACATCGCGGCGGTGGTGGTCACCGACCGCCGCCCAGCGCCTGGTACGCCTGGCCGTGCACGTCCGTGTGCGGGACGTGCACCTCGGTGACGGGCAGCGAGGAGTCGGCCGACAGGTCGAAGGACGAGGGCGCGCGGTCGCGCCAGACCATCTCGGACCCCAGCGCGGCGACCATCGCGCCGTTGTCGGTGCACAGGCCCGGACGCGGCACCCGCAGCCGGATGCCCGCCTTGTCGCAGCGCTGCTGGGCCATCTCGCGCAGCCGGGAGTTGGCCGCCACGCCACCGCCGATCATCAGGTGGTCGACGCCGTTCTCCTTGCAGGCCTTGACCGCCTTGCGGGTCAGCACATCGGTCACCGCCTCCTGGAACGAGGCCGCGACGTCCGCGATCGGCACCTCCTCGCCGGCCCGGCGCTTGGCCTCCACCCAGCGGGCGACGGCGGTCTTCAGGCCGGAGAACGAGAAGTCGTACGCCGGGTCCTTCGGGCCGCTCAGGCCCCGGGGGAAGGCGATCGCCTTGGGGTCGCCCTCACGGGCGGTGCGGTCGACCACCGGACCGCCGGGGAAGCCGAGGCCGAGCACCCGGGCGACCTTGTCGAAGGCCTCGCCGGCCGCGTCGTCGATGGTCGCGCCGAGCGGGCGGACGTCACGGGTGATGTCCTCGCTGAGCAGCAGCGAGGAGTGCCCGCCGGAGACCAGCAGGGCCATCGTCGGCGAGGGCAGGCGGCCGTGCTCCAGCTGGTCCACGCAGATGTGCGAGGCCAGGTGGTTGACCCCGTAGAGCGGCTTGTCCAGCGCCCAGGCGTAGGCCTTGGCCGCGCTCACGCCGACGAGCAGCGCACCCGCCAGGCCGGGGCCCGCGGTGACGGCGATGCCGTCGAGGTCGCTCGCCTTGATGCCGGCGGTGTCCAGGGCGCGCTGGATGGTCGGGACCATCGCCTCCAGGTGCGCGCGGCTGGCGATCTCGGGCACCACACCGCCGAACCGGGCGTGGTCGTTGACGCTGGAGGCCACCGCGTCGGCGAGCAGGGTGGTGCCGCGCACGATGCCGACGCCGGTCTCGTCGCAGGAGGTCTCGATACCGAGGACGAGCGGTTCGTCAGCCATGGCGGTCTTCCTTCAGGTCCTTCGGGTCAGTACTGGGGTGGTCGAGGCGCATCACCAGCGCGTCGATGCCGGCCGGCTGGTAGTAGTTGCGCCGGATGCCGACGGGTTCGAAGCCGAAGCGCTCGTAGAGCCGCTGGGCGCGCGGGTTGTCCACCCGCACCTCCAGCAGCAGTTCCGCGCAGTCGCGCCGGGCGGCCTCCCGGATCAGGTCGGTGAGCAGCAGCGCGCCGAGGCCGGTGCCCTGGTGCCGCGTGTCGACGGCGATGGTCTGCACATCGCCCTCGCCGGCCACCGCCATCAGCCCGGCGTAGCCGACGACCGCGCCGTCCGGGGTGGTGGCCACGGTGTAGTGGCGGGTGCCGCCGCGATGGGCCTCGGCCAGCTCGGACCAGTACATCCCGGTCGACCAGGCGTCCTCGGGGAAGAGCGCCAGCTCCAGCTCCATCACCGGCGCGATGTCCCACCAGCGCATCGGGCGCAGCGTGGTGCTGTGGCCCGGTCCGTCGGGGCCGTGGCCTGGTCGGCCGGGGCCGGTCACGCCGTTCGGGCCGGTCACGCCGGGAGCACCGCCTTGTAGCCGGCGGGCACCTGGGCGTCCGGGCGGCGCAGGTACAGCGGCACGTTGGGCAGCAGCTCGCGCCCGGCGGCCAGCTCGGCGGCGGCGAAGTCGGCCAGCGCGCCGGCCGAGACGTGCTCGGGTCCGTGCGCGCCGGGGAAGGCCTCCGGGTACAGCAGCGCACCGGCACCGACGGCCCGCGGCCGCGGCGTCAGCTCGGCCGGGCGGTCCACGGCGGGGCCCTCGGCGCGACGGCCGTCCGCGTCGTACGAGGCCCAGTAGACCTCCTTGCGGCGCGCGTCGGTGGCCACCGTGAACGGCTGCCCGGCGAGGCCCTCGGCGCGCGCCCGGTGGGCGATCGCGTCCAGGGTGCAGACGCCGTGCACCGGGACGCCCAGCGCGTGGCCGAGCGCGGCGGCGGTCACCAGGCCGACCCGCAGGCCCGTGTAGGGGCCGGGGCCGACGCCCACCGCGATGCCGGTCAGCCGGTGCTTGTCGACACCGGCCTCCCGCAGCACCCGGTCGATGGCGGGGAGGAGCAGTTCACCGTGGCGCCTGGCGTCGACCTGGTCGGTCTCGGCGAGGACGGCCGTGCCGTCGTGGACGGCGGCGGTGACGGCAGGGGTAGCGGTGTCGAACGCGAGCAGCAGCACGGGTCAAGGTTAGACCGGTCGGAGCCGTGGACCGCCTCCGGTCCTGGTCCGCCCGATCGACAAGGTGTCCTGGTTCGGAACACACGTCCTACGGGGTGCGGGCGGGAACGAGCGGACCTGGCACGATGGGGCCGACGGGTTTTGGGACGGCGGTGGGAGCGACACGTGGCGAAGATGGGTCCTGGAGTGGTGGTCACGGGGCTGACCCTGGGGGCCCTGGCGGTGGTGAGCCTGCTGGCCTTCCAGGCCAACGGCGCACAGGACCGCGCAGGCGCCACCGGGCCGACCGCGAGCACCACCGCCTCGTCCGGCGGACCGTCCGCGTCGGCCACCCCGACCGCCTCGGCCACCCCGACCGTCCCCGCGCTCCCGACCACCTCGGGCGCCGGTCTGCGGGTCGTCTACTCGGCCGGCAGCCACTACGTCTGGCTGGTCGACCCCAAGAAGAACCCGCAGGTGGTGGCCTCCTTCGCGGTCACCCCGGGATCGGTGGAGCCGACCCCCGGCAGCTACCCGGTGTACAGCCGGGCCGCCACCAGCACGGGCACGGACGGACGGCAGATCGAGCACGTGGTGCGCTTCGCCCAGCAGAACGGCGTGGTGTTCGGCTTCAGCGCGGCCGTGGACGGCGCCACCCCCGCCGCCGACCCGAAGACCAAGACCGGCGGGATCCGCAGCGGTCGGGCGGAGGGGCAGCTGCTCTGGGACTTCGCGCCGAGCGGCACCAAGGTCGTCGTGATCGCCTGAGGACGCGCGACCCGCAGGCCGGGCCGGGGGGCGGCGGGCCCGAGGCGGTATCCGGCTCGGGTGCGGCCCCGGTTCGGGGCGGGTGCCGAGTGTCAGGCCGCGCGGGGCGTGTCGGCCACCGGTTCGGCCGGTGCCGTGCTCTCCCGGCGCTCCGGCGGAGTGGAGACCGCCTCCGCGGCCGCACACGCGGCCAGCAGGGCCCGCATCGGCGCGCCCTGGACGCTGCGGGCGGGCTCTCCGGCCCCGGTACCACGCGGCGCGCGCTCCGGGGCGGGGGTGGTGCTCGACATGGCGCCTCCCTAGTTAGGCAGACCTAACCGCGACACCCATCCCATCACGCCCGGCACCCCGCCCGCAACACTTTGCCGACAGCCTGTCGGCAACCGTCGGTGTCGGCCCGTGCCCGCGGGTATTCACTTGTGTCGGCCGACGGGCGTCCGTGCCCGCCGGCGCTCGTCGGCTCAGGCCAGCGCGGCCAGCTCCACCCCGGTCCAGCGCGACCCGATCCCGTTCAGCAGCACCCGGCGCGGATCCAGATCGTCGTCGTCCGCCTCGGCGCCGATGGCGCGCTCGATCCGGACCTCCAGCCGGCTCTCGGCGAGCCGTTCGACCTTGCCCTCGCCCCACTCGACCACGACCACCGACTCCGGCAGCGAGACGTCCAGGTCGAGGTCCTCCATCTCGTCCAGGTCCCCGCCCAGCCGGTACGCGTCCACGTGCACCAGCGCCGGGCCGCCGACCAGCGACGGGTGCACCCGGGCGATCACGAAGGTCGGCGAGGTGACCGCCCCGCGCACCTGGAGGCCCTCCCCCAGGCCCCGGGTGAGCGTGGTCTTCCCGGCCCCCAGCTCCCCCGAGAGCAGCACCAGGTCCCCCGGCCGCAGCAGCGCGGCCAGCTCCCGGCCGAGTCGGCCCATCCGCTCGGGAGTGGCGACGGTGAGAGTGGCGTGCGAGCCCATGCGCGATTCAAGCCCTTCGATCCGTACTGCGGCGCACCGACCGCCGGGCGCCTCCGCTACGGTGCCACATCCCCGGCCGGGCGTGCGCCGGTGGCCCGGGCCGCTACGGCGTCTCGCCCACCGAGGAGGGCAGCGGCGCCGCGCCGCGGTAGTCGACCGCCTGTTTGAGCAGCGCGACCAGCCGCTGGTCGACGAGGTCCGGGCGCTCCAGCATCACCAGGTGCCCGGCGTCCTCCACCAGGAGCAGCTCGGCACCGGGCAGCTGCTCGGCCATCGCCTCGCTGTGCGCGGGCGGGGTCAGCAGGTCCTTGGTGCCGGCGAGCACCAGGGTGGGGATGCCTCGCAGGGCCGCCAGCGCGGCGGTCTTCTCGTGCGCGCCGAACACCGGGTAGAACTCGGCCACCACGTCGATCGGCGTGGCGTCGAGCAACTGTTCGGCGAACCGCACCACGCCCGGGTCGACGTCCTTCCCCCCGAAGGAGAACTTCCGGTAGAAGACGGCGCTGACGTCCGCGCCGAGCCGCCGGGTGGCCTCGACGAGCTCGACCTGGCGGCCGAGCAGCTTCATCACGCCGGGTGCGACCTTCTTGAACAGCTTGGCGCCGACCGCCGGCAGACCGAGCGTCACGGCCTCCCAGTCCCCCGCCAGCGTGCCGATCAGCGCGACCCCGGCGACCCGTTCCCGGAACAGCTCCGGCTCCTGGTCGGCGAGCGCCATCACCGTCATCCCACCCATCGAGTGGCCGACCAGGACCAGCGGGCCGGTCGGCGCGACGGCGTCGATCACCGCCTTGAGGTCCCCGCCCAGCTGGTCGATGCTCGCGAGTTCACCGGCCAGGAACGAGCGGGAGCGCTCGGACCGGCCGTGGCTGCGCTGGTCCCAGAAGACCAGGCGCATGCCCTCGCGCAGCGCGGCCCGCTGGAAGTGCCAGCTGTCCTGGTTGAGGCAGTAGCCGTGGCAGAACACCACGGTCAGCGGTTCGCGCCGCCCGACGGCGGCGGCGGGGCCGAGGCCCGAGCGCCGGCCGGCCCGCACCAGCGCGCCGGAGCCGCCCAGCAGACCGGGCAGCCCGCTCCGGTCGACCGGTCCGTCGCCGGTGCCGGTAGCGGTGCCGGCGCCAGAGCCGGTAGCGGTGCCGGGGCCGTCCGTCCGGCGGCGGACGAACCAGCCGCGGCGGGCGGCGGCACTGGTACCGGGGGCCGGGCCTGGGCGTGGGGCTGCGACGACCTCGTCGTCCGGGCGTTCTTCCGGGTGCTCTTCCGCGTCCTCCTCGGGCCGGACGCTGACGGGCTCGGGCCAGCCGGTGCCGTCCAGCTCGACGTACAGCTCGGTGCCGTCGGCGGCGGTCACCGTGCACGGGCGCCCGCGGAGCGAGCCGTACGGGGCGTTGGCGTCCAGCTCCGCGCGGGCCCGGCGGCGGGTGGCCCGGCCGACGGTCAGCCGCTCGATCGCCACACCGGCGGCCGCGCCGGCCGCGACCACGCCGACCGAGATCCCGATCAGACCGGCCCGGCTCACCCCGGAGGCCGCACCGGCCGCCTTGGCCACCGCCGCGACCGGACCGGAGCCGGCCTCCTCGCTCATACGCTCGCGCCCTCGGTCGCCGCGCCCGCCGTCGGCACGCCCTCGGCGGCAGGGGCGTCGGCCGTCGGGGCCTCGGCGGTCGCGCCCAGGTAGCGGCGCGGCACCCGGGCACCGATCCGGGTCACGATCTCGTAGGAGATGGTGCCGCAGGCCCGGCCCCAGTCCTCGGCGGTCGGCTCGCCCTGCTCGCCGTTGCCGAACAGCAGCACCTCGTCGCCGACCGCGGGGGTGTCGCCGCCGAGGTCGACGACGAACTGGTCCATCGCCACCCGACCGGCCACCGTGCGCCACTTGCCCGCGATCTGCACCGGGCCGGTGCCGCTGGCGTGCCGGGGGATGCCGTCGCTGTAGCCCACCGGCACCAGACCCAGGGTGGTCGGGCCGGGCGTGGTGTAGTGGTGGCCGTAACTGACGCCGTGCCCGCCGGGCACCTGCTTGACCAGGGCCAGCCGGGCGGTCAGCGCCATCACCGGGCGCAGCCCGAAGTCGGCCGGCGAGCCGACCTCCGGGACGGGCGAGAGCCCGTACATCGCCAGGCCGGTACGGACCAGGTCGTAGTGCGACTGCGGGAGCAGCAGGGTGGCCGGGGAGTTGGCGAGGTGCCGCACCGCGGGGCGCAGCCCGGCCGCCTCCGCGTACGCGAGCGCCTCGCGGAACGCGTCCAGCTGGGCCTGGATGGACGGGTGGCCGGGCTCGTCCGCCGCCGCGAAGTGCGACCAGACGCCGACCACCGTGAGCAGGCCCTCGGCCTCGGCGCGGCGCGCCGCGCCGACCAGCTCCGGCCAGTCGTGCGGCTGGCAGCCGTTGCGGCCGAGGCCGGTGTCGGCCTTCAGGTGCACCCGGGCCGGGACACCGGTCGCGCGGACGGCGGCGAGCAGCTCGTCCAGCGCCCACTGGGCGCTGACGGAGACGTCGATGTCGGCGAGCAGCGCCTCGCGCCAGGGGCCGCCCGGCGTCCAGAGCCAGCAGAGGATGCGGGCCTGGTCGGGGCGGATCCCGGCGGCGCGCAGAGCCAGCGCCTCCTGCGGGAGGGCGGTGCCGAGCCAGCCGACGCCTGCGGCGACCGCCTCGCGGGCACAGCGGACCGCGCCGTGGCCGTAGGCGTCCGCCTTGACCGTGGCCATCACCGTGGCGGCGCCGACGCGCTCGCGCAACGCGGCGAGGTTGCCGCGCAGGGCGGCCAGATCGATGGTCGCCTCAGCCCGTACGCCGTCGGTGAGAGTGGCCGTGCCGGTCGTGTTCGCAGTTGTCATCAGGGTCAGTCTCCCAGACGTCTCATGGTCCTCGCCGAACGGCCCGTCGGCGCGGCGGCCCGGCCCCCACCCGCCGACCCGCCCCTACACCCCGCCACCTCGTCCCCGACGCCCCCGAAGCACCACCGGTTCCCGCCGGGGCCGGAGCACCCGCGGCACCCGCGGCACCGGGGAGCGGGCGCCGCCGGGGCGGCCGGGGCTGGGCCAGGCGTGGGAGCAGGAAGTCGGCCCGGCCGACTTCCTGCTCCTGCTCTTTCTCCGCCCGGCCCCTCCGGGCTCCGCCGTGCTCCGACCGGACCCGCCGCCGGGGGCAGGAATATGTAGACCGGTCTACCTTTTGGCCCTCGTTCTTCAATTCACCGCACAGGAAGTCGGCCCGACCGACTTCCCACTCCCGGCGGTCGCCGCCCGCCCCCGCACTCGCACTCGCACTCGCTACCGAGCGAATCACCACAGGAAAATATGTAGACCGGTCTACCTTCCGAGGCCGGCCCCGCCCCCCAGGACCAACTCGCCGGAGTGGGAAGTCGACCTGTCCGACTTCCCACTCCGGCCTCCGCTCTTTAGAGACTCACGGCATCCGCCGACCAAATATGTAGACCGGTCTACATCGCCAGTCACTCTCCGCCCCACCTGCACGAGAAGTCGGCCCGGTCGACTTCCCACTCCGCTCCGGGCGCGGCGAGCGCACGCGATCCGCCCACTATGTAGACCGGTCAACCTATTCCCCGCCAGCCCCCACGGCCCCAGCGACCCCCGCGGACGACCGCACATCGCGCCAGACCGCCGACAGGGCGCCCGCCACCTGCAACGCGGTGACTGGCGCACCCGGCACGCCCAGCGCCCCCTCGTCGCTCGCCATGCCCACACCTGCGCCAACACCCCCCGCCAACCCTGCTGCGCGGCGGCCGGCCAGGCCGTGCAGGTACGCCGCCACCGATGCCGCGTCCAGCGTGGACAGGCCGGCCGCCAGCAGGGAGCCGGCCAGGCCGGCGAGGACGTCGCCGCTCCCGGCCGTCGCCAGCCACGGGGTGCCGGTCGGGTTGACCCGCACCGCGCCTCCCGGGTCCGCGATCACCGTGGTGGAGCCCTTCAGCAGCACCGTCGCCCGGTACGCGGCGGCGAGTCGGCGCGCGGTGGTCAGCCGGGCGGCGGCGAGGTCGTCGGCCGGCGGCGGTGCGGTGCCCGCAGCCCCCGCCCCCGCCAGCAGCCGGGCCGCCTCACCGGTGTGCGGGGTGAGCAGCGTGGGCGCCGTCCGCCCGGTCAGGGCCTGCGGGCCGAGTCGGCCCAGTTCGGTGAGCCCGTCCGCGTCCACCAGCACGGGCACGTCGCTCGCCAGCGCCTCGCCGAGCGCCTGCCGGGCTCCGTCCCCGCCACCCGGGCCGACCACCCAGGCCTGCACCCGCCCGGCCCCGGCCGGTCCGCCCTCGGTGACCAGCACCTCGGGGAACCGTCGCACCACCTCCTCGGCCGCCGAGCCGACGTACCGCACCGCCCCCGCGCCACCGCGCAGCGCCCCGGCGACCGCCAGCAGTGCGGCCCCCGGATACGTCGCCGAGCCGGCCGCCACCCCGACGACGCCGCGCCGGTACTTGTCGCTCTCCGCTCCCGGGACCGGCAGCAGCGCCGCCACCTCGGCGTGCTGCAGGGCCTCCACGTCGGCCGTCGGCAGCTCCAACCCGATCTCCACCAGTTGCACCGCACCGGCGTAGGAGGCTCCTGGATCGATCAACAGCCCGGGCTTGTGGGTGCCGAAGCAGACCGTGACGTCCGCCCGCAGCGCCACTCCCGCCACCTCACCGGTGTCGGCGTCCACACCGCTGGGCACGTCCACCGCGACCACCACACCCCGACGCGCCGCCCGTGCGTACGGCTCCGCCTCCGGGCGCAGCCCGCCCCGGCCGCCGATGCCGACGATGCCGTCCAGCACCAGGTCCGCGCGCGAGAAGTCGGCCAGGCCGACTTCCTGCTCCAGTACGACCCGCCCGCGCGCGGCCCGCAGCGCGGCCAGCCCGTCCACGTGCGCGCGCTCGGGCGCGAGCAGTACCGCCGTCACCCGCGCGCCCCGCCGCGCCAGTGCCGCGCCGGCGTACAGCGCGTCACCCCCGTTGTCCCCGCTGCCCGCGAGCACCACGACCCGGCTCCCGTACACCCGGCCGCGACGGCGCGTCAGCAGCCGGGCGCAGGTGGCGGCGAGACCGGCGGCGGCCCGTTGCATCAGGGTGCCCTCGGGCAGCCGGGCCATCAGTTCGGCCTCGGCGGCCCGGACCTGTTCGACACGGTGAGCACGGCGCATGCGCAAGCCCCTAACCCTCGGCTGACCCTCGGCAACGACTACCGCCGACGCTACGCCCGCGTCGTGGCCGAGCGACACCTGCCGCGAGCCGACGCCGCGTTCGGCTGCCCCGCAGACCCTCCCACCACGGTGCTCCCCCGCTTCGCGAACACCTACCGTGTCGCCCACGAGGGCCGGCGGAAGGAAGGAGAGGCAGTAAGGAGAAGGGCCGGGCTCGCCACGCCGGCGGTCGAGCGCCCCGCCGGGCCCGGGGAAGTCCTCCAGGCGTTCCTGGGGCCGGGAACACCGCCGGCTTCAAGGCCGTGCCGATCGGGGGCGACATCGTCCTGACGCCACGCCGGACGGAGCGCACGAGGCCGCGTCCGCACCGCTCGACCGGCAGTTCATCCGAAAGGCCGCGATCGAGTTCGACCCGCCGGGCCACCAGGGCCCGATCGCGCGGGGCCCCATGGCGCGGGGTGTGGCCCGATCGAGCGGGGCCCGACCGCGCCGACCGGACGATTCACCCCGGCGGCACCATCAGTCCGGTCGGGGCACTTCCCGAGCCCGAGCGCCGGCTCCCGGCCGGAGGCCTTCGGCGTCCGGCGTCCGGCGTCCGGCGTCCCCCTAGTCTTCGAGGTGACGTCGCCCGGCCCGGTCAAGGACCGGCCGACCACGGCAGCCACCGCGACCGCGACGAGGCCCCGTTCAGCGAAGCTGATCGACCCGCCCCGTTCCCCCCGCCGCTCGACACGGTGCCCCTGCGGTAGGACGCAGCCACCGCAGGGGCACCACCCGAGTCAGAACGGCGATCGGCTACTCGACGGTGACCGACTTCGCCAGGTTGCGCGGCTGGTCGACCTCGTGGCCCTTGGCCGTGGCCAGCTCGCAGGCGAAGACCTGCAGCGGCACGGTGGAGACCAGCGGCTGCAGCAGGGTCGGCGTCACGGGGATGCGGATCAGGTGGTCCGCGTACGGGACGACCGCCTCGTCGCCCTCCTCCGCGATGACGATGGTGCGCGCACCGCGGGCCCGGATCTCCTGGATGTTGGAGACGATCTTGTCGTGCAGGATCGACCGCCCGCGCGGCGACGGCACGACCACCACGACCGGCAGCCCCTCCTCGATCAGCGCGATCGGCCCGTGCTTCAGCTCGCCCGCCGCGAAGCCCTCGGCGTGCATGTACGCCAGCTCCTTGAGCTTGAGCGCGCCCTCCAGGGCCACCGGGAAGCCGACGTGCCGGCCGAGGAACAGCACGGACTTGGCGTCGGCCAGCGAACGCGCCAGCTCGCGCACCGGCTCCATGGTCTGGAGCACCTGCTCGACCTGCTTGGGCGCGTCGCCGAGCTCCTTGATGACCGCGGAGATCTCGTCGCCCCACTTGGTGCCGCGCACCTGGCCCAGGTAGAGCGCGACCAGGTAGCAGGCGACCAGCTGGGTCAGGAACGCCTTGGTGGAGGCGACCGCCACCTCCGGGCCGGCGTGCGTGTAGAGCACCGCGTCCGACTCGCGCGGGATGGTCGAGCCGTTGGTGTTGCAGATCGCCAGCACCTTGGCGCCCTGCTCGCGCGCGTGCCGCAGCGCCATCAGGGTGTCCATGGTCTCGCCGGACTGCGAGATCGCGATGACCAGCGTGCCCGGGCCCATGATCGGGTCGCGGTAGCGGAACTCCGAGGCGACCTCGACCTCGCAGGGGATGCGGGTCCAGTGCTCGATCGCGTACTTGGCGATCATGCCGGCGTGGAAGGCCGTGCCACAGGCGACGATGACGACCTTGTCCACCGAGCGCAGGTCAGCGTCGGAGATCCGCAGTTCGTCGAGGGTGAGCCGGCCGTCGGTGCCGATCCGGCCGAGGAGGGTGTCGGCGACGGCCTTCGGCTGCTCGGCGATCTCCTTGAGCATGAAGTAGTCGTAGCCGCCCTTCTCGGCGGCCGAGGCGTCCCAGTCGACGTGGTACTCGCGCACCTCGGCCGGGTTGCCGTCGAAGTCGGTCACCGTGACGCCGTCCCGGCGCAGCTCGACGACCTGGTCCTGACCGAGCTCGATCGCCTCACGGGTGTGGGCGATGAACGCGGCCACGTCCGAGGCGAGGAAGTTCTCGCCCTCGCCGCGCCCGACCACCAGCGGCGAGTTGCGGCGCGCGCCGACCACGACGTCCGGCGCGTCGGCGTGCACGGCGACGAGGGTGAACGCGCCGTCCAGCCGGCGGCAGACGATCCGCATGGCCTCCGCGAGGTCGCCCTCGTACACCTCGGCCAGCAGGTGCGCGACGACCTCGGTGTCCGTCTCGGAGCGCAGCGTGCGGCCGCGCTCGGTCAGCTCCGCCCGCAGCTGGGCGAAGTTCTCGATGATGCCGTTGTGGACCACGGCCACCCGGACGGCGTCGTCCAGGTGGGGGTGGGCGTTGGCGTCCGTCGGGCCGCCGTGGGTGGCCCATCGGGTGTGGCCGATGCCGGTGGTGCCGCCGGGAAGAGGGGTCTCGGCGAGCGACTTCTCCAGGTTGGCGAGCTTGCCCGCCCGCTTGTCGGTGGCGAGGCTCCACTGCCCGTCGGAGCCCTGCACCTGCACCGCGACACCGGCCGAGTCGTAGCCCCGGTACTCCAGTCGCTGCAGGCCTGCGATTACTACATCAAGGGCGGGCTGAGAGCCCACGTATCCAACGATTCCGCACATGCGTGCCAGCATAAGGGCGCCCGGGACGCCCCATTCGCACCCTTCCCCCACCGTGCGTGACCGACACCACAGCCACCGTGAACGCCGCTACGGCCCACAATGGAGCATGTGCTGACCGAACTCTGTACGCGGGGCGCCGCCACGCCCGGCCCGTCGCCGTCCCCCTACGTGGACCTCAGCCGGGCCGAGTGGAGCGCGCTGCGCGAGCGTACGCCGCTGCCGCTGACCGCCGAGGAGGTGGAACGGCTGCGCGGTCTCGGCACCGCCCTCGACCTGGACGAGGTCCGTGACGTCTACCTGCCGCTGTCCCGCCTGCTGAACCTCTACATCCACGCCACCCACGACCTGCGGGGCGCGCTGGGCACCTTCCTGGACACGCCGGACACCGAACGCACCCGCACGCCGTTCATCATCGGCGTGGCCGGCTCCGTCGCGGTCGGCAAGTCCACCACCGCCCGTCTGCTCCAGGCGCTGCTGGCCCGCTGGCCCGAGCACCCCCGGGTCGAGCTGGTCACCACCGACGGGTTCCTGCTGCCCAACGCCGAGCTGCGCAGGCGCGGTCTGATGGCCCGCAAGGGCTTCCCGGAGTCCTACGACCGCCGTGCGCTGATGCGCTTCGTGGCGGACGTGAAGGCCGGCAAGGAGCTGGTCACCGCGCCGGTGTACTCGCACCTGGTGTACGACATCGTGCCCGGCGAGCGGCTGACCGTGGAGCGTCCGGACATCCTCATCGTCGAGGGCCTGAACGTGCTCCAGCCGGCCCTGCCCGGAACGGACGGCCGGACCAGGCTCGCGGTCACCGACTACTTCGACTTCTCCATCTACGTCGACGCCCGCACCGACGACATCGAGAACTGGTACCTGGACCGCTTCCGCAAGCTGCGGCAGACCGCCTTCCAGGACCCGAACTCCTACTTCCGCCGCTTCACCGAGGTGCCGGAGGAGGAGGCGATGGAGTACGGCCGCCAGGTCTGGCGCACCATCAACAAGCCGAACCTGCTGGAGAACGTGCTGCCCACCCGCGGCCGCGCGACCCTCGTCCTGCAGAAGGGCCAGGACCACAAGGTCCGCCGCGCGCTGCTGCGCAAGCTCTGACCTGGGCCGCCCCGACAGAACGCCGCAGGGCCCCCGCCGTTCGTCACGGCGGGGGCCCTGCGCACACGCTGAGCGGGCGTCAGCCCAGGTACGTGCGGACGGCCTCGGCCAGCCGCTCGGCGACGGCCTTGGCCTGCACCTGGTCGGCGGCCTCGACCATCACCCGGACCAGCGGCTCGGTGCCCGAGGGGCGCAGCAGCACCCGGCCGGTGGAGCCCAGCTCGGCCTCGGCCTCGGCGACCGCCGCGGACAGCTCGACGCAGGAGTTCACCCGGCCCTTGTCCACGCCCTTGACGTTGATCAGCAGCTGCGGAAGCCGGGTCATCACGGCGGCCAGGTCGGCCAGCGGCTGCTTGGTGGCGGCCAGCCGGGCGCCCAGCATCAGACCGGTCAGGGTGCCGTCACCGGTGGTGGCGTGGTCCAGCAGGATGACGTGGCCGGACTGCTCGCCACCGAGCGCGAAGCCGTGCTCCTTCATCGCCTCCAGCACGTAGCGGTCGCCGACCGCGGTCTGCACCAGCTCCACGCCCTCGCGCTCCATCGCCAGCTTGAAGCCCAGGTTGGACATCACGGTGGCGACGGCGGTGTTGCCGCGCAGGGTGCCGGCCTCCTTCATGGCGACGGCCAGGATCGCGATGATCTGGTCGCCGTCGACCTCGTTGCCCTCCGCGTCGGCGGCCAGGCAGCGGTCGGCGTCGCCGTCGAGCGCGATGCCGAGGTCGGCCCGGTACTCCTTCATCGCGGCCTGCAGCCGGTCCAGGTGGGTGGAGCCGACGCCGTCGTTGATGTTGAGACCGGTGGGCTCCGCCCCCAGGGTGTGGACGACCTCGGCGCCGGCCCGGGCGAACGCCTCGGGGGCGACGTAGGCGGCCGCGCCGTGCGCGCCGTCGATGACGACCCGGATGCCGTCCAGGCGGTTGGGCAGCACGCCGATCAGGTGGGCGACGTACTTGTCGAAGCCCTCGGTGTACTCGCGGACCCGGCCGACGGCCTCGCCGGTCGGGCGCTTCCACTCCTCGCCGCCGACGGCGTGGGCGCGGTAGTGCGCCTCGATGGCGTCCTCGATCCGGTCGTCCAGCTTGTGGCCGCCCCGGGCGAGGAACTTGATGCCGTTGTCCGGCATGGCGTTGTGGCTGGCGGAGAGCATCACGCCGAAGTCGGCGCCGAGGGCGCCGGTGAGGTAGGCCACCGCCGGGGTGGGCAGCACGCCGACCCGCAGTACGTCGACGCCCGCGCTCGCCAGGCCGGCGATGACCGCGGCCTCCAGGAACTCGCCCGAGGCGCGCGGGTCGCGGCCGACCACCGCGACCGGCCGGTGGCCGTCGAAGGCCCCCGCCTCACCGAGGACGTGCGCCGACGCGACGGACAGCCCGAGCGCCAGCTCCGCCGTCAGCCCCACGTTGGCCACACCGCGTACGCCGTCCGTACCGAAGAGTCGTCCCACTGTCCCGTCCTCCATCACCGCTGCTGGCAGGTAAACCCGGCAGTCCATTCGATCGAATCCCCGGCCTTCGCACCATGCGCGGGGAGCACGACGCCCCGGAGTACACGGGGTACTCCGGGGCGTGAGAGCGCAACCGGGGGTGTGCACCACCAGGGCGGCACACACCCCCTCGGGCGCGACTAGCGCTTGCTGTACTGCGGGGCCTTACGGGCCTTCTTCAGACCGGCCTTCTTGCGCTCGACGGCACGCGCGTCACGCATCAGGAAGCCGGCCTTCTTGAGGGCGGCGCGGTTGTTGTCCACGTCGGCCTCGTTCAGGGCGCGGGCCACGCCGAGGCGCAGCGCGTAGGCCTGACCGGAGGTGCCGCCACCCGAGATGCGGGCGACGACGTCGTAACGACCGTCCAGCTCCAGCAGCTTGAAGGGCTCGTTCACGGTCTGCTGGTGCACCTTGTTGGGGAAGTAGTTCTCCAGGGTGCGACCGTTGATCTTCCAGACGCCGGTGCCCGGGACGATGCGCACGCGGGCGATCGCCTCCTTGCGGCGGCCAAGGCCGGCGCCGGGGACGGCCTCGCCGAAGCGGCCGGCCAGCGACTCGGAGGTGTAGCTCTCCTCGGAGGTGAACTCGCCCTCGACGACGGTCTCGTCGAAGTCGACCTCAAGGGTTTCAGTGGTCTCGGCCACGGTGTTCCTCAGCTCTTTTCAGTGTTGGGGGGCTAGGTGGCCGGAGTTACTGCGCGACCTGGGTGATCTCGAACGGCACCGGCTGCTGCGCAGCGTGGGGGTGCTGGTCGCCCGAGTAGACCTTCAGCTTCGAGAGCATCTGGCGACCCAGGGTGTTCTTGGGGATCATGCCCTTGATGGCCTTCTCGACGGCCTTCTCCGGGTTGTTCGCCAGGAGGTCGTCGTAGCGGACCGAGCGGAGACCGCCCGGGAAGCCGCTGTGGCGGTACGCCAGCTTCTGGGTCTTCTTGTTACCCGACAGGTGCACCTTGTCCGCGTTGATGATGATGACGAAGTCACCGGTGTCAACGTGCGGCGCGTAGATCGCCTTGTGCTTACCCCGGAGGATGTTGGCGGCCTGGGAGGCCAGGCGGCCGAGCACGACGTCGTTCGCGTCGATGACGTGCCACTGACGCTGGACGTCGCCGGGCTTGGGGCTGTACGTACGCACGGTCGTAGCCTCTGCTTTTCAGTGAGTGAGTCCTGACAGGAGCACCCGGTCGAGGGCATCAGCCTGGCCGCCTTGGACGCAATTCAAGGGGAGCCGCTGGGTCGTCGACCTGATATCTCCGGCGTACCGACCTCTCACGTGAGATAGAGCGAGCCAATACGCACAACAAGCCCCCAGGCTACCGGGCGCGCCGGGGTCGGTCAAAATCCCCCCTCGGCGTCCGGGCCGGAAAGCGGCCCGGACGGCCCCCGATCGGTGCTCCCGCACCGCCCGGGCGGGGCTCCGGTCAGCGCTCGCGCTCGACCCGGGTGACGTCCCAGACCGGGTCCGCGGACTCGTACACACGGCCGTCCGCGCCGAAGACCAGGAAGCGGTCGAAGGTCTTGGCGAACCACCGGTCGTGCGTGACGCACAACACGGTGCCGTCGAAGGCCTCCAGGCCGGCCTGCAGCGCCTCGGCGCTCTCCAGGTCCAGGTTGTCGGTCGGCTCGTCCAGCAACAGCGCCGTCACGCCGTCCAGTTCGAGCTTGAGGATCATCAGCCGGGCCTGCTGGCCGCCGGACAGCGACTCGAACTTCTGCTCCTCCTGGCGGTCCAGCTCGTAGCGCCGCAGCGCCCCCATCGCGGCGCCGCGGCTGAGCGCGTGCTCCTCCTCGACGATCGAGCGCACCGTGCGGCCGAAGAGCTCCGGGTGGGCGTGGGTCTGCCGGAAGTGGCCCGGCACGACACGGGCGCCGAGCTTCCACTGACCCGTGTGGGCGACCGTCTCGTCGCCGGCGAGCAGCCGCAGGAAGTGCGACTTGCCCGAGCCGTTGGAGCCCAGCACGCCGATCCGCTCGCCGTAGAAGACCTCCAGGTCGAACGGCTTCATCAGGCCGGTGAGCTCCAGCTGCTCCATGGTGAAGGCCCGGAAGCCCGTCCGGCCGCCCTTGAGCCGCATGGTGATGTTCTGCTCGCGGGGCGGCTCCTCCGGGCGGCCCGCCTCCTCGAACTTCTTCAGCCTGGTCTGCGCCGCGGCGTAGCGGGTGGCCAGCGCGTGGCTGACCGAGGCGGCCTGGCGCAGGGTGACCACCAGCTTCTTGAGCTTGGCGTGCTCCTCGTCCCAGCGCCGGCCGAGTTCCTCGAAGCGGGCGAAGCGGTCCTTGCGGGCCTCGTGGAAGGAGTCGAAGCCGCCGCCGTGCACCCAGACGCTGCTGCCGGCCGCGCCGGACTCGACGCTGATGATCTTCTCGGCGGTACGGGAGAGCAGTTCGCGGTCGTGCGAGATGTAGAGCACGGTCTTGGAGGTGGCCTTGATCGCCTCCTCCAGCCAGCGCTTGCCGGGGACGTCCAGGTAGTTGTCCGGCTCGTCCAGCAGCAGCACCTCTTCGGGGCCGCGCAGCAGGGCCTCCAGGACGAGGCGCTTCTGCTCCCCGCCGGAGAGCGTGTTCAGCCCGCGCCACTGGGCCTTGTCGAAGGGCATCCCGAGGGCCGCCGTGGTGCAGACGTCCCAGTCGGTCTCGTAGTCGTAGCCGCCGACGTCGGCCCAGTCGGAGAGCGCCTGGGCGTAGGCCATCTGCGTCTTCTCGTCGTCCTGGGCGATCATCGCCAGCTCGGCGGCGTCGACCGCGCGGGCGGCGACGGCGATCCGCTCGGGGGCCACCGAGACCAGCAGGTCGCGGACGGAGGCGTCGGCGGCCAGCGGGGCCGGGCCCTGCCGGTCCTCGTCGGCCTGCTTCGCCTCGCGCCCGGTGGTGCCGACGAACTGGCGCATCACGCCGAGGCCGCCGCTGATCGTGACCGAGCCGCCGTGCGGCTGGAGGTCGCCCGCGATCATGCGCAGCAGGGTGGTCTTGCCGGCGCCGTTGGCGCCCACCAGGGCGACCGCGGAGCCCTCGCCGACCCGGAAGGACGCGTCGTCGAACAGCACCCGCCCGTCCGGCAGGTAGTACTCAAGGTGCGAAATCTCGACGTGTCCCATGCGGACGATTCTCCCAAGCCGCGGCCCAGGACCAAAACGGATTAGCCGACCACCGGCTGTCCCGGCAGCGTCCTGATCCGGCGGGCCAGCCGGCTGCGCTCGGCGAGCTGGTCGTCGGCCGGGTAGCCGACCTCCTCCAGCGTCAGCCCGTACGGCCGGATCACGTTGACCGCGGAGTTGCGCACCCCGCCGGCCAGCACCTCGCCGGGGAACTCCACCGGCCGGTGCCCGTCGCCGACCAGCAGCATCGCGCCGACCAGGGCCCGCACCATGTTGTGGCAGAAGGCGTCGGCGCGGACGGTGGCGACCGCCAGCGAGCCCTCCTGCGAGGCGTAGGAGTCGACCGGGACGCGGTCCCAGCGCAGTTCCAGCAGCGTGCGGATGGTCGTCGCGCCCTCGCGCTTCTTGCAGTACGCGGCGAAGTCGTGCTCCCCCAGCAGCAGCGCCGCGGCCGCGTTCATCCGCTCGACGTCCAGCGGCCGGTCGTGCCAGAGCACATGGCCGCGCAGCAGCGGGTCCACCCCGCCGGGGTGGTCGGCGACGCGGTAGGCGTAGCGGCGCCAGATCGCCGAGAAGCGGGCGTCGAAGCCGGCCGGCGCCTCGCCGATCCGGTAGATCCGGACGTCCCCGGGCAGCCGCCCGGCCAGCCTGCGCAGCAGCTTCTCGCGGTGCGCGGCCCACAGCTCGGCCGGCAGGTCGACGTGCGCGACCTGGCCGCGCGCGTGCACGCCGGCGTCGGTCCGTCCGGCGACCGTCAGCGGGTACAGCTCGGTGCTGCGGGTGACGATCTGCAGCGCGCTCTCGATCTCCTCCTGCACCGTGCGGCGGCCACCGCGCTGGCGGGCCCAGCCGGAGAACTCCGCGCCCTGGTAGGCGAGGTCGAGCCGGACCCGGACGTACCCGTCGGCCGGGCCGTCCTTCACCGGCGGACGCTCGGCGCAATCGTCGATCACTGCTTCACTCCAGACAGAAGGAACGGGCCCGCTCCCCCACGGAATGGGAGAGCGGGCCCGCACTGCACCCAAAGGCGTCAGGCCTGCTCGGCCTCGGCCTCGTCGGCCTTGGTGTCCTCGACCTTGGTCTCCTCGACCTTGGCCTCGGCCTCCTTGACGGCGCGCTTGGTGGCACCCTCGGCCTCGCCGACGGCGGTCTGCGCGACGGTCAGCGCCTCGACCAGCTCGATCACGGCCATCGGGGCGTTGTCGCCACGACGGGGACCGATCTTGGTGATACGGGTGTAGCCACCCGGGCGGTTCTCGTAGCGCGGCGCGATCTCGGTGAAGAGGGTGTGCAGCACGGAGATGTCGGTGATCGTCTTGCGAACCAGACGACGGTTGTGGATGTCGCCCTTCTTCGCCTTGGTGATCAGCTTCTCCGCCAGCGGGCGCATCCGACGGGCCTTGGCCTCGGTCGTGGTGATGCGGCCGTACTGGAACAGCTCCCGGCACAGGCCGGCCAGCAGCAGCGGCTCGTGGTGGGGGCCGCCGCCGAGGCGGGCACCCTTGGTGGGACGCGGCATGGAATTACTCCTTGAATCTCCGACTGCGGCCGTACCAGGTACCGCAGCGGGCGTACGGACACGGTGCCCGTACGGCTTTCATGATGACGGGGGCGGCTCCGGGGAACCGCCCCCACCAGCAAACTCTTAGTACTGCTCGGTCTCCGCGTAACCCGCGTCGTCCAGGTCGTCGGCGCCGAAGGCGTCGGCGGCGGCGGTCGGGTCGAACCCGGGCGGGCTGTCCTTGAGGGCCAGGCCCATGCCGGCCAGCTTCGCCTTGACCTCGTCGATCGACTTCGCACCGAAGTTGCGGATGTCGAGCAGGTCGGCCTCGGAGCGGGCGACGAGCTCACCCACGGTGTGGATGCCCTCGCGCTTGAGGCAGTTGTACGACCGAACGGTGAGCTCAAGCTCCTCGATCGGCAGCGCCAGGTCGGCGGCCAGGGCGGCGTCCGTGGGGGACGGGCCCATGTCGATGCCCTCGGCGTCGATGTTCAGCTCGCGGGCGAGACCGAACAGCTCCACCAGGGTCTTGCCGGCCGAGGCCATGGCGTCACGCGGGCGCATGGCGGGCTTGGTCTCGACGTCGACGATCAGCTTGTCGAAGTCGGTCCGCTGCTCGACACGGGTCGCCTCGACCTTGTAGGTGACCTTCAGCACGGGGCTGTAGATCGAGTCGACCGGGATGCGGCCGATCTCCTGCCCGGAAGCCTTGTTCTGCACGGCGGAGACGTAACCGCGACCGCGCTCGACGGTCAGCTCCATCTCCAGCTTGCCCTTGCCGTTCAGCGTGGCGAGGACCAGCTCGGGGTTGTGCACCTCGACACCGGCCGGCGGCGCGATGTCGGCGGCGGTGACCACACCCGGGCCCTGCTTGCGCAGGTACATCACGACCGGCTCGTCGTGCTCCGAGGAGACGACCAGCTGCTTGATGTTGAGGATGAGGTCGGTGACGTCCTCCTTGACGCCCGGCACGGTGGTGAACTCGTGCAGGACGCCGTCGACCCGGATGCTGGTGACAGCGGCACCGGGGATCGAGGAGAGGAGCGTGCGGCGAAGGGAGTTGCCGAGGGTGTAGCCGAAGCCCGGCTCCAGCGGCTCGATCACGAACCGCGAGCGGAATTCGTCGACGACCTCTTCGGTCAGCGAGGGACGCTGAGCGATCAGCATGTTTTCAGATCCTCCAGTTGTCTTCGGCACCCACTATTTGATGCCGAACAGAACCAGCGTACGGGGTCCCGGACGAACCGGGACCCCGTACGCGGTGTCAAGCGAACACCAGTGCCCGAAGGCGCTGCGTCAGACGCGGCGGCGCTTCGGCGGACGGCAGCCGTTGTGCGGGGTGGGGGTGACGTCCTGGATCGAGCCCACCTCCAGGCCGGTGGCCTGGAGCGAGCGGATCGCGGTCTCACGGCCGGAGCCCGGACCCTTGACGAAGACGTCGACCTTGCGCATGCCGTGCTCCTGCGCGCGACGGGCAGCGGCCTCGGCGGCCATCTGCGCGGCGAACGGGGTGGACTTGCGCGAGCCCTTGAAGCCGACGTGGCCGGCGGAGGCCCAGGAGATCACGTTGCCCGCGGGGTCGGTGATCGAAACGATGGTGTTGTTGAACGTGCTCTTGATGTGCGCGTGGCCGTGAGCGACGTTCTTCTTTTCCTTGCGGCGGATCTTCTTCGCGCCGGCAGCCTGACGACCCTTGGGGGGCATAAGTCTGTTCTCCTACTGAGGTGGTCGGTCCGCTGACCCGCGGGCCGGAGGGATGTCCGGTGACGGGACGGACTACTTCTTGCCCGGCTTCTTCTTGCCGGCGATCGCGCGACGCGGGCCCTTGCGGGTACGCGCGTTGGTGTGGGTGCGCTGACCGCGGACCGGCAGGCCGCGGCGGTGACGCAGACCCTCGTAGCAGCCGATCTCGACCTTGCGGCGGATGTCGGCGGCCACCTCACGGCGGAGGTCACCCTCGACCGTGTAGTTGGCGTCGATGTACTGACCCAGCTTGACGAGGTCTTCCTCGGAGATGTCGCGAACGCGGACATCCGGGCTGACACCGGTCTCGGCCAGGGTCTGCTGGGCGCGGGTACGACCGATGCCGTACACGTAGGTAAGGGCGATCTCGATCCGCTTCTCACGGGGGAGATCAACGCCGGCGAGGCGTGCCATTCAAGGCTCCTGTGTTTCTTCAGAGGTCTTGCGTGCTACCTACTCCGACACCTCACGGTGTGGGAGCCCCGGCCTCTGACCGGGGGTGGCAGTCCGCCCTGCGAAGGGCGGATCGGGTAGCCCGCTTATGACGTTTTCGCGTCGCGCGAAGTACTACGAGAAATGCTGGGGAGAACTGATCAGCCCTGGCGCTGCTTGTGGCGCAGGTTGTCGCAGATCACCATGACCCGGCCGTGACGGCGGATCACCTTGCACTTGTCGCAGATCTTCTTGACGCTCGGCTTGACCTTCATGCTTCAGGTTCTCCGGGTCTAGATCTGACGTTCTTACTTGTAGCGGTAGACGATCCGGCCACGCGTGAGGTCGTAGGGGCTGAGCTCCACCACGACCCGGTCGTCCGGCAGGATGCGGATGTAGTGCATGCGCATCTTGCCGCTGATGTGCGCGAGGACCTTGTGACCGTTCTGCAGCTCGACCTTGAACATCGCGTTCGGAAGAGACTCGATCACGGTGCCCTCGATCTCAATGGCGCCTTGCTTCTTAGCCATGAACTGCGAGATCCACCTTCCGGGACCGGCTACCGTATGCGGCACGCTCGTGCGAACCTGGGTCCACCCCGTCCCCCGAGAGGGAAGAGGGCGTGCTGGAGCACGCTACGAGTGAGCCGACGGTCCATCCTACGCCAGTGCGCCCGATGGGCCAAAACGAGGCCGCCGGACGCGGCCGGCGCCGTCCGTCCGGCCGTCACAGGCCGGGGCTGACCACCAGCGGCTCGACGTGGGCGGTGCAGGCGCTGCAGCGGCGCGCGGCCTGCGGTATCTCGGTCAGGCACTCGGGGCAGGGGCGCTTCGGGGACTTCGGCTTCTTCGGCAGGTAGCGGGCGGTGGCCTTGGTCACCGGCAGCACGACGCAGAAGTACAGCACCGCGGCGGTCATGAGGAACGCGATCAGCACGTTGAGGAACTGCCCCCACGGGAAGATGACCCCGCCCAGGTTGGCCTTGTAGGAGCTGAAGTCGCCGGCGGCACCGACCACCACGCCGACCAGCGGGGTGAGGAAGGCCGACACGAAGCCGGTCACCACGCCGGTGAAGGCCGCACCGATGACGACACCGACGGCCATGTCGACCACGTTGCCGCGCATCATGAAGTCGCGGAATCCCTTGAGCACTGCACTCTCCTGCTTGATCGAAGCCGCTGAAGCCAGTGAAGCCACTGCCAGCCGATAAAAATAGGACAAAAGCCCTGGGGGTCCAAACCCCCAGGGCTCTGATCCGTTGTCGGACGCGGTAGTCGACCGCCTCCGCGACTACCCGAGGGGGTCCGGAGCTGCGGTGATGCCCAGCTTCGCGAGTTCGGCGCGGCCGCCGTCGAAGGCCGTCAGGACCAGCGGGCCCTGCTCGGTGACGGCCACCGAGTGCTCCCAGTGCGAGGCCCAGGTGCCGTCGGTGGTCACGACGGTCCAGTCGTCCTCCAGCACGGTGGTGTGCGGAGTGCCCAGCGAGACCATCGGCTCGATCGCCAGCACGGTGCCGGGGATCAGCTTGGGGCCCTTGCCGCGCCCCCGCTCGACGTAGTTCAGCACGTGCGGCTCCATGTGCATCGCGGTGCCGATGCCGTGGCCGCCGTAGCCCTCGGTGATGCCCCACTTGCCCTTCGGCGGGAGCGGCTGGCGCCGGATGAAGCCCTCGATCGCCTTGGAGACGTCCGCCAGGCGGTTGCCCTTCTTCATCTGGGCGATGCCGGCCCACATCGAGCCCTCGGTGACCCGGCTGAGCATCTCCACCTCGGGGCGGACCTCGCCGACCGCCACGGTGATCGCCGCGTCGCCGTGCCAGCCGTCCACGATGGCGCCGCAGTCGATCGAGATGACGTCGCCCTCCTGGAGCACCCGGTCGCCGGGGATGCCGTGCACGACCTCGTTGTTCACCGAGGCGCAGATCACCCCGGGGAACCAGAGCCCGCCGTGGTCGGCGCGGAAGTTCGAGGTGGCGCCGTGGTCGGTGATGACCTTGTCCGCGATGTCGTTGAGCTCCTGGGTGGTCACCCCCGGAGCGACCGCCTCCCGGCAGGCCTTGAGCGCCTCGGCGACGACCAGCCCGGCCACTCGCATCTTCGCGATCTGCTCGGGGGTCTTGATCTCCACCATCTGGTCACGCCTTCCTAGGGTTCCCGCCCGGTCCTTGCCGGACGGCCGTGCACTCGTTCCACCGTACGACGCCGTACGGCCGCGCTGCCCCGGCGAGGGGCGGCGCGGCCGTACGGCGTCGCTCGGTAATGTCAGTTGTCCTGCTTCAGCGCCTCGATCGCGCGCTGGGTCACCTCGTCCACCTTGCCGAGCGCGGGGATCGTCGCCACCAGGCCCTGCTGGGCGTAGTAGTCGATGATCGGCTCGGTCTCGGTGTGGTAGACCTCCAGCCGCGTCCGCACCTTCTCCTCGGTGTCGTCCGAGCGCTGGTACAGCTCGCCGCCGCACTCGTCGCAGACGCCCTCGGCCTTCGGCGGGTTGTAGTCCACGTGGAACACGTGGCCCCCGTCGTTGCGGCACAGGCGACGGCCGGCGATCCGGCGGACGACCTCGTCCTCGGGAACCTCCAGGTCCAGCACGCCGTCCAGCGCGATGCCCTGCTCGGCCAGGAACTCGTCCAGCGCCTTGGCCTGGCCAAGGTTGCGCGGGAAGCCGTCGAGCAGGAAGCCGTTGCCGGCGTCGGGCTGGAGCATGCGGTCCTTGGCCATCCCGATGGTGACCTCATCCGGTACCAGGCGACCCGCGTCCATGAAGCTCTTGGCCTCGAGCCCCAGCGGGGTGCCCTGACCGATGTTGGCGCGGAACAGGTCGCCGGTGGAGATGTGGGGAATGGACAGGGTCTTGGCGAGCAGGTGCGCCTGAGTACCCTTCCCGGCCCCGGGAGGTCCGACGAGGACGATACGCATCAGCGGAGGAACCCTTCGTAATTGCGCTGCTGGAGCTGGCTCTCGATCTGCTTCACAGTTTCGAGTCCGACGCCGACGACGATGAGAACGCTGGTGCCGCCGAACGGGAAGTTGGTCTGCTGCCCGAAGGCCACCAGGGCGATCATCGGGATCAACGCGATCAGGCCCAGGTAGAGCGAACCCGGCCACGTGATGCGGGTGAGCACGTAGTTCAGGTACTCGGCCGTCGGCCGGCCGGCCCGGATGCCCGGGATGAACCCACCATACTTCTTCATATTGTCGGCAACTTCTTCGGGGTTGAAGGAGATGGCGACGTAGAAGAAGGCGAAGAAGACGATCAGCAGGAAGTAGGTGGCCATGTAGACCGGGTGGTCACCCTTGACGAAGTTGGTCCTGATCCACGTCGCCCAGCCGGCCTGGCTGCTGGTCAGCTGGACCACCAGGGCGGGGATGTACAGCAGCGACGAGGCGAAGATGACCGGGATGACACCGGCCTGGTTCACCTTGAGGGGGATGTAGGTCGAGGTGCCGCCGAAGGCGCGGCGCCCGATCATCCGCTTCGCGTACTGCACCGGGATCCGGCGCTGCGCCTGCTCCACGAAGATGACCAGCATCACAACGATGACGCCGACCGCGACCACGGAGAGGAACTCGACCCAGCCGCCGCCGATGGTGCCCGAGGTCTTGATCGCCCACATCGAGCCCGGGAAGCCCGAGGCGATCGAGGTGAAGATGAGGATCGACATGCCGTTGCCGATGCCGCGGTCGGTGATCAGCTCACCCAGCCACATGATGAACGTGGTGCCGGCGGTCATCGTGATCACCATGACGGCGATCCGGAACACCGACTGGTCCGGCACGATCTGGTTGGCGTAGACGCAACCCGAGAACAGCGCGCCGCTGGAGGCCGTCGCCACGATGCCGGTGCCCTGGAGCACGGCGAGCGCGATGGTCAGGTAGCGCGTGTACTGGGTGATCTTCGCGGTACCGGCCTGCCCCTCCTTCTTCAGCGCCTCGAGCCGCGGGATCACGACGGTGAGGAGCTGGAGGATGATGCTGGCCGTGATGTACGGCATGATGCCGAGCGCGAAGATCGTGAGCTGGAGGAGCGCGCCACCACTGAACAGGTTGACGAGCCCGAACAATCCGCTGCTCTTGGTGTCCTTCACACATTCGTTGACAGCTTGGAAGCTGACCCCGGGTACCGGGACGTGGGAGCCCAGCCGGAACAGCACCATGATGCCCAGCGTGAACAGCAGCTTCTTGCGCAGGTCGGGCGTCTGGAACGCCCGCGCGAACGCACTGAGCACGGTGCCTCCTGCGCCTCCCGCGCGTCGTCGGCGGGAGGGTCGGTCCTGAATGGGGAGTTTGCGGTTCGGGCCCCCGTACAGACGGCACAGGCGAGCCTACGCGCAGCCTACAAGGGAACTCCACGGACTCTAACAGTGCGCGGCCGCTCGAAAGAAGCGCGTACGGCCCCTCCCCCACTCACGGGGTACGGGATGCCCGGGTTTGCCACACAAAAGAACGAGGCCCGTACCCGCTTGAGTGCGGCTACGGACCACCGGGACAACGCACGAGCCCCGCACCTCCGTGACGGAGGTGCGGGGCTCGTGGGGAGTCAGCGGGCTCAGACGAGCTCGGTGACGGTACCGCCGGCGGCGGTGATCTTCTCGGCGGCGGAGCCGGAGACGGCGTCGACCGTCACCTGCAGCGCGACCGAGATCTCGCCGGTGCCGAGCACCTTGACGAGGGAGTTCTTGCGAACCGCGCCCTTGGCGATCAGGTCCTCGACAGTGACCTCGCCACCCTGCGGGTAGAGCTCGGCCAGCTTGTCGAGGTTGACAACCTGGAACGTGATCTTGAACGGGTTCTTGAAGCCCTTCAGCTTCGGCAGGCGCATGTGGAGCGGCATCTGGCCACCCTCGAAGCGCTGCGGAACCTGGTAGCGGGCCTTGGTGCCCTTGGTACCACGACCGGCGGTCTTACCCTTGGAGCCCTCACCACGACCGACACGGGTCTTGGCGGTCTTGGCACCCGGGGCGGGACGCAGGTTGTGAACCTTGATCGGCGAGTCGCCCATAATCAGTCCACCTCCTCGACCGTGACGAGGTGACGCACGGTCTGGGCCATCCCGCGGATCTCGGGACGGTCCTCCTTGACGACCACATCGTGCATGCGCTTCAGACCCAGCGAGCGCAGCGTCTCGCGGTGGTTCTGCTTGCTGCCGATGTAGGACTTGGTCTGCGTGATCTTCAGGCGAGCCATCAGGCACTCACCCCTGCAGCACGAGCCCGCAGCAGAGCGGCGGGAGCCACGTCCTCCAGCGGCAGGCCACGACGGGCGGCGATCTCCTCGGGGCGCACGAGGCCCTTCAGAGCGGCCACCGTGGCGTGCACGATGTTGATCGCGTTGTCGGAGCCGAGCGACTTCGACAGGATGTCGTGGATACCGGCGCACTCGAGCACGGCACGCACCGGGCCACCGGCGATAACACCGGTACCGGGGGCAGCCGGCTTCAGGAGCACGACGCCGGCAGCCTTCTCGCCCTGGATCGGGTGAGGGATGGTGCCCTGGATACGGGGG
This sequence comes from Kitasatospora sp. NPDC005748, assembly GCF_040630735.1. Classification (NCBI taxonomy): domain Bacteria; kingdom Bacillati; phylum Actinomycetota; class Actinomycetes; order Kitasatosporales; family Streptomycetaceae; genus Kitasatospora; species Kitasatospora sp. NPDC005748. The sequence goes on from NZ_JBEXYD010000008.1 coordinate 188,473, forward strand.
ACCTTGAAGAAGTTCTTCTTGGCCTCCTCAACACCCTTGGCGATGGCGGCCGGAACCTCCTTCGCCTTCCCGTAACCGACACCTACGGTGCCGTCACCGTCGCCCACCACGACCAGCGCGGTGAAGCTGAAACGACGACCACCCTTGACAACCTTGGCGACACGGTTGATCGCAACGACGCGCTCGACGTAAGCGGTCTTCTCGACGGCGGGGGCATTGCCCCGGTCGTCACGCTTACGGTCACGCCGCTCGCCACCGCCGGTGCCGCCGCCGGCGCCGCTACCGCGGCGCTGGGGTCCAGCCATTGGAATTACCTCTCTCGATTACGTCCGTCGACTGAGCCGACGAGCGGCTTAGAAGTCGAGCCCGGCCTCACGGGCAGCATCGGCCAGAGCGGCGATGCGGCCTGCGTACCGGTTGCCCGCGCGGTCGAAGACGACCGACTCGATGCCGGCGGCCTTGGCGCGCTCGGCGACCAGGCTCCCGACCTTCTTGGCCAGCTCGGTCTTGTCGCCCTCGACGCCCTTGATGGACACGTCGAGGGTGGACGCCGACGCCAGGGTGTGACCCTTGGCGTCGTCGATGACCTGGGCGACCATGTGACGGTTCGAGCGCGTCACAACGAGGCGCGGACGCACCTCGTTGCCGACGACGCGCTTGCGAACGCGGATCGCGCGGCGCTTGCGAGCGGCGCTCTTGTAGGCGTTGCCCTTGCCGATCTTGACAGAGACGCTCATCGCTTACTTACCACTCTTTCCGACCTTGCGGCGGATGACCTCGCCCGCGTACTTGACGCCCTTGGCCTTGTACGGGTCGGGCTTGCGCAGCTTGCGGATCTTCGCGGCGACCTCGCCGACCTTCTGCTTGTCGATGCCGTCCACGTGGAACTTGGTGGCCGACTCGACGACGAAGGTGATGCCCTCCGGGGCCTCGACCAGGATCGGGTGGCTGTAGCCGAGCTGGAACTCCATGTTGGAGCCCTTCGCCAGGACTCGATAGCCAACACCGCTGATCTCCAGCGACTTGCGGTAGCCCGCGGTCACGCCGGTGATCATGTTCGCCACCAGCGTGCGGGAAAGGCCGTGCAGGGCCTTCGACAGACGCTCGTCGTTGGGGCGGGTGACGAGCAGCGTGCCGTCCTCGCCCTTGCCGATCTCGATCGGCGCGGCGACATGGTGGGTGAGGGAGCCCTTGGGGCCCTTCACCGAGACCGCCTGGCCATCGATGGTGACGTCCACGCCGGCGGGAACCGGGATGGGCAGCCGTCCAATGCGCGACATTGCTGTACCTCCGTTTCCCGAATTACCAGACGTAGGCGAGAACTTCTCCGCCTACGCCCTTCTTGGCTGCCTGCTTGTCGGTGAGGAGACCGGAGGACGTGGAGATGATCGCCACGCCCAGGCCGCCGAGCACCTTCGGCAGGTTGGTGGACTTTGCGTAGACCCGCAGGCCCGGCTTGCTGATCCGCTTGATGCCAGCGATCGAGCGCTCACGGTTGGGACCGAACTTGAGCTCGATGGTCAGCTTCTTGCCGACCTCGCCCTCGACGGGCTCCTCAACCTTGTAGGAGGAGATGTACCCCTCCTGCTGCAGGATCTGGGCGACGTGCGCCTTGATCTTGCTGGCCGGCATCGCCACGGAGTCGTGGTACGCCGAGTTAGCGTTACGCAGACGCGTGAGCATGTCTGCGATGGGGTCGGTCATGGTCATGATGGCCTCAGGCCTCTCTCGCCGTGGTTTCTCCGCACCAGGTCCCCCGTGTTCCTGAGGAACACGGGGCACAGGCGCAGGGGACCTGCGACGTAGTAAGTCTGGGTGCGAGCCCTCGAAGAGGGTCAGCGGCCGCTACGGAGCGACCGTGACAGGGGGCCCGACCCCACTACCTTACGGGATTCCGTACGGGAGCCCAAAAACGGGCGGTGTGGGATCGGGCACCCTGCTTCGCGTGATGCGACTAGAGCGGTTGCCCTCTAAGGGAAGAGGACTACCAGGAGCTCTTGGTCACGCCCGGCAGCTCGCCGCGGTGCGCCATCTCACGGAGGCACACACGGCAGAGGCCGAACTTGCGGTACACCGAGTGCGGGCGACCGCAGCGCTGGCACCGGGTGTAGGCCCGGACGCCGAACTTCGGCTTCCGCTCGGCCTTTGCGATGAGGGACTTCTTCGCCATTGGCTCACGCCTCCTTGAACGGGAAGCCCAGAGCGCGCAGGAGCGCCCGGCCCTCGTCGTCGGTCTGAGCGGTGGTCACGACGGTGATGTCCATACCGCGCTGACGGTCGACCTTGTCCTGGTCGATCTCGTGGAACATAACCTGCTCGGTCAGACCGAAGGTGTAGTTGCCACGGCCGTCGAACTGCTTGGGGGAGAGACCACGGAAGTCACGGATACGCGGCAGAGCCAGCGACACCAGACGGTCCAGGAACTCCCACATGCGGTCACCACGGAGGGTGACGTGGGTGCCGATCGGCTGGCCCTCGCGCAGCTTGAACTGCGCGATGGACTTACGAGCCTTGGTCACGGCCGGCTTCTGACCGGTGATCGCGGTCAGGTCGCGGATCGCGCCCTCGATCAGCTTGCTGTCACGGGCGGCCTCGCCGACACCCATGTTGACGACGACCTTGACCAGGCCGGGCGTCAGCATGACGTTCTCGTACGAGAACTGCTCCTGCAGCTGACCCTTGATCTCGGAGTTGTAACGCTCCTTGAGACGGGGGGTCACCTTCTCAACAGACGTCTCAGACATCAGATGTCCTCACCGGTTCGCTTGGCAACGCGGATCTTGTTGCCCTCGTCGTCGAAGCGGTAGCCAACGCGGGTGACGACCTTCTTGCCGTCCTTCTCCACGACCAGCTGGACGTTGGAGACGTGCACCGGGGCCTCGACGGTGACAATGCCACCCTGAGTACCCGGGCCCGGCTTGGTGTGCTTCTTGACCCGGTTGACACCCTCGACCAGGACCTTGTTCTCGGCGGGCATGGCCTGGATGACCTTGCCCTGCTTGCCGCGGTCCTTGCCGGTGATGACCTGGACCAGGTCACCCTTCTTGATCTTCATGCTGTTCGCCATGGGTTAGAGCACCTCCGGCGCCAGCGAGATGATCTTCATGAACTTCTTGTCGCGCAGCTCGCGGCCCACCGGGCCGAAGATGCGGGTACCGCGGGGGTCACCATCGGTGTTCTTGAGAACCACGGCGGCGTTCTCGTCGAACCGGATGTACGAACCGTCGGGACGGCGGCGCGACTTCACGGTACGGACGACGACGCACTTGACGACGTCACCCTTCTTGACCGAACCGCCGGGGATCGCGTCCTTGACGGTCGCGACGATGACGTCCCCGATACCGGCGTAGCGGCGACCGGAACCACCGAGAACGCGGATGCAAAGGATTTCCTTCGCGCCCGTGTTGTCGGCGACACGCAGTCGCGACTCCTGCTGGATCACAGCTTTCTCCTGATCGTCAACGAGAGCTGACGGGCCGGCCGCTGCTCACACCGGCGCCCGCGAGGGACCCGTTGCACATACGGCCGTACCACATCGACTTCGTTACTTGGCCTTCTCGAGGATCTCGACGACGCGCCAGCGCTTCGTCGCGGACAGCGGGCGGGTCTCCGCGAGGAGGACCCGGTCGCCGATGCCGCAGGCGTTCGCCTCGTCGTGCGCCTTCAGCTTGTTCGTACGGCGGATGACCTTGCCGTACAGAGCGTGCTTGACGCGGTCCTCGACGGCGACGACGACGGTCTTGTCCATCTTGTCGCTGACGACGAGGCCCTCACGGGTCTTGCGGAAACCGCGCGTCTCGTTGGTGTTCTCAGTCATCAGGCGTTCTCCACCGTCTCGATGCCCAGCTCGCGCTCGCGCATCAGGGTGTAGATCCGCGCGATGTCCTTACGGACGAGCTTGAGCCGTCCGTGGTTGTCGAGCTGCCCGGTCGCCGCCTGGAAGCGGAGGTTGAACAGCTCCTCCTTGGCCTCACGGAGCTTGGCAACGAGACCCTCGTTGTCCAGCTCGCGGAGGTCAGCAGCCTTGGTGCCGGCCGACATCAGCTCTCACCTGCCTCGCGCCGGATGATCCGGCACTTCATCGGGAGCTTGTGAGCTGCGCGGGTCAGCGCCTCACGAGCCACCTTCTCGTTGGGGTACGACAGCTCGAACATGACCCGACCCGGGTGCACGTTCGCGATCCACCACTCGGGCGAACCCTTACCGGAACCCATGCGGGTCTCGGCCGGCTTCTTGGTGAGCGGACGGTCCGGGTAGATGTTGATCCAGACCTTGCCGCCACGCTTGATGTGACGGGTGACGGCGATACGAGCGGACTCGATCTGCCGGTTCGTCACGTAGGCCGGGGTAACGGCCTGGATGCCGTACTCGCCGAAGGCGAGCTCGGTGCCACCCTTGGAGGCGCCGCGGCGCTTCGGGTGGTGCTGCTTGCGGTGCTTGACCCGACGGGGGATCAGCATTTGGGTCAGGCCTCCGTTCCGGTGTTCTCGGCAGCCGGGGTCTCGGCGGCGACCGGGGCCTGAGCCTCGGTGCCGGCGGGACGACGGCCACGGCCACCGCGCTCGCCACCACGGCGCTCGCCACCGCGGGCGGGACGACCACCCTCGGGACGGGCCGGACGGTTGCCCGAGCGGGCAGCGGCGTTCTCAGCGCGGACCTCGGCGATGTTCTTGACGTCGCCCTTGTAGATCCAGACCTTCACGCCGATACGGCCGAAGGTCGTCTTGGCCTCGAAGAAGCCGTAGTCGACGTTCGCGCGCAGGGTGTGCAGCGGCACACGGCCTTCGCGGTAGAACTCCGAACGGCTCATCTCGGCGCCGCCGAGACGACCGGAGCACTGGACCTTGATGCCCTTGGCGCCGGACTTCATGGTGCCCTGCATCGACTTGCGCATGGCACGGCGGAAGGAGACGCGGGAGGACAGCTGCTCCGCGACGCCCTGAGCCACGAGCTGGGCGTCCAGCTCGGGGTTCTTGACCTCGAGGATGTTCAGCTGGACCTGCTTGCCGGTCAGCTTCTCCAGGTCGCCGCGGATGCGGTCGGCCTCGGTGCCACGGCGACCGATGACGATGCCGGGGCGCGCGGTGTGGATGTCGACGCGGACGCGGTCGCGGGTGCGCTCGATCTCAACCTTCGAGATGCCGGCGCGCTCCATGCCCTTCGTCATCATGCGACGAATGGCGACGTCTTCCTTGACGTAGTCCTTGTACAGCTTGTCGGCGTACCAGCGGGACTTGAAGTCCGTGCTGATGCCGAGGCGGAACCCGTGCGGGTTAACCTTCTGGCCCATTACCGGGTCCCTTCCTTGCTGCTGACGACCACGGTGATGTGGCTGGTCCGCTTGCGGATCCGGTAGGCACGGCCCTGGGCACGCGGACGGAACCGCTTCAGGGTCGGGCCCTCGTCAACGTACGCCTCGCTGATGACGAGGTCGTCCACGTTGGAGTGGTTGTAGTTGTGCGCGGCGTTGGCAATGGCGCTGTTGAGCACCTTGCTGACCGGCACGGTAGCGGCCTGCGGAGCGAAACGCAGGACCGCCTGGGCCTCCGTGGCGTTCAGGCCACGGATGAGGTCCACCACGCGGCGGGCCTTCATGGGCGTGACGCGGATGTACCGCGCCTGGGCCCTGGCTTCCATGGTTGTCCCCTTGCTGGTGTAAGTCATTGAGTCGGTAATCTCGCTGGCGACTAGCGACGCTTCGACTTGCGGTCGTCCTTGACGTGACCGCGGAAGGTACGCGTCGGCGCGAACTCGCCGAGCTTGTGGCCGACCATCGACTCGGTGACGAACACCGGGACGTGCTTGCGGCCATCGTGCACCGCGATCGTGTGGCCGAGCATGGCCGGGAAGATCACGGAGCGACGGGACCAGGTCTTGATGACGTTCTGGGTACCCGCCTCGTTCTGAGCGTCCACCTTCTTGAGAAGGTGGCCGTCAATGAAGGGGCCCTTCTTGAGACTGCGCGGCATCTGACCTGCTCCTAGCGCTTCTTGTTGGTCTTGCGGCGGCGCACGATGAGAGCGTCCGACGCCTTCTTCGGGCGACGGGTACGACCCTCCTTCTGGCCCCACGGCGAGACCGGGTGGCGACCACCGGAGGTCTTACCCTCACCACCACCGTGCGGGTGGTCGATCGGGTTCATGGCCACACCACGCACGGTCGGGCGAACGCCCTTCCAGCGCATACGGCCGGCCTTGCCCCAGTTGATGTTCGACTGCTCGGCGTTGCCGACCTCGCCGACCGTCGCGCGGCAGCGCGCGTCGACCAGGCGGATCTCACCGGAGGGCATGCGCAGGTGCGCCATCTTGCCCTCACGCGCCAGCAGCTGGATGCCGGCACCGGCGGAGCGGGCCATCTTGGCACCGCCGCCGGGACGCAGCTCCACCGCGTGGATGGTGGTACCGACCGGGATGTTGCGAAGCGGCAGGTTGTTGCCGGGCTTGATGTCGGCGCCAGGGCCGTTCTCAACCCGGTCGCCCTGCGCGATGCCGCGCGGCGCGATGATGTAGCGCTTCTCGCCGTCCGCGTAGTGCAGGAGCGCGATGCGCGCGGTGCGGTTCGGGTCGTACTCGATGTGCGCGACCTTGGCCGGCACGCCGTCCTTGTCGTGACGACGGAAGTCGATCACGCGGTAGGCGCGCTTGTGACCGCCACCCTGGTGGCGAACGGTGATCCGACCGGCGTTGTTACGGCCGCCCTTGCTGTGCAGGGGGCGAACCAGCGACTTCTCCGGCGTGGACCGCGTGATCTCTACGAAGTCGGCCACGCTGGAGCCACGACGGCCCGGCGTAGTCGGCTTGTACTTGCGGATGCCCATTTGGCTCTCTCGTCCTCGTCCTTATCGACGATCACGATCTCCGTTAGGAGACCGGACCACCGAAGATGTCGATGCGGTTGCCCTCAGCCAGCGTCACGATGGCGCGCTTGGTGTCCTTGCGCTTGCCAAAGCCCGTCTTGGAGCGCTTGCGCTTGCCCTGACGGTTGAGCGTGTTGACGGACTCGACCTTGACCGAGAAGACCGTCTCGACGGCCTGCTTGATCTGGGTCTTGTTGGCACCGGGCGACACGACGAACGTGTACTTGTTCTCGTCGAGGAGCGAGTAGCTCTTCTCCGAGATGACCGGCTTCACCAGGACGTCACGGGGGTCCGTGAACGTCTTGCTCGTGATCTCTGCAGCCATCAGGCGGCGCTCCCTTCGAGCTCGCCCTCAGCAGCCACGGCCTTGGCGGACGCGGCGGGACCCGCCACGAAACGCTCGAAGGCGGCCTGGGTGAAGACCACATCGTCGGAGACGAGCACGTCGTAGGTGTTCAGCTGGCCGGCGTCCAGGATGTGCACGTGCGGCAGGTTACGAGCGGACTTGAGGCCCAGCTCGTCCGCGCGCTCGACGACCAGGAGGACGTTCTTGCGCTCGGTGATCTTGCCGAACAGGCTCTTGGCGGCCTTGGTCGACGGCGCCTCGGTCGCGGTCACGTCGGTGATGACGTGGATGCGGTTGTGGCGGGCCCGGTCGGTGAGCGCACCGCGCAGGGCGGCGGCGATCATCTTCTTCGGGGTCCGCTGCGAGTAGTCGCGCGGCACGGGACCGTGCACGACGCCACCGCCGGCGAACTGCGGCGCGCGGGTCGAGCCCTGACGGGCGCGGCCGGTGCCCTTCTGGCGGTACGGCTTCTTGCCGCCACCGCGGACCTCGCCACGCGTCTTGGTCTTGTGGGTGCCCTGACGGGCCGCAGCGAGCTGCGCCACGACGACCTGGTGCATCAGCGGAACGCTGACCTTCGCGTCGAAGATCTCGGCCGGCAGCTCAAGGCTGCCGGTCTTGTCGCCCGAGGGCGACAGGATGTCAATGGTGCTCATATCCTCACAGCCCCTTCGCCGCGGTGCGGACGAGGACGAGGCCGCCGTTCGGGCCCGGGATTGCGCCCTTGATCAGGAGCAGCCCCTTCTCCGCGTCAACGGCATGGATGGTCAGGTTCTGGGTGGTCACGCGCTCGTGGCCCATCCGGCCGGCCATCCGTACGCCCTTGAACACACGACCCGGGGTGGCGCAGCCACCGATCGAGCCGGGCGAGCGGTGCTTGCGCTGCACACCGTGACCGGCGCCGAGGCCCCGGAAGTTGTGGCGCTTCATGACACCGGCGAAGCCCTTGCCCTTGGAGGTGCCGGTCACGTCGACCTTGACACCCGCCTCGAACAGCTCGGCGGTGATCTCCTGGCCCAGCGTGTACTCGGACGCGTCCGTGGTACGCAGCTCGACCAGGTGCCGGCGCGGGGTGACACCGGCCTTGGCGAAGTGACCCGCGAGGGGCTTGTTCACCTTGCGGGGGTCGATCTCGCCGAAGCCGATCTGGACGGCGTCGTAGCCGGCCGGGCTGTCGGCGGTGTGGACCTGGGTCACGACATTGGGCCCAGCCTTGACGACGGTCACCGGAACGATCCGGTTGTTCTCGTCCCAGACCTGGGTCATGCCGAGCTTCTCGCCCAGGATGCCCTTAATCTGCTTAGCCATCTTCGGTGTGCCTCTCAGAGCTTGATCTCGATGTCGACACCAGCCGGCAGGTCGAGACGCATCAGCGAGTCAACCGTCTTCGGCGTGGGGTCGAGGATGTCGATCAGACGCTTGTGAGTGCGCATCTCGAAGTGCTCGCGCGAGTCCTTGTACTTGTGCGGCGAGCGGATGACGCAGTACACGTTCTTCTCAGTGGGCAGCGGCACCGGGCCCGCGACCTGCGCACCAGTGCGAATGACGGTCTCGACGATCTTCTTCGCCGAGGAGTCAATCACCTCGTGGTCGTAGGCCTTGAGCCGGATGCGGATCTTCTGTCCCGCCATGGCTACTCAGTAGTCCTTTGTGTCGTCTGCTGCTTCTACGGCCGGATTCATCCAGGTGGACTGTGTCCGGTGGTGCCTGTGGATGGTTTCCTCCGACCCACGCGGTCGGGCGTGTCGCCCTGTCGCTTGCAAAAAGTCCGCGAAGAGGTTGCCCTCTGCGGATTTCCTACGGATCGGTGAGGTCTTGCATCCACCAGGCGCCGGATCGAGGCCCCGCCCACGCTTCCCGGAAGATTCCCGTACGTCCGCCCCGCAGCTGCCGCGGTGTCGCCTTCACACCACTGCGTCCACATACCTCACGTGAACACATGAACGGCCATCACGGGAACGACGAGTACATGGGACTCGCTTCCAGTCCTCCCGGCGGGAGGCGCGTAGCATCGGCACTCAACCGAGCAACTTGGACATACTGCCACATGGAGCAGCGACAAAGCCAATCGGGGCCGGCGGGGATCTCCCCCGCCGGCCCCGACGGGGTCCGTCCCGGTCACCCGGCCCGTCCGGTCACCCGGTGCACCCGGTCACCTGGTGCGTCCGGTCGCTCAGCGCTTGCGCCAGATCATCCAGCCCTGCTGCTTGTTGGTCCGCTCCACGTACCACTCGTCCGGATGTTCCTTCCAGTAGGACTCCGGCGCCTTCCCCTCCTCGGCCAGCGGGGTGACGAGCGCGGTCGCCGCGGCGGGGACGGGCTGCCAGCGCGGATCCAGGTACCAGACCCGGCCGTCGTAGACCTCGAAGGCCTGGGCCATCCGCAGGCTGCCGTCGAGGTCCCAGGCGAGCACCAGGTTGTCCTTGGGCTTGATCCCGGCGGCCTTGGTGAAGCCCGTCGCGAGCGGCTTGCGCCAGTCCGAGTGCGGGTAGGCGACCTGCTCGGTGATGGTCGCGGTGGCGAATCCGGCGAACAGCGCGAGCGAGAGGCCGACCGCCCAGAGCACCCGGCGCCCGCCGGCCACCAGCATCAGGGCGACGGCGCCGAGGATGATGAACGCCGCGGCGGTCGAGCGCATCATGTTCAGCCGGGACCAGTCGGCGGCCAGGAAGGTCACGTCCGGCATGCCCCAGCCGATGAAGACCTGGGTGTGGAGCAGCTTGCCGGCGGACCAGATCACCAGCTTGGCGAGGACGAGGGTGAGCACCACCGAGCCCGCCACCGTCAGGACGACGTTGCGCAGGCTGAACCGGGCGAGCACCGCGACCCCGGCCACGAAGGCCACCGGGACGAGGTAGGCCACGTAGCGGGCGTAGACCCAGTTGTCGATGCGGGCGTCGTCCGGCAGGGCGGCGGCCGAGGCGAGCGCGGTGCCGACCAGCAGGGCCACCATCACGCCGCCGACGATCCGGTGCGGGCGCGGGAAGCGGCCGCTGAACAGCGCGAACAGGCAGACCACGACCGCCAGGCCGCCGATCCCCCAGGTGGAGACGATGAAGTACCAGATCTGCCCGGTGGTCCTGGTCAGCGTGCGCTGCAGGATGTCGGGGTTCTTCAGGCCGTCGATCAGGTAGCTGCCGACCTTGCTCGGCTCGACGGTGAACTGGCGGTCGAGCCACCAGGAGAGCGCCTTGGCGCCGACCGAACCGACGCCGAGCGCGCCCAGGCCGACCAGCGTGGTGCGCCACGGGGCCCAGCGCAGCACCAGGACGCCGACGAGGACCACTCCGGTGAGCGCCACCACGACACCGCCGCGGTCGTGCGTGGCCATCGTGTACGCGGCGGCCGCGCCGGTGCCGGCCGCGTACCAGTAGCGGTGCTTGACCGGGCCCTCGCTCAGCCAGCCGTGCATGCAGAGCAGCCAGGCCAGGATCAGCACCGGCAGCACGGTGTCCGACATGACGAACTCGGAGTAGAAGATCACCGGCGGCAGCAGCGCGGTGGCCCCGGC
>NZ_JBEXYD010000009.1:0-197757 GCF_040630735.1 Kitasatospora sp. NPDC005748
GGTGGCCCCGCTCCCGGGCACCCGGGAGCGGGGCCACCCCCGTGTGCGCCTCAGACGCCGGGCGCCTGCGGGGCGGAGGCCCCGCGCCCGGTCTTCACGGTGTTGACCATGGCCTGGTGGATCGCCCGCGCCGTGATCTCGTCCGTCGCCGGCACGGGGCTGCCGGCCACGGTGTACCAGTCCAGCGCCCCGGTGTACTGCACGGTCAGCCGGGCCTCGCCGTCCACCCACGTGGTGTGCACGGTGAGGTCGCCGGAGATCGGGCCGACCTCGGCGGTGGTGACTCCGCCCGGTCCGCTGATGATCGATTGAGTGGTCCAGGTGGCCCAGGACGCCCGCGGGTCCCCGGGCCTCCCGGTCGGCCGTCCGCCCTGCGCCGCCGATGCGCTCTGCTGCTGCTCGCTCATGCGCCCATCCTTCCCCGCCGGGCCGCCGCCGAGCGGGCAGCGACACCCGCGGTCGCGGAGGCCGCCCGTCCGGCGGGCGGCCTCGTGGAGATCCTTCGTCCTGGAAGGTCAGCTGTACGCCTCGGGCTCCTCCGGAGGTGCGCCCTCCGCCTGCGAGGTGTCCTGCGCGTGCTGGTTCTGCATCGAGGTGATGCCCTCCTCGGGGTCGGCCGCGCGGATGTCCTCCTCCCGATCGACGCTCACCTCGGACCGTGCGCTCATATCGGTCATCGCGGGCTCCGTCTCCTCGGCCGGCCGGGGTCGCCCGAGAGCACCACAGCCTGCCGTGGTGCGGGCCGGCCGCCGGGCCGGGCTCCTGCTTCGCCCCTCCAGCCTGCCTCGGTGCCCGCGCCGCGGCCAACCGAGCCCGGTAGCCCGTGCGCCGGGGCCGACCGGGCTCCGCGGTCGCGGCCGAGCGGATCGGCCGGACCGGACGGGTGCCTGCGTCACCCCTTCTGCCCGGCCGCGCCGGCGTCATGCCCGTTCCGGGGCGTGGATCCGCTCCGGTGGCGGGGCTCACCAGGCGATCGGCAGCGCCTTCAGGCCGTAGATGAACGCGTCCGAACGGAAGGTGAGCTCGCTCTCCGGCACGGCGAGCCGCAGCCCGGGCAGCCGGTGGAAGAGCGTGGCGAGGGCGATCTGGAGCTCCGCCCGGGCCAGCGGCTGGCCCAGGCACTGGTGCACGCCGAAGCCGAACGCGAGGTGGCGCCGGGCGTCCCGGGCCACGTCCAGCTCGTCGGCGGGGAGGTGGCCGGGGGAGCCGAAGAGCTCCTCGTCCCGGTTGGCGGTGGAGAGCATCGCGACCACCCCGTCGCCGGCCCGGATCCGGACGCCGCCCAGCTCGACGTCCTCCAGCGCCAGTCGGGGCAGCCCCATGTGGATGATGGTGAGGTGGCGCAGCAGCTCCTCGACCGCGCCGGGGACGGCTGCCGGGTCGGTCAGCCGCGCGGCCTGCCCGGGGTGGCGCAGCAGCAGGAGGGTGGAGAGCCCGATCATGTTGGCGGTGGTCTCGTGGCCGGCGACCAGCAGCAGCATGCCGGTGGCGGCGATCTCGCGGAGGCTGAGGTCGTCGCGGGCGGCGAGCCGGCTGAGGATGTCGTCGCCGGGGCGGCGCCGCTTCTGCGCGGCGAGGCCGCCGAGGTAGTCGAGCAGCTCGGTCTGGGCCCGGCGCACCTCGGCCTCCTCCACCGTGGTGCTGACCAGGACGCGGCTGAGCTCCTGGAACATCTGCCGGTCCTCGTACGGGACGCCCAGCAGCAGGCAGATCACCAGGGAGGGCACCGGCAGCGCGAAGTCGCCGACCAGGTCGGCGGGGGCACCGGACGCGGTCATGCTGTCGAGGGCCTCGTCGACGATCTGCTGGACCTCGGGGCGCATCGCCTCGACCCGCTTGACCAGGAAGTCCCCGGTGACCATGCGGCGCAGCCGGGAGTGCTCGGGGTCGTCGAGGCGCAGGAAGTTGGGGTTGGCGGCGAGGATCGCCCGCCGGCCGGGGGTGAAGGACGGGAACTCCGGACGGCGGACGTCCGCGCTGAAACGGCGGTCGGAGAGCAGCGAGCGGACCTCGTGGTATCCGGTCACCAGCCAGCAGGAGGAGCCGTCCAGCAGCGCGGCGCGGGTGACGGTGCCCGCGCGGGCGGCCTCGGTGTAGACGGGGGGCGGGCTGAACGGGCAGACGCCGTCGTGCGGGGCGGGCAGCAGCGGGGCGGGGGCGGGGGCGGTGGGCGTGCTCGTCAAGGTGGGGTCTCCTCGCGTGGCGGAGCGATGGGCGGCAGGGGCGGGCGGCAGCGGACGGGCGGCGGGCCCCGGGGGTGGACACGCGGGCCCGTCCGGCGGCCGGGAACCGGATGCCGAGTGACGTGGGGAAGGCCGCCGTGGGCGGCGGCCGGTGGGGGCGCCGGACCGGTCGGGCCCGGCGGGTGGTCAAGGAGGACGACGGACGCTCAAGGAGGGCGGACGCTCAAGGAGGGCGGACGCTCAAGGAGGACGGCGGGCGTCCCCGGGGCGGGCGGGAGCACCGGCCCGGCGGCGGCCCCTAACCGGCCGCGGGGCCCGTCTGCTCCCGGTCTCTCTCCGGAGCCTCCTCGGCGACGGTGATCGCGCCGCCCGGGCAGAGCTCGGAGGCCAGCCGCACGTCGGCGAACCGCGCCGGTGGCAGAACGGTCAGACGGAGCCTCACCAGGCCGTCGTGGTCGTCCTGTTCGAAGACCTCCGGCGCCGTGACGACGCACTGGCCGGAGCTGCAGCAGCGGTCCTGGTCGATGCTCACCTGCATGTACGGACACCTCTCAGTGGTGTGGCACCGGATCGCCCGGGCCGGCCGCCCCCCGCCGTCCACGCCAACGTAGCCGTCGCTCTGTCGCACACGAAGGGTGCGTCGCCATACTCGTGCAGAATGGCCGATTCCACGCTCGACCCGAACAAAGCTCTGGCAAAGGCGGTTTGACCGACCGTCATCACCCTTCCGAGGCGCGTCCGGCCTCGCTGAGCCCCTCCGCCGCGGCGATCTCCCGGACGGTGGCCACGGTGTCCGCCTCGTCCGCGCTCTTGTCGGGCCGGTAGCGCAGCACCCGGGCGAACCGCAGGGCCAGCCCGGCGGGATAGCGGGGGCTGCGCTGGACGCCGTCGAAGGCGATCTCCACGACGAGTTCCGGCCGTACCCGCACGGTGTACGAGTCCCGTTCGACCTCCCGGGCGAGGAGTTCGGTGGTCTGGCGGGCGAGCGTCTCGTCGGTCAGGCCCTTGAAGGTCTTGCCGAGCATCACCCAGGGCCCGAGGCCGGGCTCGCCGGCGGCCCGGGCGCCGAGGTGCAGGTTGCTGAGGAAGCCGCGCCGCCGGCCGCTGCCCCACTCGGCGGCGAGCACCACGAGGTCCAGGGTGTGCCGGGGCTTGACCTTGATCCACCCGGCTCCGCGCCGGCCGGCCGCGTAGCCGGCCGCGGGGTCCTTGGCCAGCACGCCCTCGTGGCCCAGCGCCAGGGTGTCCCGGAAGAAGGCCAGGGCGGCCTCGCGGTCCGCCGTCCCGGTGCGCGCCACCCGCAGGGCGGCCGGCACCGACTCGTCGAGGGCCGCCCAGCGGTCCAGCCCCGGCCGGTCCACGAAGTCCACGCCGTCGCGGTGCAGCAGGTCGAAGAAGTAGGCGTTGAGCGGCACTTCGGCGCGCAGCCGGTCCGGGTCCTGCCGGGAGGCGGTCCGCGCGGCGGTCTCCTGGAACGGCCGGGGGCGGCCGTCGGGGCCGAGCGCGATCGCCTCGCCGTCCAGCACCGCCGAGCGCACCGGCAGGGCGAGGGCCGCCTCGACCACCTCGGGCACCCGGGCGGTGATGTCGTCCAGGCTCCGGGTGAACACCGCGACGTCCCGGCCGTCCCGGTGCACCTGGATCCGGATGCCGTCCAGCTTCCACTCCAGCGTGGCCGGGCCGATCCGGTCGAGCGCGGCGGCGACGTCCGGTGCCGAGGCGGCCAGCATCGGCCGGACCGGGCGGCCGACCTCCAGCCGGAACGCCTCCAGGGCGGGCGCGCCGCCGGTCAGCGCGGCCTCGGCCACCGCGCGGGCCGAACCCCGGAACATCAGCGCCCGCCGCACCGCCGCCGCCGGGACGCCGGCGGCCTGGGCGACGGCGTCGGCCACCACCGCGTCCAGCGCGCCCTGGCGCAGCTCGCCCACCAGCACCGCCCGCAGGAACGCCTGCTCGACCTCGGTGGCCCGCCCGAACAGCTCGGCCAGCAGCCGCTGCCGCTCGGCCCTGGCGCCCGGGCCGTGCACCGCGGCGATGGCCTCCAGGGCCTGCTCGGTCTCCCGGACGCCCCAGGACGGCTCGGCGACGGCGGGCGGCAGGTCGCGCAGGGCCGCCGGTCCGATACCGGTGCGCAACCGGTGGGCCTCTCCGGAGAGCAGGGCCACCGCCGCCGGGGCCTCGGCCGGGCCCAGCTCGCGCAGGCAGTCCGCCAGCAGCGTGGTCTTGGCCCGGCGGCCGGGCTCGCCCGCCACGGCGCGGGAGGTCAGGGCCAGGTGCCGGAGCAGCATGGGGGCTCCTCGATGGGGGCTCGGCGCCGGCCGGACCCCAGTGCCGGCCGGACCCCAGAGCGGGCCGGACCCGAGAGCGGGCCGGACCCGAGAGCGGGCCGGACGCGGTATCGGGGCCGACGGGAACGCGGGAGGCGCGGATCGGACCGGCGAACGGATCGGGCGGGGAGGCTCCAGCATCCGCGACGCGGCCCGTTCCGGATCGCAGGACACGCCCCGGGCGCGGCCGGAGGGATTGTGCCACCGCGTAGTGCGCCGGCCGGGGCTCTTGGCCGTACCGTCCAGTGGAAGGGATTCCGACGGCCCGTCATGCCGCGGACGTCCGGGTTGGCGCTGCGGTGGAGGTGCCGCTCGCCCGGCTCAGGGCGATCGCCGCCGGGCGCGGCCGGCACGCCGTCCGCTGGAGCACCGCCGACGACGGCCGCCGGGCCCGCGGCACGGACGGCCAGGTGCCCCACCGGACCATGTTCGTGACCCACGCCATGGCGCCGGCCGCCGCCGGCTGACAGGCTCCGGAAGCCTCGGTCCCCCCGGTCCGACCGGTCCGACCCGCCACCGGCCGGAGCATCGGAAATTCGTTCGTACTTTCTGTTATCGGCGCGCCGCCGGGGGGTCTCCCAGGTGTCGGCACCCGTACCGGCCGGCCCGAACAGGAAGTGTGCCCAGGTGAACAGCGAAGACAGGACGACGATCCTCCCCGCCGTCGGGGGCCCGGACGCCTCCGACGGCGGCCGCGCGGCACGGCGCGCGGCCGACCGCCACCGGGGGCGCGGCCGCCGGGGCCGCCGCCGTCGCAGCGTCGGCCCGGTGGTGGCGGTGGTCGCCGCGGTGGCCGGCACCGGGGTGATCGCCGCGCTGGCCGGCGCCGGCTACGGCTACTACCACGGGTCCGCCGACCGGGACGGGCAGTGGACGGTGGCCCTGGACCCGCAGATCGCGGCGGAGGCCGGGGACCACAACGGGATCCAGATCCCCGGGTCCGGTGTCATCGACCCGGCGCTGAAGCCCTCGCCCACCGACAGCCCTTCCGCCGCCGACCCGGCCCACGCCGCCACCGCGACCCCGGCGCCGTCCGACTCGGCCGCCGCGGGCCAGAGCCCCTCGGCCGGTGCCGCCGCGCCGACCGCGTCCGCCCCGGCCACGGCCTCGGCGACCGCCAAGCCGACCTCCACCGCGAGCGCCGGCACCGCCCCGAAGGCCTCGACGAGCGCGGCCGCGACGCCGCCCCGGACCACCGCGGCCCCCGCGAGCGGCGCCCCCGCGGGTGGCACCGCGGCCCAGTACGCCCAGCAGGTCGTGGACCTGGTCAACGCCCAGCGCGCCCAGAACGGGTGCGGACCGCTCACCGCCGACTCCCGGCTGGCCACCGCCGCCCAGGGCCACAGCGAGGACATGGCGGCCCGCAACTACTTCGACCACGCCAGCCCCGAGGGTCGGCACGCGGACTACCGGATCGAGGCGACCGGCTACCGCTGGAGCAGCTGGGGCGAGAACATCGCCCGCGGTCAGAAGGACCCGGCGGCCGTGATGGACGCCTGGATGAACAGCCCCGGCCACCGCGCCAACATCCTGAACTGCTCCTTCAAGCAGATCGGCGTCGGTGTGAAGACCGGCTCCGGCGGCCCCTGGTGGACCCAGGTCTTCGCCTCCCCGTCCTGATCTCCGGCCCCCGCTCGAACCCCCGTTTCCGAATCCGCGCGAATTGTTGTTATCTGAGCACTTCCCCGAGGTCTCCCAGGAGGCAACGGCGGACGGATGACGGCAAGACGGAGTGCGTACCCATGAACGTTGACGTGCAGAGCAGGACCGGGACGACCCTGGTGCTGGCGGCCCAGTCCGGCGACCGGCAGGCCCAGGAGGCGCTGGTCGCCGCCTGGTTGCCGCTGGTCTACAACGTCGCCGGCCGTGCGTTGAACGGCCACGCCGACGTCGACGACGTGGCCCAGGAGACCATGATCCGGGCGCTGGACGGCCTGGACGGGCTGCGCGACCCCGAATCCTTCCGCTCCTGGCTGGTCGCGATCACCATGAACCAGGTCCGCCGGCGCTTCACCGGCCAGCAGCAGAGCACCGTCGGCGGCCTCGACGAGGCCTGGGAGCTCGCCGACCCGCGGGCCGACTTCACCGACCTCACCATCCTGCGGCTTGGGCTGTCCGGCCAGCGCCGCGAGGTCGCCGAGGCCACCCGCTGGCTGGACCCGGACGACCGGGAGCTGCTCGCGCTCTGGTGGCTGGAGGCCTGCGGCGAACTCAGCCGGGCCGAACTCGCCGAGGCGCTCGACCTGACGCCGCAGCACACCGCGGTCCGGGTCCAGCGGATGAAGAAGCAGCTGGAGGCGGGCCGGGTGGTGGTCCGCGCGCTCACCGCCTACCCGCGCTGCGCGGAGCTGGTCGAGCTGACGGCGGGCTGGGACGGCACCCCGGACTCGGTGTGGCGCAAGCGCATCGCCCGGCACATCCGGGGCTGCGCCGGCTGCGACGGGCTCGGCCGGGACCTCTTCCCCGCCGAGGGCCTGCTGGCCGGCCTGGCGCTGGTGCCGATCCCGCTGGACTCGCCCACCGGGCTGCAGCTCCAGGCCGCGGCCGCCGCGGCCGGCTCCACCCCGCCGCCGGGCTCCGCCGGCGGGCCGGGGGGCGGTGCCACGGGCTCCGGGGGAGCGTCCGGACCGGGGGGAGCGCAGGGCCGGTTCGGCCCGATCCGGCGTCGGACGGCCGTCGCGGGCGGTACGGCGGCGGTGCTGGCCGTCGCGACCCTCGCCCTGGTCTGGCCGCATCCGCGACCCGAGCACGCCGCGCCCGAACCGACCACCCCGAGCGCCGCGCCCGACACCCTGCCCGACAGCTTGCCGGTGCCAGCGATACCCGTGCAGTCCGTACCGGAACCGCCCGTCACCGAAACCCCGGCGGCCCCGCCGGCGCCGACCTCGACACCCACCGAGCCGCCGGTGGCCGTCACCGCGCCGCCGTCCCCGGTGACCGCGCGCCCGGCCACGCCGCCCAGCCCGGAGCGCCAGCTGGTCGACCTCGTCAACGCCGAGCGTGCCAAGGTCGGCTGCGCCCCGCTGCGGATCGACCCCAAGCTGCACGCGGCGGCGCAGAAGCACTCGGACGACATGGTGGCCCGGAGCTACTTCGACCACGTCAACCCCGACGGCGCCCGCGCGGACGCCCGGCTGTCGGCGGCCGGCTACCGCTGGTCCCAGTGGGGCGAGAACCTCGACCGGGGCCCGACCGCCCCCGCCACCGTGGTCTCCCGCTGGATGGACGGCGGGATCCACCAGTCGAACATGCTGGACTGCGGCTTCAAGGACGTGGGCATCGGCGTGACCACCGGGCCCGGCGGCTCCTACTGGACCCAGGACCTCGGCGCCCCGCTCGGCTGACCACCGAGCGCCGGTACCGCCGGGCCGCCCGGTACCGGCGTCAGGACGGCAGGCCGATCAGGCCGTCCGCCTGACCGGTCACGTGACCGGTGGCCTCGCCGAGCACCCCGCCGGCGTCGCCGACCTGCCCCGGCAGGGCGGCGGGCGCGGCGTTCAGCGTGCCGCCCTGCTGGAGCGGGCCGGACAGGTCCCCCTGGCCGCCGATCGCGCCCGCGTGCGCGCTGGGAGCGGTGAGGGAGGCCACGACACCCACGGCGAGCGAGGCGACGGCGAGCAAGCTGCGCTTCTTCATGCCCCGCCCAACGACACTGCGCCACCCGGGTTACGGCCGGGCCGCCGGCTTCACCCGTCCTCGTCACGCGGGCGGGGGCCGAGCCGGGCGAGCGCGGCGTCGATCGGTACCAGCCGGGGGTGCTCCGGGCCGAGCCGGGCGGCCAGCACCGCCCGTGCCTCGACGAACAGCCCGCGGGCCCGCGCGTCCTGTCCGGTGGCCGCCACCACCCGGCCCAGCCGCCACCGGTTCTCCGCCCACGCGGGGTGGTCGTGGCCGTGCACCCGCCGGTGCAGCTCCGCCGCCTCGGCCAGGGCCCGCCGCGCGCCGCCGTGCCGGCCGCGCGCCGCGAGCAGCATGCCGGACACGTCCAGCGCGGTGGCCAGCCGGTGCGGCTGCTGCTCCGCCCGGCCGCGGCGGTAGGTCAGCACCGCCTCGCCGATGGCGGACACCGAGTCGAGTTGACGGGTGCGCAGGCCCTGGTAGCTGCCCGGCAGGCCCGCCCCGGGGATCTCCAACTGCTCGAAGTACTCGCGCATGGTGTCGACCAGGGTCTCGCTGGCCCCCATGACGAGGTCGAGCGACTCCACGTCCCGGTCGGAGCCGGCCTTGCGCAGGCTCTGGGCGAGCAACTCGCAGGCGGCCAGGCTCGGGTGGCCCTGGAGCAGGGACAGCCGCGCGCGGTCCTGGCGGATCGTGACCTCCAGGACGGCGGCCACCCGGGGCAGGTAGGAGCCGAGGCGCAGCAGCTCGGTCCAGGCCTGTTCCAGGTGGTCCGCGGCCCGGTCGAGCCGGCCGGCCTCCAGCTCGGTCAGGGCCAGCTCGCGGTCGATCGCCACGCCGGTCAGGGCCAGCTCACGGTCGGCGGCGGACACGGGCGCCGCGACCTCCTTGGGGGAGCGGTCCGCGCCGCCGCGCGGGCCGAGGGCCCGGGCGGCGGACCGGAGTTCCCGCAGGGACCCGGCCGGGTCACCGAGGTCCCGGCAGATCCCGGCGGCCAGCCGGTGGGCGCGGACGGTCAGCCGGGCGGTGGCGGCCCCGGCGGGCTGCCCGGCGAGGTCGGCCAGTGCCCGGCCGGTCCGGAGCTTGGCCTGGTCGTACTGGGCACCGGCCCGGAGCACCTCGGCGAGCAGCAGCATCGCGTCCACTTCCTCCTCCCCGAGCGGTCCGTGCCGCCGGCGCAGGGACTCCTGGTAGCTGAGATAGGCCTCGGCGGCGACGAGGTCGCCCTGCCGCACGCGGAACCGGGCCAGCCGGTGCAGCAGCTTCGAGCGGTCGGCGGTGTCGGCGGCGTAGTCGTCGGCACGCTGGACGACGGTGTGGGCGTGCGGCAGCAGCGCGGTGCAGGTCGCCCAGTGCTGCGGTGACGTCGGGTCGGGCGGGAAGCAGGCCAGCACGGCCCGCAGGGCCGCGCGTGCCCAACCGCGTCGCCGCACGGGCGACATCCGGGCGCGGACGGTCCGCTGCAGCTGCTCGTGGCCGTGGATGGCGATCGAACCGGTGCGGCTGTCGGGCGCGATGCGCAGCAGCCGGTCGGCGGAGAGCTGGGTCAGCACCTCGGTCGGCAGGCGTCCCTGGAGGGGGGCGGCGCCGGTGCCGGGGTCGTCGGCGGCGGCCCGCAGCCCCTGGGTCATCAGTTCGAGGCTGAGGCCGCGGGGAGCGAGGAAGGCGCAGATCGAGAGGACGGCCATGGCCCGCCCGTCGACCTCGGAGAGCCGGTCGAGCAGCACGTGGTACGGCACGGTCGGTTCGGGACGGGCGCCGGGCGCGCCCGGGTTGGCGGCCCGGACGACCGTGGTCTCGGAGGCCTGGGCGAGCAGGCCGGGCAGCGCCGCCAGGTCGTCCTCGGGATCGGCGGCGGGGCCGGCCGGTCCGGAGCGGCGCCGGACGCCGCCCCCGAGGGGCAGGAGATGGCCTTCGAGGGCCCGGCGGTCGGAGCTCTCGACACCGGTGGTGATCAGCACGCTGCCGTAGCCGTCGGGCGGCCAGTGGCCGCCGACCAGGGTGCGGGGCGAGTAGCCGGCCATCCAGCGCTCCTGCTCGGGCATCTCCCCGCCGAGGTCGTCGATGACGATCAGCCAGCCGGGGTGCTCGACGAGCCGCCGATTCGGCTCCGAGCCGTCCGCCGGGCCGTCGCCGGCGGTGGCCGCGAGGCCGTGCAGGGCCGCGAGTTCGGCGAAGGACTGCGCGAGCCGCTCGTGGGTGCTGCCGTCCACCCACCAGACCAGCGAGTAGGACTCCCGGTGCAGATGGGCGTAGGCGAGGGCGAGCGAGGTCTTGCGGGTCCCGGGCGGGCCCTGGACGACGCAGAGCGAGCGCTCGGCGGTGGGGTGACCGGCGGACCGGGCCCCGGCGGCACTGCTCCCGGGGTGCAGGATCCGTTCGACCTCGACGAGTTCGCGCTCCCGGCCGGTCATGTCGGGGCGGCTCTGCGGCAGGTTGCTCCAGGTCGGTCCGGCGGCCCTTGCGGGCAACCGGTCCCCGGCCGCCGTGGCGAGGTCCGGCGCCGCCGTGCCGCGTCGCCACCAGCGGCGGCGCGCCGTCGTCTCCGGCCCGGTCCGGAGCGTGCCGTTGTCGGACAGGAGGACGGCGGGCGGACGTTCGGTCGGCTGCCGGGCCGGGGGCGCCGCCCCGGTCGCGGCGGCCGTCCGGGCATTCGACGGCAGGCGGACGGCGAGCCGGTCGGCCAGCGCGCCGTCCGCGCCGCCCAGGCCGCGCAGGACCTCGACCGCCACCTCGGCGAACGGGACGCTCTGCGCGGGCAGCGCCGCGGCCCCGGCCGGGGCCGCGGCGGCGAGCGCCGCCAGCGCGCGGAAGTCGAGCGTGCCGAAGGTGCTGGCGACCGAATGGGACACCCCGGCCAGCACCCGGAGCACCTCGGCGGACTCGCCCCTGGTCAGCGTGGACAGCAGGCCGCTGCGGACCCCGGGGCGGAAGTCGTAGAGCACCGCCTCCGGGTCCTCCCCCGGGACGTGGGGCGAGCGCCGCTCCAGCAGGCCGGAGAGGTGGACCTCGGCCAGGTGCGCCGCCGAGGAACCGGCGAGCATGGCCTGCTGGACGTGGCGCATCACCGGCAGGCTGAGCGGCGCGGCGGCCAGGAACCCGGCCAGCTCGTACGCGGTGGGGGAGGCCTCCCGGCGGAACCGGGCGAGCAGGTCGGCCGGCGTCTCGTCACCGGGCGGCCGGTGGGTGGGGGGAGGGGGCGGTCCGAAGGGCCGCAGGCCCCCCGGGCGGGCCGGACGGCCGTCCAGGGGGACGGCCAGGACCGGCGTCCAGTCGGGGGCCCGGCCGGAGATCATCCGGGACCAGGGCGCCAGCCAGTCGGCGCGCAGCTCCAGGACCGTGGCCCAGGCGGTGCCGGGCCCGGACCGGCCGTCGGGTCCGGTCGGTCCGGTGGGCTCGCTCCACGGGTCGTCGGCGGTGAACAGCACGGCCGGCCGCTCACCCGGCCGGACCCGGGCCCGGGCCGGAACGGGGTGCAGGGCGGTGCGGTGCCAGTGCCGGCGCGGCAGGACCTGGAGCACGGTGACCGGTGCGTGACGGCTCCAGTCGTGCATCGCGGCGGGCAGCGTCCGGCCGTGCCAGAGCGGGCCGACCCCGTCCGTCAGCAGCAGCACGATCCGCCGGCCGCGCGGGTCGGGGGTCAGGCCCAGGCCCGGGCCGGCGCAATGGCGGGCGGCGGACCGCGCGGGTGCGGTGGGCACGCGGTGGTGGCGCGGCGTCAGGACGGGTACGCCGGTGTGGTCGTGCAGGGACCAAGCGCGCACCCGCCGGAAGGCGCCGTGGCGGCGCAGCAGCGCGGCCAGTTCGTCCGCCAGCGTGGACCAGACGGCCATGGTCGGGCCGCAGTCCACCACCAGGTCCGCGTCCAGCCACCGCTCCGGGGCGCCCTGCCAGACCGGCAGCACCAGGCCGGCGCGGCCGGAGACCGCCACGGTGGCGGACTCGTCCAGCACCCGGTCGTGCGGCGAGCGCACGGTGCGGCGCAGCGGGCGCAGGGCGCGGGAGAGCGCCAGGGTGTCGGCCAGCGCGGGCCTGGCGGGGCTGCGGACGCCGATCGCCGGACGGTCCCCGGTGCGGCCGGTGTCCGGTACGGGAGGCAGGTGGAGCGGGACGACGCCGGGCGGCCCGGTCGGTGGCGACGGTGGCCCGGGCGGGTGCGGCCCGGCGGCGGCCGGTGACCGGGCGCCGCGGTCGGGGGCGGGCGTGCGGCGTGCGGCGCCGTCGGGGTCGCCCTCGTCCTGGTCCCGGGCGGCCCGGTCGACCGCGGCGCGCAGCGCGGCTCCCCAGGCGGCCGCGGCCTGCTCGTTCTCCTCCTCGTCGACCACGGGCAGCGGTGGCAGCCGGACCCGGGCCGGTTCGGCCGCGGTGTCCGGGCGCAGCCCGCAGACGTGGGCGAGCCAGAGCACGTCGGCCAGGTCGCGCGGGTCGGTGCTGCCCTCGGGCTCGGTCCCGTCCCCGGTGAGCAGACGGCCGAGCTGGCGCAGCAGCTCCTCGGGCACGGGGGCCGTGGACACCGGGTGTCACCGCTCCCCGAGCGAGCGCAGCAGGTGGGTGTCGAGCAGGTCCCGGCCGCCGTCGTCGTCCCACAGGCCGCGGGAGGCCATCAGCAGGGCGTTGAGCAACTGGTCGTTGGCGAGGTCGGCGCCCTCCTCCTGCTGCTTGGCCAGGAACCGGGCGATCAGTCGCTCGCGGACCTCGGCGGGGACGGCGGCCCCCGGGCCGGAGAGGTGCGCGGCGACCATCCGGGCGAGCTTGTCCGGACTCGGGCGGGGGATCTCCAGGCGCAGGCACCGCCGCAGGAAGGCGGCGGGGAAGTCCCGCTCCTCGTTGCTGGTGAGGATCACCAGTGGGAACTCGGTGCAGCGCACCCGGCCCCGGCGCAGCGACGCCCAGCCGTCGTCGTCGCCGGTCATCACCCGGGCGTCCTCGTCGTCGAGCCGGCTGAGCTCGGGGATGACGAACTCGCCCTCCTCGAAGACGGTCAGCAGGTCGTTGGGAAGGTCCAGGTCCGCCTTGTCGATCTCGTCGACGAGCAGGACGCGGGGCCGGTCCCAGGGCAGCAGCGCGGTGCCGAGCGGGCCGAGCCGCAGGTAGGGGCCGATCCCCGGGGCCGAACGCTCCTCCCCGCCCGCCGCACCGGTACGGTCGCCGCCGCCGGCGCCCGGGCGGCCGAGGGGGCGCAGGCCGGTGTCCTGGAGCCGGCCGATCGCGTCGTAGTGGTACTGGCCCTCCTGGAGCGTCGAGCGGCTGGTGACCGGCCAGTGCAGCACCGGACCGAGGCGCAGCTCGTGCGCGACGCTGTACGCCAGGGTGGACTTGCCCACCCCGGGTGGTCCGGTGACCAGCAGCGGACGGCGTAGGTGGAGGGCCATGTTGACGAGGTGAATCTCCTTCTCGTCGGCCTGGTAGGCGGCGGCCCGGTGGTCGCGGCCGAGCTTGCGGACGGCGACCGCCTCGGACATCTCCGGGGGAGTGGGCAGGCCGGAGCGGTCTTCGCCGTCGCGGCGGAAGGAGCGCCACGGCGGGGCGTCCGGGAGGGCCCGGATCCCGTCGTGCGGGTGGCCGGCGCTGCGGTAGAGCCACCAGTCCGGCGCCGGCCCGTCCGGCCGGCGGGGGGCCGGGCGCGGCGCGGGGACTGCTTGGGCGTCGCCCTCGAACGGGGTCGTCACGCGGGTTGTCCTTCCTGCTGGGCCGGCCCGCGGCCGGGGTGGGGCAGCGGACCGGGCGGGGCGCCGGGGGCGGGGTCCGGCTCACGGGCGGTGCTGTGCGCGGGGGCGCTGAACGGCGACGGCGCCAGCCAGGCGGCCTGGCCCGGCTCGTCCCAGAGCAGCGTGAGGTGGTGACCGAGGTCGGCGGGGTCGTCCTCGGCGGCGGCCCGGCGACGGCGGTGGACGTGCGCCGCCAGGCCCGTCAGGCGACCGGTCGTCAGTTCGCCCAGGAGCTCGTGCAACTCGATGGAGCTGCCGGCGTCCCGCCGCCAGACCATCACCGGGATGCCCTCCCGGAGGGCGTCCTTGACGGCGCGGTAGGAGGCGGCCCGCTGCTTCGGGTGGTAGGCGTACGGGAAGGACAGCGCCAGGATCGCGGTCTGCGGCCGCTCGTCGAGCCAGCGCCGGACGTCCCCCGGCCGGCTGCCGAGCCGCAGGGTGCGACCGGCGGCCTCGGCGTCGAGCGGCGCGAGGTCCTCGGCGAACGCGAGCCAGCCCGGCAGGTCGGCGACGGTCCCCAGTGGGTCGCCGTCCATGGTCGCCTCCAGGGCGCGCCACTTGCTCTTCCAGGCCGGGTGCCAGAGCGTCGACCGGATCCGGTCCAGCGAGCGGACCACCACCGGGAAGTGCATGCCGACCGGGTAGTCGTCCTCGTCCATCGGCCACAGCTCGGCGGGGTGGCTGAGGAGGGACCACGGCAGCAGGAACTCCACCCGCAGGCCCTCGGCGTTCGCCGCCGCCGCGGCCAGCTCCCGCCAGGTCGTCAGGTGCCGGCTGCCGCTGCCGCGCAGGGCGGACTGGGGGATCCGGTCGTCCGAGGCGTGTTTGGACACGAGCCGCCACGGCTGTTGCGCGGTGTCGTACAGCAGGGCCTCGAAGGAGTAGACGGGCTCGGCGTCCGAGCCGATCGGGGAGACGTCGTCCAGGACGATCTGCAGGACCAGCGGGTGGTGCTGCTCGGCCGGGCCGTCGCCGTGGGCGGCGGTGGCCTGGGCGGAGCGGGCCAGGTCGGCCTCCGCGATGCCGAGGTCGTGGGCCTGCTGCTTCACCAGGTCGGCCAGGGCGGCGGATTCGGGGCCGGTGGTCTCCTCGGCGAGCCCGGCCAGGAAGCGCAGCAGCAGCGGGGGCGGCTGCCGGTCGCCCGGTGGTTCGGGGGCCGCCGGTCCCGACGGCCAGTCGGGGCGGGCCTGGTTGAGGTGGGCCTGCGGGAGGTGAGGCTGCTGGAGGCGGGTCTGGTCGAGACGGGCCTGGTTGAGGCGGGTCACCGCTTCGGGCAGGCCGTCCCGGCTCCGCACCGGGTGGGTCTCGCCGGGGGTGCAGGCGGCCTCGACCAGGCGCTGGACGACGGCCGGGCCCGGCGTCGGTCGCAGCGTCCGGAGGACGCGCAGCACGGCGAGCTGCGTGGCCGGGGCCAGCAGACCGGGCGCCGTGATCGCCTCGACGGTCGCGGTGAGCCAGCCGACGGCGGCCGTGCCCCCGCGCTGGAAGCGCAGGACGTCGGCGAGGTGGACGAGGGCCTGGGCCGGGTCGTGCCAGCGGCGGCAGCCGCGGACCACCTCCTGGAGGTGGTCGGTGACGAGGGCGCTGAAGGGGACGGCGAAGGCGCCGGGCGGGGAGAGCCGGTGGCCGAGCTCGTCGAGGGTGCGCTCACGGAACGCCGGGTCGCCGATGCCGGGGACCTCGGCGAGGACTTCGCACAGCTGCCGGTCCGCCTCGGCCGGCCATGGCCCGCAGTCGGTCGGCCCGTCGTTCGCATGGCCGGCCGCGTCGCCGGCGCCGGGATCGGCGGGCCGCAGCCGCTCGCCCAGACGGGCGAGCAGGCCCCGGCGGTCTACCACGGACAGCCTCCCGGTCCGGCGGCGCGGGGACCGGGGAACCCGTCTCCGGCCGGGCCGCCGGAGCCGGCCTGCGGGAGGTCCGCGAGGGTGCGGAGCTCGTCGACGGCGGCGAGGCCCGGTCGCAGGAAGTCCAGCGCGTCCAGCACGGCGGCCAGCGCCGTCGCCGGATCACGATGGCTCGCGCACGCCTGGAGCAGCTCCATCAGGTGGTCGACGGCCTGCGACCGGTGGGCGACCCGCAGGGGCTCCGACGGACCGAGCTGTTCCCCGGCCGCGCGCAGCACCTGACGCCGGAAGTCGGGGTCGTCCAGGTCGGGCACGGCCAGGAGGAGGGGCACGAGCTCCCGGGCCCCGGGAATCGCGCCGGCACGGTGTGCCGGAGTGGCACGTTCTGCCGGATTGGCATGCTCTGCCGCATTGGCACTCGCTGTCGGGCCGGCACCCGCTGTCGATCCGGCCTGCTGCGCCGCCTCGGCCCCGGCGGTCAGTGCGTGCCGCAGCGGGTCGATCACCGGCAAGGCGGCCGCGAGGGCCGACAGCGGTGTGAACCAGCCACCGCGCACCCCGTCGAAGTCCCGACTGCCCTTCAGCACCCCGCACACCGCGCCGGAGTCCAGCCGGACGACCATGCCGCCACTGAACCCGTCCCGTACCTCGTCCCCGGTCAGCCGCAGATAGCCCGCCGCCGGGCCGGCCACCGTCAGCAGCAGGGAGTCGCAGTGGACCCCGGGGACCGGAGTGTGGGTGGAGAACCCGCTCACCAGTACCGCCGTTCCGGCCTCCGGCGGGCGCCCGGCGTCGAGGAGGAGCGGCACCGCCGCCACCGTCCGGTCGAGGTCGAGCAGGGCGAGATCCGGGAAGGCGTGGAACCTGCCGTCTCCCGGTTCGGTGGGGAAGAGCCGGCCGGGACGGGCCGCGCCGGCCCGTCCGCACGCGCCCCGCACGCCCAGCCCGGCGCGGCCGCGACGCGCCACGTGGGCGGCGGTCAGCACCATGGTCGGGGAGAGGACGAATCCGCTGCCCAGGAAGCCCGAGTCGTCGAAAACCTCGACGGCGGCCGCTCGCGTGGCCGCCACCCCGGGCGGCCGGCGGTCCGTCACCGGAGGTCGCTCACCCGCGGTCCGGCCGGGGCTCCGGCTCCGGGCGGCCCGGTGTCCGGTCCGCCGTCCGCACCACCCGCCCCGCCCTGCCCGCCGTCCGCGCCGTCGCCCGCACCCGGGTGGGCGACGTCGCGCCGCGCCGCCCGGGCCGCCGAGACCCGCGCCGTGTCCCAGCTCATCCGGACGGTGAACGAGGCCTCGCCCCCGGCTTCGGCCACCACGCCGATCAGCTTCCCGGACTTCACGGCCAGTTTGAGCCCGAACTCGACCTCCAGCGCGTCCGGCATCGCCGGGCCCGCGTCCGCGACGCTGTCGGAGGCCCAGCGTCCGACGTCGCGCAACACCCCGCCGACCGCGTCCAGCCGCAGCGGCAACTCGGCGAGCGCCCGCCCGGCGGCGTCCCGGACCCCGGCGTCACCGCCCGCCCCCGTCCCCGTCCCGGCCGCGGGAGCCGGTACTGGCGCCGTCGCGGGCTCCAGCGCCGTCACCTCGGCGTGGACGAGCGCGCCCCCGCCGAGATCCACCGTGATGACGTCCCCCACCTGTGACTCCCCCTCGGCCTCGATGTGCGGCAGCGCTCAGCGTAGGGGCTGGGCCCGCCGTACGACACAACTATCCGACGATCAGAGAGTTTTGATCGCCTCTCAGCTGAGCGGCGGATCTTCCGTGGGCGGGGGCGGGCCTCCCGCTGGGTCCGGTGCGCCCGGTCCCACCGTGGATACGGACACCTTTTCGGTGGCGGCGGGCATAGGAGCGGGTTTGGATGGGGAGGGGTGGAGAGGCAAATCCGGCAAAGCTGGCAAACCATAAGAGAATCTGATTCTGCCGAGCATGTCGAGGCAACCGCGACAAGAAGGGCATCCGATGCACGCAGCCGAGCTCACGCCTGCCGTCCTCGCCGAACTGCGCCGCCCCCGGCGCTACCCGGCCGTCTCCATCCTGCTGCCCACCCACCGAAGCGAGCCCGACAACGCCCAGGACCCGGTGCGCCTGCGCAATCTGATCGCGGAGGCCAAGAACCGGCTGCAAGCGGACGAGGCCGTGTCCCGGGCGGACCGGCTGGACGTGGTGGAGCAGCTGGACCGGGCCCTGCGGGAGATCGACCTGGTGCACGCCGAGGACGGTCTGGCGATCTTCGCGGCGCCCGGTGAGCACCAGGTCTGGTCGCTGCCCCGGAGCGTCGCCGCCCGGGTGGTGTTCTCCGAGACCTTCCTGACCCGCAACCTCGTCTCCGCCTACGCGGCCGGCGCGCCGTACTGGGTGCTGACGGTCGCCGCCGACCGGGTCGCGCTGTTCGGCGGTACGGCGGCGCGGCTGGCCGAGCACACGGCGGGCGCCTTCCCCCTGGACCAGGTCGGCCCGGACTGGGACGTCGAGCGCAAGGAGCGGATCGGCGACGTGCCGAGCACCTTCCGCGACGAGGAGACCAGGCGCTTCCTGCGGGACGCGGACACCGCGCTGGCCGCGGTCCTGGAGGCCGACGCGCGCCCGCTGTACGTGCTCGGCGAGGCCGCCGCGCTCGCCCTGCTGGACGAGGTCGGCACCGCCGTGAAGCGGGCCGCCGCCCAGGTGCCGCGCGGCGGCCTGGGGCACGCCTCGGCCGCCGCCGTCGCCGAGGCCGTCCGCCCCATCGTCGCGAAGCAGGAGCAGCAGGCCGTCGCCGAACTCCACGCGCGGCTCGACTCGGCCCAGAGCGTCAAGGCGCTGGCCGCCGGCATCGACGAGGTCTGGCAGAACGTGAACGAGGGCCGGGCCGCGCTGCTGGCGGTCGAGGAGGACTACTGGGAGCCGGTGCGGGTCACGGACAGCCACCTGGTGCCCACCACCGCCGACGAGCCGGACGTCCGCGACGACATGGTCGACGAGATCGTCGAGCGCGCCCTGGACACCGGCGCCAAGGTGCAGTTCGTCCCCTCCGGCGAGCTCGCCGGCCGCGACCGGATCGCCGCCGTGCTGCGCTACTGACCACCGTCCGCCCCGGGCCCGGCCGGTCACCCCGGCCGGGCCCGGGGCGGTCTGCCGCCCGCGACCCGCGGTCCCGCCGCCGTCGGAGGACGGATGTCCGGCCCGCCGCCGAGGACGTCGAGGGGCGGGCGGCCGTCAGCGGGATCCCTCGCCCGGCGGCGGCTTTCCGGTCACCACCAGGGCCTGCCGGGCCGCCGCGGTGAGCCGCCCCGGTCGGGGGCCGGCCCGGCGGCCCGGCAGGCCCGCCGGGGCCGGTTCGCGGGGTGCCGGCGGCGCCGGGTGCACCGGGGCGAGGGCTCGGCCGCGTCCCGGGTCGCCGGGGGTCCGGGCCGCGGCGGCGCGGACGGGGCGGCCGCCGAGCCCGCGGTGGCGGGCGCGCAGCCCAGCAGGAGCAGCATCAGGCCGACGAGGGTGCGACGGGGCAGGGCCATGGTGGGACCGCCTTCGGGATGCGGGGTGGGCGGAGCGGGGCCGGGCGGGTTCAGTCGACCAGGCTGCCGTCGGCGACCCCCGAGGCGCCGCCGGTGATCCGGACGGAGTCGACGATCTTCTGGACCAGGCCCAGGGTCCGGGTGGACGCGCGGTTCAGGCAGGCGGTCAGCTCGACCACCGCCACCGCGTCGCCCAGGGCGATCGCCCGGTACCCGGTGAGCTGGCTGGTGCCGCCGCGGAGGCTGCACTCCTTGTCGATCGTGGAGTCCTGCACGGCCATCGTGGTCCCCGTCCCCGCGATCTTCCCGAGGTAGGCCGGGTCCCTGAGCAGGGTCATGCTGACGAGGGCGCCGTCGGTCGCCAGGGCGGTGAGGGGCGTGCAGTAGCCCGGCTCGGGTGCGCACTCGGGCCCGCCCGCCAGCGGTTGGCTGGCCGTGTACCCGGTCGCGCGCAGCGCGTCGGGGGAGCGCACGACCAGGGTGGACCAGCCCGGCGGCACCCGGATGATCACGCTGTTGAGTTCCGGGTACCGGACGGCCTGCCAGTCGTCCTCGGCGACGGGCAGGGAGCTCGGGGCGACGCTCGGCGCCGGGCTCGCGCCCTCCGGTGGCAGGCTCGGCGACGGGGCCCCGTTCCCGGGTGCGTCGGCGGCCGGTCCGCCCGCCGAGGGGCGCAGGGCGGTGTGCGTCGGCGCGGGGGCGATGGCCGGGGCGGCGGCCAGCGCGGCGGCGAGCAGGCCCCCGGTCAGCCCGGCCCCGAGCCCGGCCGCCCGGCGCCGGCGGCGGTTGCGGGCGGCGAGTTCGCGGATCCGGTCCATCCGGTCGGCGGGCGCGGGCAGGTGCGGGGCGGCCCGCTGCAGCAGCACGCGCAGCTCGTCCTCCACCTCGGCGTCTGCCATCGAGAGCCCGTCGGGGGCGCCGAGCACGGGGTCGCCGAATCCGGGGTGTCCGGGCCGGCGGTCGGGGCGGTCGGGGTCAGACCAGGTCACGGCGTCCCCCCTCCAGCAGCAGCTCCCGGGTGGGCATCTTGCCGCGCAGGGCCTGCAGCGCCCGGTGCGTCTGGCTCTTGACCGTGCCCGTGGTACAGCCGAGTGCCTCGGCGGTCTCCTCGACGCTCAGGTCCTCGAAGTACCGCAGCACGACCACCGCGCGCTGCCGCGGCGGGAGTGCCCGGACGGCGGCGGCCACCACCTCGCCGACCACCAGCTCCTCGAACGGGTCCGAGGTCACGGGCTGCTCCGGCAGTTCGCCGTGCGGCAGTTCCCCGTGCCAACGGCGCCGCCACCAGGAGACGTGCGAGTTCACCAGCACCCGCCGGACGTACGCCTCCGGCCGGTCGATCGCGATCTTCTCCCACCGGGGCCAGACCTTGGCGAGCGCCGTCTGCAGCAGGTCCTCGGCGAGGTGCGGATCGCCGGTCAGCAGCCAGGCCATCCGCAGCAGGCGCGGGCTGCGGGCGGCGACGAACTCCTCGAAGTCCGGTGTCGCATCCCTCATCGTGCCGCCCCCGCCATGGTGCTCCCGTCGTTTCCGCCGTCATCGCCGGCCGTTGTGGCCGTGCCGTCGTCGTCCTACTCACGGCTGCTGAACGCGATGGGAGGTCGAACGGGTTGCCTGCCGGAAGGGCACATTTTCCAGCAGTGCGTCGCGGACCGGCGCCGCGGCCCCCGCCGGGCGTCACGGGCGGGGCCTCGGCATCGTC
The DNA here is from genome assembly GCF_040630735.1 of Kitasatospora sp. NPDC005748. Taxonomy (NCBI): domain Bacteria; kingdom Bacillati; phylum Actinomycetota; class Actinomycetes; order Kitasatosporales; family Streptomycetaceae; genus Kitasatospora; species Kitasatospora sp. NPDC005748. The sequence continues at coordinate 20,873 of NZ_JBEXYD010000009.1, forward strand.
CGGAGCGGGCCGGCGGGGCCGGCCGGCGCGCGGACCTTGGACGGCCCGCGAGCCGGCCGGAACTCGGCCGGGCGGCGGGCGGGCCGTGTGACCACGATGCGCCCGCGGACCCCCGTCGTACAGGGCGCGCGATGGGCGCCCGAGCGCACCGGACCGGCGCGCTCCGGCGTACGGCGGGGCCGTGGCGACGGTGGCCGGCCGGGGGCGGGGAGGGGCCCGCCGCACCGGGTGGGGCCGGCACCCCGGAGGGGAGCCGGCTCAGAGCGTCCCGCTGCCGCGCGGCGCCGGGGCGGACCGGTCGGCCGCGCGGTCGGTCGGCGTGACCGGCGTGACGGTCCAGTCCGGGTGGCCCGGCATGGCCGGGGTCCGGTCGCCGTAGAGCCACTCGGTGAGGAAGGCGGTGAGGTCCTGGCCGGACACCTCCGAGGCGGTCCGGATGTAGTCCGCGGTGGTGGCCGTGCCGTCCCGGTGCCGGCGGAGGAACGTCCGCTCGATCCGGTCGAAGGCGGCCGCCCCGACCCGCTCGCGCAGGGCGAACAGCACCAGGGCCCCGCCGGTGTACCGCTGGCTGTCGAAGAGGTCGGCGGCGGTCGGCGAGGCGACCGGCCCGGAGTCGCGGCGCCACTGGTCGCCCTTGGCGTACACGTCGCGCATCCGGTCGGTGAGGGTGGCGAAGCCGCCCGAGTCCGGCCAGCCGCGCTCGTAGCGGTACATCAGGCCGTAGAAGTCGGCGTGGCCCTCGTTCAGCCAGAGGTCCGCCCAGGTGCGCGGCGAGACGCTGTCGCCGAACCACGAGTGCACCAGCTCGTGCATCATGTGCGAGCCGATCAGGGGCTCGGGCTGGCGCAGGAAGTTCGGCTTGTAGAGGGTGAGGGTCTGCGTCTCCAGCCCGGTGAAGCCGAAGGCCGCCGGGTCGTCGGTGTTGGCGGGCAGCAGCCCGTACGTCTCGAACGGGAAGGCCCCGAGGTGCTGCTCGGCCCAGGCCAGCTGGCCCGGGGTGAGCGCGAGGGCGGGCTCCAGATCGGCGGCGCGCGCGGTCGGGACGACGTCCCGCAGCGGCAGCCCGCCCGGGCCGGTGCGCTCGCGCACCGTGTAGTCGCCGACCGACACCTGCACCAGCTCGGTGGCCATCGGCTCGCGCGAGACGTACCGGCGGGTGGTCTGCCCGCCGTCGCGCCGCTCGGTCGTCGTGAGCCGGCCGTTGGCCACCCCGTACAGGGCGTCCGGCGCGGTGACGGCGACGGTGAAGCGGGCCTTGTCGCTCGGGTGGTCGTTGCACGGGAACACGGTGTGCGCGCCGTCCGGCTGACCGGCCACCGCGAAGCCGTCGGGGGTGGGGACCCAGCCGGTGTGCGGCAGCTTCGCGGCGGGGTCGGCCGAGTAGTCGACCGTCACCCGGAGCGTGGCGTCGCGGCGCACCGGACGGGCCGGGACGACGGTCAGCTTCTCGTCGTGCGCGCGGAACGCGGCCGGCCGGCCGTCGACCCGGACGGCGTGCACGTCCAGGCCGAGCGCGTCCAGCTCCAGGCTGGGCAGGGCGGTGAGCGCCCGCGCCGTCACCACGGCGGTGCCGTCGACGGTGCGGCTGTCGGGGCGGTAGCGGAGGTCGAGGTCGTAGCCCTGCACGTCGTAGCCGGCGTTCCCGAGCTGGGGGAAGACCGGGTCACCGACGCCGGCGACCGGAGCGTCCGCCGCGGCCGCGCCGGGCGGCACCGCGGCGCCGAGCACCGCCGTCGCGAGTGCCAGGGCGATGACGAGGCTGGAGCGCGGCCTGGCCAGGGTGATCACCGCTTTCGTGTCGTGTCCCGGAGTACGGCGGCGAGGTCCGCCGGTGCCGCAGGGCGACCTTTCGAGCACGGATCGTAGCGGATCGTAGCGGATCGGTCGGACGGTCCGGGAGGCCGCGCGACACGCGGCATCCCCCGGACGGCCCACCGCGGTAGCCGAGTGGCTGCGGACTGTCATAGCGTTCGAAGTGCTCCGCCCCCTGACGGACGGGGCCACGGCCGTCGGAGTACCTGGCCAGGTCCGGCGGCCGTTCTTCATGCTCTCACCCCCGCCCGCCACGCGACTCCTGGGCGGGGGCGGGAGCTGGGGACGGGAAACCGCCCCGCCGAGCCCCCTCGCCGCGAGCCGTCGCCCCGCGCGAGCCGCGGGGCGCGACGAATCTCCGGTGCGGATGCGCCGCCCGGGCTGGACTTCGGGGCCGCCGCGCGTGCTGCTCCCTGCAGCCCCGGCCCCGCCGGTCGGTCCGGTGGGGCGCGACCGGCGTCAACCGCCTTACCCCTGCTGCTCGGTGAGGTCCTTGCCGTACCAGACCTCGGCGTACGCCCCGCTGGTGTACGCCGGGATCTCGCGGTACCCGTGCCGGGTGTAGAGCGCCCGGGCCTCGACGAGGTCGAGCCGGGTGTCGAGCACGACGCGCTCGGCGCCGAGCGCTCGGGCGCCCTCGTCCACGGCGGCGAGCAGGAGCCCGCCGCCGCCGGTGCCGCGGGCCGCGTGCCGGACGAAGACCCTGGTCAGCTCCACCGTGCGGTCGTCGAGCACCCGCAGGCCGGCGCAGGCCTGCGCGGCCCCGCCGAGGCGGCCGAGCAGGAAGAGGCCGGTCGGCTCCGCGAGGTCGTCGCTGGGGGAGTCGGCCAGGCCGGTCTCGATCTCCTCGGGCGTGCCGTCCCGGCCCAGGTGCAGCCGGTAGTACCGGTTGGCGACGTCGATGTAGTACGCGCGCAGCAGTTCCTGCGCCTCCTCGGAGTTCACATCGGCCCGTTCGATGGCCCAGCGGTCGTTCGTGCGCGGGGTGGTGGTGGTCATGCGCCGGATTATCGGCGTCGCACGGTGCCCGGCGCGAACGGTTATCCGGGCTGGACGGCCCGGTGACCTGCGCGGACCGGTGTTGCGCCGGGTGGGTGACGGTGGGATTGGCCGGTGGGCGTGGCGGGGGAGCAGTGCTCCATGGACACACCATCAGATCATCGTATTAATGGAGGGTTGAGGGGGAGTCGCCGAGCCGGAACCGGCCTCGTGGCGGCGGTCTGCCTGGCGGCGGTGACCGCCGGCTGCGCCGTGCCGACCGGACACCAGGCGCCGTCCTCGCGGGCCGGTCTGAGCGCCGCCCCCGCCCCGGCCGACCCGGCCGCCACCTCCACCGCCGAGCGGGGCGGACCCCGGCCGCCGGCCGTGCCGCTGGCGCTGCCCGGCCTGGCCCGGGCGGAGGAGGAGACCAGCGGCGAGGCGGTGGCGCGCCGGGAGACGGCCGTCCGCGAGGCGCTGGAGACCGCGCGGCGCTGGGGGGTGGACCGGCTGCCGCTGCGGGCGCCCCGGCCACCGGTGTCCAAGCCGGAGCTGAAGCCGGTGCAGGGGGTGCGGCTCCAGGACGGGCGGCCGCCGGTGGTGTACCGCGTCCCGACCGACGAGAAGATCGTCTTCCTGACCGTCGACGACGGCGCGGAGAAGGACCCGGAGTTCTCCCGGATGGCGGCGGAGCTCGGAATCCCGCTCAGCACCTTCGTCGCCGACTACCTCGCGCGCGCCGACTACGGCTACTTCCGCGACCTCGCCGCCCAGGGCGACGCGGTGAACAACCACACCATCAACCACCGCAACCTCAAGGTACTCGGCTACGACGTGCAGCGGGACGAGATCTGCCGCCAGCAGGACCAGTTGGAGGGGCAGATCGGCACCCGGCCCCGGCTGTTCCGGCCTCCGTACGGCGAGTACAACGACGACACCCTGCGGGCCGCCGCCTCCTGCGGCATCGAGGCGGTGCCGCTCTGGAACGAGGAGGCCTTCCCCGACCACATGGAGTACCGCTACGACGACCAGCGGCTGCACGCGGGAGACATCATCCTCACCCACTTCCGGGGCACCGACCTGTGGCCGGGCACCATGCCCGACCTGCTCCGCAAGGTCGTGAACGACGTCACCGCGCAGGGCTTCGCCCTCGCCCGGCTGGACGACTACCTGTAGCCGCCGCCGGGGAGCCGACGGCGGCCCCCGGCCCGGCCCGGCCCGGTCCGGGGGCCGGTCAGTCCACCGAGAGGGCGTCCAGGTACACCCAGGCGCCCTCGTACCGGACGAAGCGGCTGTGCTCGGTCAGGATCCCCTGGTCGCGGCCCTCGGTGTAGTGGGCGCGGAAGGCGACGGTGCCCTCGGCGTGGAAGCGGCCGCCGTCGGTGGTGGAGAGCACCTCCAGCCCGGTCCAGCGCAGCGTGGGATCGACGTCGATCGCGTCCGGCCGGGTGTCGGGGTGCCAGGAGCGGAGCAGGTACGCCTCGTCGTGGGCGGCGAAGGCGCTGAAGCGCGAGCGCATCAGCGCCTCGGCGGTCGGCGCGGCGGCCAGGCCCCGGTGGTAGCGGCCGCAGCAGTCGCCGTACGCGGCGGACAGGCCGCAGGGGCAGGGCGAGGAGGGCAGCAGACGGGGTGCGGGGGTGGCGGCGCGGGGCGCGGAGCGGCGTCGGGACATGGCGTCCATTCTCACCCCTCGCGGGGCCGCCGCCGCCCCGGCCCTGCACCCGGGCGCCGGGCCGGGTGAAGGGGTGGGTGCCGGTCGGGTGCCGGGCCGGGTGTCTGGACGGGGCCGGGCCGCCCCGATCCGCCGGAATCCGGGCGAAGGGGCGGACCCGCTGCGGACATGTGCGTACCGCGTGAAGGCGGGCCGGATCGCGCGGTCGCGCGGCGGTGGTGCGGCCGGCCGCGTACGGCGGGCGCCGACGAGGGGGTCGTGAGCCTTCGGGGGCGGTCGGCTGACGCTGCTTCAGGCACCGAAATGACGGGTTCAGGTCAAGACATCCGAGGTCGAAGGCCCTTTGCCGCCCCGGAGCTGATGCTCCGTCGGCTACTGGGGAGACCGTATCGGCACCGCGCGCGGATGTCACGGGCTTCGGCAGCCGGTAGGAATCGTCGACGAACCGTCACGTACTCGTACCGCTCCGTGGTGATGGGCAGGTGATCTTTCCGGCATATCGAACGAGTGATGGAGATGTGCTGGTCATCCGGAGACCGTTACCCCACCATCTCCCAGGGCACACCGCCCATTTCCAGCCGACCACAAGTCGGCGCAGGGCCATCCCTCAGGAGAGTTGATGAGTTCGACGGGACTTCCTCCACTGGCTCCACCGGACCCGACGGCCTCGCTGGCCGATCTGGTCGACGCACAGGTCGGCCGGACACCCGGGGCGACGGCGGTGATCGACGGCGACCGGCGGCTGACCTACCGCGAGCTGGCCGCCGCCGTCGACGCGATGGCCGGCCGCCTGGCCGCCGCAGGAGTACGCGCCGAAACCCTGGTGGCGGTCTGCCTGCCGCGCACGGCGGACCTCGTGATCGCCCTGCTGGCGGTCCTGCGGGCCGGCGGCGCCTACGTGCCGCTCGACCCGGCCTACCCGCGGGACCGGCTGGAGCTGGTGATCGGCGACGCGCAGGCGCCCGTGGTCCTCACCGACCGCGCCCACGAGCACCTGCTGGCCGGCGTCGGCGCGACCCTGCTGTACACCGACGCCGAGAGCCCCCGCGCACCGCTCGCCCCGGGCGGCGGCGCCGACTCCCTCGCCTACGTCCTCTACACCTCCGGCTCCACCGGCCGGCCCAAGGGCGTCGCGGTCACCCAGCGGGGCGTCAACGCGATGCTCCGCTGGGCCGCCCGGACCTACGGGCCGGCCGATGTCGCGGGGGTGCTGTTCGGCACCTCGGTCTGCTTCGACATCTCGGTCTACGAGCTGTTCTTCCCGCTCGCCGTCGGCGGCACGGTCGTGGTGGCGGAGAACGTCCTCGCCCTGCCCGAGCTGCCGGCCCGCGACGAGGTGACCCTGGTCAACACCGTGCCGAGCGCCATGGCGGCGCTGCTGCGCGGTGGCGCCCTTCCCGGCGGCAGGGGCCTGCCGGGCGGCGTCCGCGTGGTCAACCTGGCGGGCGAGGCGCTGCCGCGCCGGCTGGCCGACCAGGTCTACGGCGAACCGCGGGTCGAGCGGGTCTACAACCTCTACGGGCCCACCGAGGACACCGTCTACTCCACCTGGTCGCTGGTCGACCGGGGCGGCAGTGAGGAGCCGCTGATCGGCCGCCCGCTGCCCGGCACCACCGGCCACGTGCTCGACGAACGGCGGAGCGCCGTACCGGACGGCGGCATCGGTGAGCTTTACCTCTCCGGCGAGGGCCTCGCCCGCGGCTACCACGGCCGCCCGGACCTCACCGAGGAGCGCTTCGTCACCGTCGACGGCGAGCGCTGCTACCGCACCGGGGACCTGGTGCGCCGCCTGCCGGGCGGGGAGCTGGAGTACCACGGCCGGGTCGACCACCAGGTGAAGGTACGCGGCTTCCGCGTCGAGCTGGGCGAGATCGAGGCGGTGCTCGCGACCCACCCCGCCGTCGAGGCCGCCGCCGCCGTGGTCCAGCGGGACGAGGCCGGCGACTACCTCGCCGCCTTCGTCCAGCCCGGGCCCGGCGTCGCCGACCCCACCGCGGCCGAGCTGCGCGCGCACTGCGCCGCGGCGCTGCCCGGCTACATGGTGCCGCTGGCCGTCGGCGTGCTGGCGCGGCTGCCGCTGACCCCCAACGGCAAGACCGACCGCAGGGCGCTCCCGCCGGTCGCCCGGAGCCGGGGCGACCAGGAGCTGTTCGTCGCGCCCCGCACCCCGGTCGAGACCGGGATCGCCGAGCTCTGGCAGCAACTGCTCGGCGTCCCGCGGGTCGGCGTGCACGACGTCTTCCTCGACCTCGGCGGGCACTCGCTGCTCGCCGCCGGACTGCTCGCCCGGATCGAGCGCGCCTACGGCACCCGCGTCCCGCTGGCCGAGTTCTTCGCCGCGCCGACCGTCGCCGCGCTCGCCGTCCGGGTCGCCAAGGGGGGCGGCGGCCGTCCGTCCGTCGCCCCGCCCGTGCGGGAGGCCGCGCTGCCCGCCCGCCCCACCGGCTTCCAGCGCGAGCTCTGGCTGCACGAGTCGCTGGAGCCCGGCAGTCCGCTCTACAACGTGCCGCTGCGCTTCCGCGCCGTCGGCACCCTGGACCGGTCCGCCCTCGGCCGGGCGCTGAGCGAGGTGGTCCGCCGGCACGAGGTGCTGCGCACCGCGTTCGCCGACCGCGACGGCGAGGTGACCGCGGAGATCCGCCCGCCGTACCCCGTCGACGTGCCGCTGCTCGACCTCGCCGGCGCCGGTGAGGAGGAGCTGGACGCCGCGCTGCGCGCCGAGGCCGCCCGGGCGCTGGACCTCGCCGGGGGGCAGCTGCTGCGCGCCCTCGCCCTGCGCACCGGGACCGACCGGCACGAGCTGCTGATCACCGTCCACCACGCCGCGATGGACGGCTGGGCCGCCGGGCTGCTGCTGGCCGAACTCGGCCGCGCCTACCAGGGCGGGGAACTCGCCGAGCCTCAGCTGCAGTTCTCCGACATCGCCCGCTGGGAGGAGCGCGCCCACGCGGCCGCCCGCGACGGTGCGCTGCGCTGGGGCGACGGGCTGTTCGGCCTCGACGCCGACCAGCACCTGCCCGGCGACCGCCCGCACCCCAACCCGTACGACACCGCCGGCCGCCGGATCGCCCGCCGGCTCGACACCGAGCTGATCCGGGCCACCGAGCGCTGGGCCGCGCAGGAGGGCGCCAGCCTCTACATGGCCGTGCTGGCCGCGCTCGGCGGCGTGCTGCACCGCTACAGCGGCCGCACGGACCTCGCGGTGCTCAGCCCGTTCGCGGTCCGTCCGGTGCCCGAGCTGGAGCAGGTGCTCGGCTCGCTGATCAACACCGTCGCGCTCCGCTTCGACGCGGCCGGCACCGACACCTTCCGCCAACTGGTCGCGCGCGTGCGTCCGGTGGTGCTGGAGGCCGCCGAGCACAGCGGCTACCCGTTCCTGGAGCACGTCCGCCGGGTCGGCGGCTCCGCCGGGCTGACCGCCTCCCCGATCGCCCAGGTCCTGCTCGCGGTCCAGAACCACCCGGTGGCCGGCCTCGAACTCCCCGGCCTCAGCCTGCAGTTCGTCGCCGAGGTGTGCAACGGCACGGCCAAGACCGACCTGTCGCTGTTCCTGGAGTTCCCGGCCGAGGGCCCGCTGCTCTCCGCCGAGTACCGCACCTCGCGCTACGACGAGCGGTCCGTCCGGGCCGCGCTGGACCACCTGGTGGCCCTGCTGGCCGCCGCCGTCGCCGAACCGGACCGCCCGCTCGGCGAGCTGGCGATGCTCCCGGCCACCGGGCCGGACGCCGTGGAGCCCGCCGAGGGCCCGGCGGCGGCGCTGCCCGACCTCCGTCTGCACGAGCTGGTCGCCGCCCAGGCCGCCCGCACCCCGGAGGCGGTGGCCGTCTCCGCCGACGACGGCGTCCTCGACTACGCCGGACTCGACGCCACCGCGGGCCGGCTGGCCCATCTGCTGGCCGGGCACGAGGCCGGCCCCGGCACCCTGGTGGCGGTCGCCGTCCGGCGCGGCCGGCTGCTGCCCGCCGCCCTGCTCGGCGTGCTGCGCAGCGGCGCCGCCTACCTGCCGCTCGACATCGACCAGCCGCTCGCCCGCAACCGGGCGGTGCTCGACGACGCCGGTGTCACCCTGCTGGTCGCCGAACGGTCCACCGCCGGGGACGCGCTGCTCGACGGGCGGACCGTCGTCCTGGTCGACGGCCCGCAGGCGGCCGCCGCACCGGAGCTGCCGGCCGTCCCGGTCGGGCCGGAGGACCGCGCCTACCTGCTCTACACCTCCGGCTCCACCGGCACGCCCAAGGGCGTGGCCGTCCCGCACCGCGCGATCGTCAACTTCCTCACCTCGATGGGCCGCGAACCCGGCCTCACCGCGAGCGACGTGATGGCCGCCGTCACCACCGTGACCTTCGACATCGCCGGCCTGGAGCTGTGGCTGCCCCTGGTCACCGGCGCCCGGGTGGAGATCGCCGACCGCGCCACCGCCACCGACGGCCGTGCGCTGGCCGACTGGCTGGAGCGGCGCGCGGTCACCCACCTCCAGGCGACCCCGGCCACCTGGCGGCTGCTGCTGGAGGCCGACTGGCCGGGCAGACCCGGGCTGACCGCGCTCTGCGGCGGCGAGGCGCTCACCGCAGACCTCGCCGAGGCCCTGCTGAAGCGCACCGGCGCGCTCTGGAACCTCTACGGCCCCACCGAGACCACCGTCTGGTCCACCATCCAGCGGGTCACGCCCGAACTCGTCGCCCACGGAGGAGTGGTGGCGCTCGGCGCGCCCGTCGCCAACACCCGGCTGCACCTGCTCGACACGGCCGGGCGGCCCGTCCCGGTCAACGGCATCGGCGAGCTCTGCATCGCCGGCGACGGTGTCGCGCTCGGCTACCACGGCCGCCCGGACCTCACCGCCGAGCGGTTCGTCCCCGAGCCCGGCCGCCCCGGGGGCGCGCCGATGTACCGCACCGGCGACCTCGCCTGCCGCCGGGCGGACGGCCGGCTGGAGTACCACGGCCGCACCGACGCCCAGGTCAAGCTGCGCGGCTTCCGGATCGAACTCGGCGAGATCGAGGCCGCGCTGACCGCCGTCCCCGGTGTCACCGCCGGCGCCGCCCGGCTGGCCGACGGCCCGGCCGGTCCCGTCCTCGCCGGGTACGCCGTCACCGACGGCACCGTCGGGGAGGACGCGCTGCGCACCGCGCTCGGCGCCCGGCTGCCCGACTACATGGTGCCCGCCGCGCTCGTCCTGCTCGACCGGCTGCCGCTGACCCCCAGCGGCAAGATCGACCGGGCCGCGCTGCCGGTGCCGCCCTCCGGCGGTGCCGGTGCCCCGCCGGAGGGCGACTGCGAGGAACTGCTGGCCGACCTCTGGCAGGAGGTCCTCGGCGTCGAGCGGGTCTCCCGGCACGACGACTTCTTCTCGCTCGGCGGCCACTCGCTGCTCGCCACCCGCATGGCCGCCCGGGTCCGCGACACCTTCGAGATCGACCTGCCGCTGCGCAGCGTCTTCGAGTCCCGCACCCTGGCCGCGATGGCCCGCCGCATAGAGGAGCGACTGCTCGACGAGATCGACGGCATGGACGGCATGGACGGCTTGGGCGCCGAGGACGGCATCGGCGCACTGACGGGGGAGACGGTATGAGCGACCAGCACACCACCGGCGACCGGCCGGACCGGGAGGCGAGACGCCAGGAGCTGCTCCGCCGTCGGCTCGCCGCGGCCAAGGCCGCGAAGGCCGCCCGGGACGCCGGCACCGCCGAGCCCGCCCGCCGGGGCATCGCGCCCCGCCCCGAGGGCACCCCGGCCCCGCTCTCCTCGGCCCAGCGCCGGATGTGGTTCCTCGCCCAGTACGAGCCGGACAGCGCGGCCTACCACATCCCGCTCGCCCTCCACCTCACCGGCGAGCCGGACACCGCCGCACTGGCCGCCGCGCTCACCGACGTCCTCGACCGGCACGAGGTGCTGCGCACCGTCTACCCGACCGTCGACGGCGAGGTCCGGCCGCGGCCGCTGACCGCCGCCCCGCTGATCCTCGCCACCGCCGACCTCCCCGCCGACGAGGTGGACGCCCGGCTGGAGGAGGACGCCCGCCGCCCGTTCGACCTCGCGGCGGACCTGCCGGTCCGGGCCACCCTGCTGCGCACCGCCGAGGGCGCGGTGCTGAGCCTGGTGCTGCACCACATCGCCGCCGACGGCTGGTCGATCGGCGTGTTCTTCGCCGACCTCGCCACCGCCTACGGCGCCCGCCGGGAGGGCCGCGCACCGGCCTTCGAGCCGCTGCCCCTCCAGTACGCCGACGTGGCGTACTGGCAGCAGACCGAGCTGGCCGACGAGCTGGCCCGCCAGCAGGCCTGGTGGCAGGAGCGCCTGCGCGGCGCCACCGCCACCGTCACCGTGCCCACCGACCGCCCGCGTCCCGCGGTGGCCGGCACCGACGGCCGGCGGATCACCGTCGAGTTCGGCGCCGAGCGCACCCGCCGCATCCGGGCGCTCGCCGAGCAGACCGGTGGCACCGTCTACATGGTGCTGCTCGCCGCCCTGCAGACCGTGCTGTCCCGCTACACCGGCGCGCAGGACGTCGTGGTCGGCACGCCGGTCGCCGGGCGCACCCGCAGCGAGACGGAGCCGCTGGTCGGCTGCTTCGTCAACACCCTGGCGATGCGCACCGACCTCTCCGGCGACCCGAGCGTCCGGCAGTTGCTGGCGCGGGTCCGCGAAGGCACCCTGGGCGCCTTCGGCCACCAGGACCTGCCGTTCGAGCGGCTGGTCGACTCCCTCGGCCTGGAACGCGAACTCGCCCACACCCCGCTCTTCCAGGTCATGCTCAACGTCCACAACCAGGACCGGGCGGACCTCGACCTGCCCGGGCTGCGGGCCGACTGGCGGCCGATCGGCACCGACACCGCGAAGTTCGACCTCTCGGCCGCCGTCGTCGACCACGGCGGAGAGCTCTGCGCCGACCTGGTCTGGCGCGCCGAGCTGTACGACGAGCCGACCGTACGACGGGTCTTCGGCCATCTCAGCACCGTGCTCGACGCGATGGCCGAGGCCCCCGACCGGCCGCTCGCCGAGCTGCCGCTGCTCACCCCCTCCGAGCAGCGCCGGCTGGCCGAGTGGGACGGAGCCCCGCGCGACTGGGACCTCGGAGCCACCCTGCACGGCCTGGTCGAGGAGCAGGCCCGCCGCACCCCCGGCGCGCCCGCCGTCCGGGGCGCCGACGGCGTCCTCGACTACGCCGAACTGGACAACCGCGCCAACGCGTTGGCCCACCGGCTGCGCGCGCTCGGGGTCGGTCCGGACCGTCCGGTCGGGCTGCTGGTCGAGCGCTCGGCCGCGCTGGTCGTCGGCATGCTCGGCATTCTCAAGGCCGGCGGCGCCTACCTGCCGCTCGACCCGGTCTACCCGGACGAGCGGATCCGGGCGCTGCTGGCGGCCGCCGGGGCCGCCGCCGTGGTCACCACCGACGACCTGGCCGGCCGGGTGGCCGGCACCCCGGTCGTCGTCCCGGAGCCGCTGGACGCCCCGGTGGCGCCGTGCCCGGCCCCCGAGGCCGGGGCCGGCCCGGAGAACCTCTGCTATCTGATCTTCACCTCCGGCTCCACCGGGGCGCCCAAGGGCGTCGCCGTCGAGCACCGCAACGTCCGCAACTACCTGCACGGGCTGCGCGAGCGGATCGGCGGCGACCAGCGGGGCTGGGACTGGGCCCTGGTCTCCACCTTCGCCGCCGACCTCGGCACCACCAACGTGTTCGGCGCGCTCACCGGCGGCGGCTGCCTGCACCTTCTCACCCGTGACCAGGCCACCGATCCGGACGCCTTCGCGGCCTACACGGCCGTCCACCGGATCGACGCGATGAAGCTCGTCCCCAGCCACCTGGAGGGCCTCGCGGCCCACGGCGCCGGGCTCGCCGGGATCCTCCCCGGCCGGCTGCTGATCTGCGCCGGCGAGGCCCTGCGGCCCGACCTGGTGGCCCGGATCCGGGCCGCCCGCCCGGACCTGCTGCTGCACAACCACTACGGCCCGACCGAGACCACGGTGTCGATGCTCGGCGCCGCCGTCCCGGCCGACCTCGGGGACGCCGCCACCGCGCCGCTCGGCCTGCCGTTCGGCAACGTCGGCGCCCACGTCCTGGACGCCCGGCGGCGCCCGGTGCCGATCGGCGTCCCCGGCGAGCTGTACGTCTCCGGCGCCGGCGTGGCCCGCGGCTACCTCGGCCGGGACGACCTCACCGCCGAGCGGTTCGTCCGGGTCGACGGCCGCCGGAGCTACCGCACCGGAGACCTGGTCCGCCGCCGGGAGGACGGCGCCGTCGAGTTCCTCGGCCGGATCGACCACCAGGTGAAGATCCGCGGCTTCCGGGTCGAGATCGGCGAGGTGGAGGCCGAACTCACCGGCCGCCCCGAGGTGCGCGAGGCCGTGGTCGTGGCGCGCGGCGAGGGCGCCGCCCGCACCCTCGTCGGCTACCTGGTGCCCGCCCACCCGGCGGCCGCCCCCGACCCGGCCGCCCTGCGCGCGGCGCTGCGCACCCGGCTGCCGGACTACATGGTGCCCGCCGCCCTGGTCGTGCTGGACGCCCTGCCGCTGAACGCCAACGGCAAGGTCGACCGGGCCGCGCTGCCCGAGCCGGCCGCCGCCCGCCCGGCCGAGGGCGGGGGCGCGTTGTCCTCCGCCACCGAGCACGAGGTGGCCGCCGCCTACCGCACCGTGCTGGCCGTCGACGAACCCGGCCCGGCGGACGACTTCTTCGCGCTCGGCGGCGACTCCTTCTCCGCGGTGCACGCCGTCCGCCTGATCGGCCGGGGCCTCTCGGTGATCGACCTGTTCCAGCACCCCACCGTCCGCGAACTCGCCGCGCTGCTCGACGCCCGGGCCGCCGGCACCGGGGACGAGGGACCGCGCACCCTGCTGCACCGGCTGACCCGCGGCACGGCGCCCGCCGAGGTGAGCGTGGTCTGCGTGCCGTACGGCGGCGGCAGTCCGATCACCTTCCAGCCGCTCGCGGACGCGCTGCCGGCCGGCCACCGGCTGTACGCCGTCGAGCTGCCCGGGCACGATCCGAGCAGGCCCGACGACGAGCTCGTCGAACTCGGCGCCCTGGCGGACCACCTGGTCGAGCAGATCACCGAGCGGATCGAGGGCCCGGTGCTGCTCTACGGCCATTGCCTCGGCGGTGCGCTCGCCACCGCGCTCGGCTCCCGGCTGGAGGCGGCCGGCGTCGACCTGCGCGGCGTCGCCCTCGGCGGGACCTTCCCGGCGGCCCGGCTGCCCGGCCGGTTCGCCGAGTGGATGGCCAAGCGGTTGCCCGGCGACCGGATGCTCTCCAACCGCTCCTACCTCGACTACCTGCGCGCCATGGGCGGCTTCACCGACGTCTACGACCAGGAGGAACAGGACTTCCTGGTACGGGCGTTGCGCCACGATGTCCGGCAGGCGGAGGACTTCTACACCCAGGCGTACGGGGACGCCCGCCCGGCCCGGATCGCGGCGCCGATCCTCTGCGTGGTGGGCGAGAAGGACCGCGCCACCCAGCTGTACGAGGAGCGGTACGCCGAGTGGGAGCACTTCGGCGAGGCTGTCGACCTGGCCGTCATCCCACGGGCCGGGCACTACTTCCTCAAGCACCAGGCCGACGAACTCGCCCGGGTGCTGACCGAGTTCACCGCCACCGGGGCGGTGGCCGAGCAGGTCGCGGCCAAGCGGCCGGCGGCCCGGGCCGAGCTCGGCACCTTCGCCAAGGTGGCGATCGGCCAGTTCGTCTCGATGATCGGCACCAGCCTCTCCACCTTCGCCCTCGGCGTCTGGGTCTACCAGCAGACCGGCTCGGCCTTCGACTTCGCGATGATCTCGGTGGTGGCGGTGCTGCCCGCCGTGCTGCTGCTGCCGATCGCGGGCGCGCTGGCCGACCGGATCGACCGCCGCAAGATCATGATCGTCACGGACACGGTGGCCGCGGCCGCGATGCTCTCGCTCGGTCTCCTGCTCTGGGCCGACCTCCTGGAGGTCTGGCACATCTATCTGGTGGCCTGCGTCGGGGCGGTCTGCTCGGCCTTCCAACGCCCGGCCTATCTGGCCGCGATCACCCAGCTGGTGCCCAAGCGCTACCTCGGACAGGCCAACGGCCTCGCCCAACTCGGCACCGGTGCGGGCGACATGATGGCCGTCCTGGCCGGTGGCGTGCTGGTCTCGCTGATCGGCCTGCACGGTGTGGTGCTCTTCGACATGGCGACCTTCCTGACCGGGGTCACCTGCCTGCTGCTGGTCCGCTTCCCGGACGCGCTGTTCGACCGGCAGGAGGAGCCGCTGCTGCGCGAGGTGGTCACCGGCTGGCGCTACATCGTGCGCCGGCACAGCCTGGTGGCGATGGTGGTCTTCTTCGTGGTCTTCAACTACCTGTTCGCCGTCGCGACGGTGCTGGTCACCCCGATGGTGCTGGCCGGCGGCTCGGCCGTGCAGCTGGGCGTGATCACCGCCGTCGGCGGCGTCGGCGCGCTGACGGGCGCGCTGGTGATGGCCCTGTGGGGCGGCACCAGGCGGCGCGCGGTCGGCATGATCGGCTTCACCTCGCTGGTCGGCGTGGCCGCCGTCGTCACCGGCTGCCGGCCGCAGGCGGCCATCACCGCCTGCGGGCTCTTCGGCCTCTGGGCGGCGTTGATGATCCTCAACTCGCACTGGATGGCGCTGATCCAGACCAAGGTCGGGATGGAGCTCCAGGGCCGGGTGCTGGCCACCAACCAGATGCTCGCGATGTCGATGATGCCGCTCGGCTTCCTCACCGCGGGGCCGCTCTCCGACCACGTCTTCGAGCCGCTGATGCGGCCGGGCGGCGCGCTCGCCGACTCCGTCGGCCTGGTGCTCGGCACCGGCCCGGGGCGCGGCGCGGGCCTGCTGCTCGTCGTGGTCGGCGCCGTCCTGGCGGTCTGGGGCCTGCTCGGCCTCGCCTACCGGCCGCTGCGGCTGATCGAGGACCTGCTGCCGGACGCCCTGCCGGACGCCGAGATCGGTGACAAGGACGCCATCCAGGCCGAGGCGGACCGCCTGCTGGCGCTCACCGAGGCGGCCCGCGTGGCCGGTACCGCTGCCCCGGCCGGCCCGGGCGCCGTCGCCCCGGCCGGGGTACGGATTCCCCGGCCGGCCCGGGGCACCCCGGAGCCGGTCGAGGACGCGCCCGAGAAGCGCGTACCCGCCGGAGCCGGACCGGGCTCCCGGTAGCGGCGTGCCCCGTCCCCCCGCGACCGGGGGGACGGGGCACGGGCCTCCCGGCGCGCTACCCGGCGCGCCTGATGGAGTAGTTGAACTCGGCCGTGCCGTAGGCCCGCATCAGGCGGAGCCAGAACGGCATCATCATCTCCATCGCCCGGGCGCCCGCGATGTCCCCGAGGTCGACGACCGACTCCGCCGGCCAGCCGAACTCGCCCAGCAGCGCGACCGTCTCGGCCTTCGCCCCCGCGTCGTTCCCGGCGACGAAGACGTTGTGCTCACCCGGGAGCCGCCCCGGGTCCACCATCAGCGGGGCGGTCAGGGTGTTGAGCGCCTTCACCACCCGGGCCTCCGGGAACTCCCGCTGGATCCGCTCGCCCACACTGTCGGTGTTCACCGGATCCAGCGTCACCTCGCCCTCGGCGGAGAAGACCAGCGGGTTGGAGATGTCCACCAGCAGCTTCCCGGCCAGCCGCTCGGCGCCCGCTGCCCGGAGCGCCTCCAGCGCGACCGTCCCGCCGGTGGCGTTCAGCACCACCTCGCCGAAGCCCGCCGCGTCGGCGAAGGTCCCGTGCCGCCCGTTCGGCCCCGCCTGCTCCGCCCAGGCGACGGCCGTCTCGTTGTCCTTGTTCCGGGAGCCCAGCGTCACCTCGTGGCCGAGCGCCACCAGTCTGTCCGCGAGCGTCCGCCCGACCGTCCCTGTGCCGATGACTGCGAACCGCACCGTGCCTCGCCCTCCGTCGTCGCGCGCCCCGTGACGCGTGCAGCGACGACGATAGATCACCGCGCCCCCGCCGGCGGGCGAATGACCGCCTTCGGCGGCGGCCGAGCCGCTCCGGGTGCGCCGACTGGACCACGCCCGCTGGTGGCCGTGCCGCCACCGCCGAAGCATGGGCGCCATGAACCGAACCAACAGACCGTACGCCCGGGCGGCCGCCCTGCTCACCGGCATCGCCCTGCTCGCCCCGGCAGCGGTCGCCCACGCGGACGTCACGACCGTCTCCGTCACCACCGAACGCACCGCCTGGGACCAGGCCGAACCGGGGCTCGCCCCCGGCGAGGTCGACGCCTCCGACTTCGGCATCCGCTTCAGCACCCCGCTCGACGGCCAGGTGTTCGCCCAGCCGCTGGTCATCGGCCCGACCGTGGTCGTCGCCACCGAGACCAACCACGTCTACGGCGTCGACGCGGCCACCGGGAGGGTCCGCTGGCACCGGTCGACGGGCGCCCCCTGGCGCTCCGCCGCGATCGGCTGCTCCGACCCCGGTCCCAACGTCGGCACCACCTCCACCCCCGTGTACGACCCGGCCACCGGCACCGTCTACCTGACCGGCAAGGTCGACGACGGCCCGGACGACCGGCACCCGCACTACTACGTGCACGCCATGGACGCGCAGACCGGTGCCGAGCGCAGCGGCTGGCCGGTGACCGTCCAGGGGGACCCGGTGAACGCGCCCGGCAAGCCGTTCAACGCCTACCGCTCGCTCCAGCGACCCGGACTGCTGCTCCTCGACGGGCGGCTCTACCTCGGCTTCGGCTCGCTCTGCGGCATCGGCGACTACATCGGCACCCTGGCCGGCCTCGACACCCGGACCCGCAAGCTCACCCTGTGGTCGACGGTGGCCGGCTCCGACACCCAGCGGGCCTCCATCTGGATGGCCGGCAGCGGGCCGGTCTCGGACGGACCCGGCCGGATCATCCTCACCACCGCCAACGGCCAGGGCGCCGGCGCCTCACCCGCGCGGGGCCCCGGCTCCAGTCCGCCCGGCGGCCTCGGCGAGTCGGTGATCCGCTTCGCCGTCGACGACGACGGCGGCTTCACCCCGCGGGACTTCTTCAGCCCCAGCAACAACGCGACCCTCGACAAGCGGGACACCGACCTCGGCTCCGGCGGCCCGGTCGCCCTGCCCGCCGCCCACTTCGGCACCCCCGCCCACCCCCGCCTGCTGGTCCAGGTCGGCAAGGACGGCCGGATCTTCCTGCTCGACCGGGACGACCTCGGCGGCATGGGCCAGGGCCCCGGCGGCACCGACCGCGCCGTCGGCATCACCGGCCCGCACGGCGGCGTCTGGGGCCACCCGGCGGTCTGGGGCGGCGACGGCGGCTACGTCTACACCGTCGAGAACTACGGCAGGCTGCGCGCCCTCGAGTACTCCGTCACCGCGGCCGGCGACCCGCGGCTGACCAGCGCCGGCACGAGCGCCGAGGACTTCCTCAAGATGTCCGGCTCACCCGTCGTCACCTCCGACGGCACCCGGTCCGGCTCCGCCCTGGTCTGGGTGATCTGGTCCGGCACCGGCCAGTACGGCGAGGGCGGCGAACTGCGCGCCTACGACCCCGTGCCGGTCGACGGCACGCTGAAGCTGCGCCGCTCCTTCCCGATCGGCACGGTCAGCAAGTTCTCGGTGCCGGCCACCGACAGGGGCCGGATCTACGTCGGGACCAAGGACCACCGCCTGGTCGCCCTCGGCCGGCCCTCGGCCTTCGCCTGACGCTCAGGTGCCCGGGTTGATGGTGGAGATCGCGGCGACCACCGACAGCAGCGCCGCCATCGGTGCCGGCGCCGCCCAGACCCGGGCCGGTCGCAGCAGGTACGCCATTGGCCACTGCACCACGAGCAGGGGGCACCAGCACGTCCGCCGCCTGCCGGGCGAGTACCGGCTCGACCGGCAGGCGGCGCCGGCGAGCGGCCGGGCGGCGGTCGTCACCCGTGCCGGCCGTCGGCCCCGCCGGGGCGCTCGGCCGGGCTCTGCCGGGGCCCGAAGTTGCTCTCCATGGTCCGGTTGGCGAGCGCCGGCGCCAGCGAGCTGAGGTTGAGCAGCAGGTCGAGGACGTCGTGCGCGTTGGCGGCGAGGCGCTGGGTCTGGTCGGCGGCGTCGCCGGTGGTGCTGCCGAGCAGACGGCTGCTGACGGCCTCGATCAGCTGGTGGGTGTTCTCCGAGACCCGGCGCCCCAGCCGGTCGAACTCCTCCTGGTCGACGTGGTGTTCGCCGGTCAGCCGGTCGCCGGCGGCCTCGGCGTCGGTCAACCCGGCGGACAGCTCGCGCTCCAGCACCGCGGCCGCCTCCATGACCGCCTGCGAGCCCTGCTCGCCCAACTCGTTGAACCGACCGGCATCGGGCATGGCTGACCTCCTGGTTCGGACCCCGGCGGGCCGGGGCAGGCCGGACCGGCGGTCGGGCAGAGCGCCGCCGTGATCGCTGATCGTACATGCCTGTGTGCGGAGCGTGTCCACCCGGTTTTCGGGGTGCGGGCGGGTGTGCCCGGGCGGGCCGCCGCTCCGGTCGTGCGGGCGTTCCGGGGGGCCGCCGTCGCACCGATCGGCCCAGCGCGGGCGGCCGGGCGGGCGCCCCGTGGTGCGGCCGGATCCGGCGAGTCGTCCCGCGGGCCGCCGTCGGTCACTGATAGTAGTTGCGTGGTTGCGGTGCGATCGACCGCCGGCTGCTGTCCTGGCCGGTGGAGCGTTCGGCCGGCCCAATCGACTGGTGCGCGCCGCTGCCGCAGTGCTGATCGCCGCGGTGCCCGGGTGCTGGACAAGGAGCGGTCATGGGTGGCAGAGAGCGCCCGCCGAGAGCGCGGACCCCTCGGCCGGGCAAGGGCGGCGGGCCGGCCCGGCCCCGGGTGGACGCACGGGTGGAGATCGCCCGGCTGGAGGGCTATCTGGCCTGGGAGGCCGAGGTGGCGGCGGCCGAGCGGGACGCCCAGGCGTTCGCGGGCCGGTTCCCCTGGCTGTCGCCCGCCGAACGGGAGGACCTCGAACGGGCCTACGCGGCCGACCGGTTGCGCTACGCCGAGGACGTCGTCGACCGGGCCGTGGAGCGGTGCCGCCAGCTGGCCGCGCGCTACCGCGGCGAGTGCCGGCGGATCTGCGCGCGCTGGGCGGCCGTCTGCCTCTCGGTGGCGCTCGCCGCGGCCCTGCTCGCGGTGGTGCCGGTCGCGCTGCGGGCCTGACCGGGGCGGCGGCCGCGCGCCGGAGCCCGCGGGGTGGCCGCACGCGACGGGCCCGCCACGCGCTGGACGGCGTGGCGGGCCCGGTCGTGCGGGGCGCGGGAGGTCAGTGGTGGCCGTGGCCGCTGGTGATCTCCTCGTGCTCCTGCGCGGTCGGCTTGGCGATCTGGCTGCCCCGGCCGAAGAAGCCGCGCGAGAGCTGGGCCCGGGTGCGGGTGAGCAGGCCGGCCCGGCGGACCACGCCGTTCTCGTCCACCTCGGCCGGCAGCTCCATCGGCTGCGGCTGCTCGTGCGAGGTGAGCGTGTACAGCCGCCCCTGCGGGAGCGGGGCGTGCACCTCGACGAACTCGCCGTGCTGCAGCCGGTTGATGACGCCGGTCTCGCGGCCGTGCAGCACCTTTTCCTTGTCGCGCCGCTGGAGGCCCAGGCACCAGCGCTTGGTGATCACGAAGACCACCACCGGGAGGACGAAGAAGCCGATCCGGACCGCGTTGGTGATGGCGTTGATCGACAGGTGGAAGTGGGTGGCGATGAGGTCGTTGCCGCCACCGATCAGCAGGATCACGTAGAGGCTGACCCAGGCGGCGCCGAAGCCGGTCCGCACGGGCGCGTTGCGCGGGCGGTCCGCGATGTGGTGCTCGCGCCGGTCGCCGGTGACCCAGGCCTCCAGGAACGGGTATGTCCAGATGGCGAAGAGCACCAGTGGGAAGATCATCAGAGGCACGAAGACGCCCATGTTGAGGGTGTGCCCCCAGAGGCCGATCTCCCAGCCCGGCATGATCCGGATCAGGCCCTCGGAGAAGCCCATGTACCAGTCGGGCTGGGCGTCCGTGGACACCTGGTCCGGCCGGTACGGGCCGTAGGCCCAGATCGGGTTGACGGTGGCGATCGCCGCCATCGCGCTGATGATGCCGAACACCAGGAAGAAGAAGCCGCCCGCCTTGGCCATGTAGACCGGCATCAGCGGCATGCCGACGACGTTCTCCTCCTTGCGGCCGGGCCCGGAGAACTGGGTGTGCTTGTGGTAGAAGACCAGGATCAGATGGGCCACCAGCAGGCCCAGCATGATCCCCGGGATCAGCAGGATGTGCACGGTGAACAGCCGGGGCACGATCACGAAGCCCGGGAACTGGCCGCCGTAGATGAAGAACTGCAGGTACGTGCCGACCAGCGGGACGGCCAGCACCGCGCCCTCCATGAACCGGATGCCGGTGCCGGAGAGCAGGTCGTCGGGCAGCGAGTAGCCCATGAAGCCGTCGAACATGCCGAGGAACAGCAGCAGTGCGCCGAAGATCCAGTTGATCTCGCGCGGCTTGCGGAACGCGCCGGTGAAGAAGACGCGCATCATGTGCACCAGCATCGCGGCGACGAACACGATCGCCGCCCAGTGGTGGATCTGCCGGATCAGCAGACCGCCGCGGATGTCGAAGCTGATGTCGACCGTCGAGGCGTACGCCTCGGACATCCGGATGCCCCGGAGCGGGATGTACGAGCCCTCGTACGTCACCTCGGCCATCGACGGCTGGAAGAACAGCGTCAGCCAGACGCCGGTCAGGATGATGATGATGAAGGTGTACAGGCAGATCTCGCCGAGCATGAAGGACCAGTGGTCCGGGAAGATCTTGCGCAGGTTGGCCTTGGACAGGGCGTAGATGCCGAGCCGGCCGTCGGCCCAGTCGGCGAGGGCCTCGGCCTTGTTCGCGGGCGCCGAGCGCGTGCTGGTGACCGGTCCCGGGCGCGACTGCTGGTGGGCTCTCACGACGGGCTCCCCGGCGTCCGCTGCGTACCGTCCGGGGAGCCCGCCTGCGGAGCTGCCGGCCGGCGGAGTGATGTGATCATGGGACCTCTCGATACGGGGCCGCCGGGGTCGCCGGCGCGCGGATCCGCCGACCCGCTGGCCCCGTTGCTCAAAGTGATGGAGCGCTTACTCTGTCATGCTGTCGGCAGGGGGCCGACTGTGCACGTCCATCGGCCCGGACGGCCGCTCGTGTCGGCCCGTCCGGGGGTGTTCGTGCCGCTGACCGGCCGCTTTCGGCCCGGGAATGGTGCGCTCGGGTGCTGTTGCCGGGGAGCCGAACCGTTTCGGCGCGCGCCGTGCGCGGGGAGGGTGCGGTCCCCGGCCTACGCTGCGCCAATGGTGGATCACCGGGAACTCTACGAGGACGTGACAGCGGCCCTGGCCCGTGCCGGGTTCGACACCGAACGGGGCCCCTCGGGGCCCTCGGGCCTGCGGATCGCGGAACTGCCCCAGGGCGTGCTGGTCGGCTGGTCGCCGGGCGCGGACCAGGACGCCGGGCAGGGCGCCGAGCCCGGCGGGGACGGCGCCGGCGGGCCGGGCGACGCCGCGCCGCCGCCCGGCGAGGGCATCCGTACGGCGATGACCGGGGCGGTCGCCGCAGTGCTCCGGGAGTCCGGCTACCGGGTGGCCGAGGCCGGGCCGGGTGAGCTGCTGGTGACGGCCGGCCCCCGGGCGCGGGAGGAGGCGGTGCGGTCCGGCGGTGCGCCGGAGGCGGCCGCCGTGCCGGAGCAGTGGTGGGGCTGAGCGGGCGGGGCCCCGGCGGACCCGGGCCCCGGGTGGTGGGTGCCGTCCGCCGGTAGGCAGTCCGCCGGTAGGCACCCCCTACGAGCACGTTCCCGAACATCGTGGACCCGTCGGACGATCACGTCCGGCGGGTCCACGGCGTTCCGGGGGTGCGCCGCGGCCGCCCCTCCTGTACCACGTTCGGGCGCCGACGGGCCCGCGCGGTGATTCCGGCCGCCGCCGACGGAACGTCAGATCCTCAAGCCTTCCGTCCTGTTGATCTAAGTCTTGAACGCACGAAGCACTTTGCTCTGTTCTTGTCAAGAGTGCAACGGTCAGGGGATCGGCGACCGGCCCTTTGGATTCACAGATCGATTCTCACGTTCGCACCAGGTGGTGAACATCGAAGCGAAACCATATGTCCGTTCTGTCATGTCCTGCCAGATTGATACTCGGAGGTTCCTCCAAGCTTCAATGACGAGTAGGCGTTCACGAAGATAACGAAAAGATCTGAATCGTGAGGGCTTGGATTTACTTATTGACGTCATATGCCGAAGACGGATTAACTCCTCCCACCCCGCCGCAGCGCTGCGGCACCGTCACGGAGGCACTCCTCACATGAACGCAACGATGCGTCGCGTCGTCATTGGCACCGCCGCGGTCTCGATGGCCCTTTCGATGGCCGCCTGCGGCAAGGCCGGCAGTGACAAGAAGGACTCCGCGAGCTCCGGGGACAGCAAGTCCATCGGCCTGCTGCTCCCCGAGAACGCCTCCTCCACCCGCTACGAGTCCTTCGACCGGCCGTTCATCGAGGCCAAGGTCAAGGCGCTCTGCTCGGACTGCAAGGTGCAGTACAGCAACGCCGAGGGCAGCGCCGCCAAGCAGAAGCAGCAGTTCGACACCCTGATCGCCCAGGGTGTGAAGGTGATCATCCTGGACGCCTTCGACGCCAAGTCCACCCAGTCCTGGGTGAAGGAGGCGGCCGGCAAGGGCGTCAAGGTCATCGCCTACGACCGGCTCGCCACCGGCCCGGTCTCGGCCTACGTCTCCTTCGACAACGAGAAGGTCGGCGAGCTGCAGGGCCAGGCGCTGGTCGACGCGCTCGGCGCCAAGGCGGCCGACGCCAACATCATCATGATCAACGGTGACGAGGCCGACCCCAACGCCGCGCAGTTCAAGTCGGGCGCGCACAAGGTGCTCGACGGCAAGGTCAAGAAGGTGGTCTACGAGCAGTCCGGCGAGTGGAAGCCCACCGTCGCCGGCCAGAAGACCGGTGCCGCCATCACCCAGCTGGGCAAGGACGGCTTCCAGGCCGTCTACTCCGCCAACGACGGCATGGCGGGCGCCATCATCACCCAGCTGAAGGCCGCGGGCGTCAGCGTCCCGGTCGGCGGTCAGGACGCCGGCCTCGACGCCGTCCAGCGGATCGTCGCCGGGGACCAGGCCTACACCATCTACAAGGCCTACAAGCCGCTCGCCGACAGCGCCGCCGAGCTGGCCGTGAACCTCCTGCAGGGCAAGGACCTCAAGGCCGCGGCGCCGTCCACGGTGGACAGCGACACGGACAAGGGCATCCCGGCCAAGCTGCTGGAGCCCAAGGTCGTCACCAAGGCCAACATCAACGACACCGTCATCGCCGACGGCCTGTACAAGGCCGCCGACATCTGCACCGCGGACTTCGCCGCCGCCTGCACCACCGCCGGCGTCAAGTAGCGCGCCCGCCGGGCTCGAAGGCCACGGCGCTCCCCGTACCGCCCGGGGAGCGCCGGCCCTCCTGCCCGCAGGAACCCCACCCCACCCCACGCACTACCCCGCAGGAGATGGTTCACGTGACAGGCGCACCCGTACTGGCGCTGCGCGCGGTCTCCAAGCGCTTCGGCGCTGTCCAGGCACTCACCGATGTCGACCTCGACGTCCACGCCGGCGAAGTCGTCGCGCTGGTCGGCGACAACGGCGCCGGCAAGTCCACCCTGGTCAAGACGATCGCAGGAGTTCACCCGATCGACGAGGGTGAGATCACCTGGGACGGGCGCCCGGTCCGGGTCACCCGTCCCCAGGAGGCCCAGGCACTCGGCATCGCCACCGTGTACCAGGACCTCGCGCTCTGCGACAACCTCGACGTCGTCGCCAACCTCTTCCTGGGCCGCGAGCTGCGCCGCTTCGGCACGCTGGACGAGGTCGCCATGGAGCGGCGCGCCAAGGAACTGCTGGACACGCTCTCGATCCGGATCCCCAGCGTGCGGATCCCGATCGCCGCGCTCTCCGGCGGCCAGCGCCAGGTCGTGGCGATCGCCCGCGCCCTCGTCGGCGACCCGAGGATCGTGATCCTCGACGAGCCGACCGCGGCCCTCGGCGTCGAGCAGACCGCGCAGGTCCTCGACCTGGTCGAGCGGCTGCGCCAGCGCGGCCTCGGCGTGATCCTGATCAGCCACAACATGGCGGACGTACGGGCGGTCGCCGACACCGTCGCCGTCCTGCGCCTGGGCCGCAACAACGGGGTCTTCCCGGTCGCCGGCACCTCGCCCGAGGAGATCATCTCCGCCATCACCGGCGCCACCGACAACGCCGTCACCCGGCGTCAGGCACGTATCGCGGAGGAAGCGAAGTGAGCACCAGCCAGACCACCCCCACCAACGCCCCGGCACCGGTGGCCGACCCGCGCCTGCTGGTCCGCCAGGGCGGCGTCGCGGGCTACGTGGAGGAGTTCCGCCGCAAGATCAAGAGCGGGGACCTCGGCTCGCTGCCCGTCGTCATCGGCCTGGTCCTGATCGCGGTCATCTTCCAGAGCGTCACCGGCCACTTCCTCCAGGCCGACAACCTGACCAACATCACCAAGTGGATCGCCGGTCCCGGCCTGATCGCCGTCGGTGTCGTCTTCGTCCTGCTGCTCGGCGAGATCGACCTCTCGCTGGGCTCCATCGCGGGCGTCACCTCGGCCATCACCTCCGTCCTGGCGGTCCGTCAGGGCCTCAACGAGGGCCTGGCGATCCTGCTCGCCCTCGTCGCGGCGGTGGCCATGGGCGCCCTGCACGGCTTCTTCTTCGCCAGGATCGGCGTCCCCGCCTTCGTCGTCACCCTGGCCGGCATGCTCGCCTGGAGCGGTCTGCAGGACTACGTCCTCGGCAAGCTCGGCACCGTCAACAACATCAACGACGGCGTCGTCGCCAACCTGGACACCTACTTCCTGGGCGACGGCGACATCGCCTTCGCCTGGCTGGCGGCCGTCCTCGCGATCGTGCTGTTCCTCGGCGGCCAGCTCCTGGACGCCCGCCGCCGCACCACCGCCGGACTGCCCGCCCGCACCACCGGCGAGATAGCGCTGCGCACCGGCGCCCTCGCGGTGCTCGCCCTGGCCGGCGCCTACACCCTCAACCAGGACAGCGGCCTGCCGCTGCCGCTGGTCATCCTGCTCGGCGTCGTCGTGCTGACCGACTTCGTGCTGCGCCGCACCTCCTACGGCCGGCAGATCTTCGCCGTCGGCGGTGGCATCGAGGCCGCCCGCCGCGCGGGCATCAACGTCGCCTGGGTCCGCATCTCGGTCTTCATGATCTCGGCCGGCCTGGCCGGTCTCGGCGGCCTGTTCATCGCCTCCCAGCAGGGCTCGGCGGACAAGACGCTGGGCAGCGGCAACGTGCTGATGAGCGCCATCGCGGCCGCCGTCATCGGTGGCACCAGCCTCTTCGGCGGGCGCGGCAAGACCTGGTCGGCGCTGCTCGGCATCCTGGTCATCCAGTCCATCACCACGGGCCTGGACATGGTGCACGCCGCCCAGGCGATCCAGTACATGATCACCGGCGCCGTGCTGCTGGCCGCCGTCGTCCTGGACTCGGTCTCCCGTCGCACGCAGAAGTCCTCGGGCCGCGGCTGACCACCGCCCCTCGAACGGCCCGGTACCCACCCCCACGGGTACCGGGCCTCCGGCGTTCCCGGGCCCGGGCGGGCGCCGGACGGGCCGGGGCGCGGGACGTTCGTCCCTCCCGTCCGGGTCGGCCGCCCCGCACCCTGGAAGTGGAGCGCCGGCCCGTGGAGGCCGGCAGTACGCACCGAGAGAGGGAAACGCGGCCTTCATGTCCGACGAGCTGATCGTGCACCGCATGGTGGACGCCTTCTTCACCCACTGCCACGACTGTGACGAGCCGCGCGACCCGAACTGCCACACCCGGGCGCACTGGCGCCTGTACCTGGACCTCGATCCGGAGACCGTCGGGCGGATCCGGCACTGGCTGCTGGACCCGGCGAACCCCACCGGCACCGTCGCCGACCGCGCCGTCCTGCTGAACTGGCTCGACACCCAGGAGGCGTGACCCGCCCGGCCGGGTCCATCCGCCCGGCCCGCTGACCTGGCCCGGTCCTCTTGCGCCGGGTCCTCTCGCGCCGGGTCCTCTCGCGCCGGGTCCTCTTGCGTCGGGCGATCGTGCGGTGAAAGCCTTTCGTCCCAGCGGTCGCAGGCGTTCGCCCGGGGCCGTGGCGTACGCGGCAGCGGCCGCGCGCGGCGGGGTACCGGGGCAAGGAGTCGCATGACGGTTCACGAATCGGTGGTCGACGCGATCGGCGGGACGCCGCTGTTCCGGCTGGCCCGGCTCGGCGCCGGCCTCGCGACCCCCGTCTACGCCAAGGCCGAGTTCCTCAGCATCGGCGGGAGCGTGAAGGACCGCGCCGCGCTGTCGATGGTCCTGGCGGCCGAGCGGGACGGCCTGCTCCGGCCCGGTGGGACGATCATCGAGGCGACCTCCGGCAACACCGGGATCGGCCTCACCATCGTCGGCCGCCGGCGCGGCTACCGGGTGATCGCCTGCGTGGCCGACCGGTCCGCCGTCGAGAAGTCGGACATCCTGCGGGCGTACGGCGCCGAGGTGGTGCTCGCCCCGACCACGCTGCCGGCCGAGCACCCGGACCACCTGTTCAACGTGGTGCGCCGGCTCGCCGAGGAGATCCCCGGCGCCTGGCTGGCCAACCAGTACGACAACCCCGCCAACCCCGACGCGCACGTGCGGACCACCGGTCCGGAGCTCTGGGAGCAGACCGGGGGCCGGGTGACCCACTTCGTCGCGGGGGTCGGCACCGGCGGCACGATCAGCGGCACCGGCGCCTTCCTCAAGAAGGCCTCCGGCGGCGGCGTCACGGTGGTCGGCGCGGACCCGGAGTCCTCCCGCTACGGCGGTGGCGACGGCAGCCCCTACTTCGTCGACAGCATCGGCCACTTCCTGCACCCCGGCACGGCGGAGGACCGCTGGCCGGAGTCCTACCACCGCGAGGTCGTCGACCACGTCGAGCGGATCCCGGACCGCGAGTCCCTGCTGACCGCACGGCGGCTGGCCCGTGAGGAGGGACTGCTGGCCGGCCCCTCCTCGGGCACGGCGGTGGCCGCCGCGCTCCGGGTCGCGCGCGGACTCGGCCCCGACGACCTCGTCGTGGTGCTGCTGCCCGACTCCGGCCGGTCCTACCTCTCCAAGCTGTACAGCGACGACTGGCTGCGCCGGTGGGGGTTCCTGGAGGAGCCGCGGGGCGCCGACCACACCGGACCGACCGTCCGGTCCGTGCTGGACGGTCGGCCCGGCGGGCCGGTCACGGTCGCCGCGGACGCCTCGGTGGCCGACGCCCTGGCCGTGCTGCGCGAGGTGCCCGGCGGCGTCGCGCCGGTGGTGCTGGCCCGGCCGGAGCGCCCGTACGGGGTCAGCGCCACCGAGGTGCTCGGCTCCCTCTCCTCGGCGGCCGTCGAGCGAGCGGTCACCGAGGGCCGCGCCGCGCCGGACGGCCCGGTCACCGCCCTGCTGGGCCCCGCCCTGCCGACGGTCGGCGTCGGCCAGTCGCTCGCCGAGGCCCGGGAGTCGCTCGGGCCCGGCCAGGAGGCCGCGCTCGTCCTGGTCGACGGCCGGGCCGTCGCACTGGTGCGGCGCGACGAGCTGGCCGGCTGAGGCCCGGGGCACCCGGCCCCTCGCTCAGTCGATCCCGCCCCGGCGGATCACCTCCGCGTACCAGTGGGCGCTGGCCTTCGGGGTGCGGGCGAGCGTGTCGTAGTCCACGTGGACGGCGCCGAAGCGCTTGGCGTAGCCGTAGGCCCACTCGAAGTTGTCGAGCAGCGACCAGAGGTAGTAGCCGCGCACGTCGGCGCCGGCTTCGAGGGCGTGGTGGACGGCGGCGAGGTGGGCGCGGATGTAGGCGATCCGCCGGGGGTCGTCGACGCTGCCGTCGGGGCCGACCACGTCCTCGAAGGCGGCGCCGTTCTCGGTGACGAGGAGCGGCAGCCCGTGCTCCCGGTGCAGCGCGGTCAGCAGCTCGGTCAGGCCGGTCGGGTCGATCGGCCACCCCATGGCGGTGAGTTCGCCGGGCGCGCGGTGGAAGGTGACGTCGTCGGCGCCCGGCCAGGGGGAGTGCGGGCTCGCGCCGTGGCCGTCGTGGCGGGCCGTCGCGGCCTCGCCGTCGCGGGCGGCGGAGACCACCGTCGGCGTGTAGTAGTTCAGCCCGAGCAGGTCGATGGGCCGGGAGATCTCGGCGAGGTCGCCGTCGCGCACCAGGTCCGCCCAGTCGACCAGGTGGGCGGTGTCGGCCAGCAGGTCGTCCGGGTAGGCGCCGGCGAACATCGGACCGGTGAAGATCCGGTTGCCCACCGCGTCGATGCGCCGGGCCGCGGCGAGGTCGTCGGAGTGGCCGGTGAGCGGGCGGACGGCGTGCAGGTTGAGCGAGACGGCGATCTCGGCGGTCGAGGGCAGGGCGGCGCGCAGGGCGCCGACGGCGAGGCCGTGCCCGAGGTTGAGGTGGTGGGCGGCGCGGAGCGCGTCGGCCGGGCTGGTGCGGCCGGGTGCGTGGACGCCGGAGCCGTAGCCGAGGAAGGCGCTGCACCAGGGTTCGTTGAGGGTCACCCAGGTGTCGATCCGGTCGCCCAGGGCCTGCGCCGCGAGGGCCGCGTACTCGGCGAAGCGCTCGGCGCTCTCGCGCACCGGCCAGCCGCCGGCGTCCTCCAGGTGCTGCGGGAGGTCCCAGTGGTAGAGGGTGGCGACCGGCCGGATGCCGTGCTCCGCGAGCTCGTCGGCCAGGGCCCGGTAGAAGTCCAGGCCGCTCTCCAGGGCGGGGCCGCGGCCGGTGGGCTGGATCCGTGGCCAGGAGAGCGAGAACCGGTAGGAGGTGAGGCCGAGCCGGGCCATCAGCCGGACGTCCTCGCGGAACCGGTGGTAGTGGTCGACCGCCACGTCGCCGGTCTGCCCGCCGGCGGTCCGGCCGGGGGTGTGGCTGAAGGTGTCCCAGATCGACGGCGTCCGGCCGCCCTCGGCGGCGGCGCCCTCGATCTGGTAGGCGGCGGTGGCGGCGCCCCAGCGGAAGCCGGGCGGGAAGGCCCTGGCGGGGGGTTCGGCCGCGGTGCGGGCGGCGGGGGTGGAGGCGGAGGTGCGGGCGGAGGTGCGGGCCGTGGGGACGGCATCGGTGCGGGCGGGCGGCACGGTGGAGGTCATGACGGGGATGCTCCCGGGAGGTGGTGGGCGGGGCGGGGGTCAGCGCTCGACGGCGGTTCAGCTCTTGACGGCGGCATGGGGCGGGTTCAGCTCTTGACGGCGCCGGCGGTGATGCCCCCGACGATGTGCCGGCCCAGGACGGCGAAGAGCAGCAGCAGCGGCAGCGTGCCGACCAGGGCGCCGGTCATGATGACCGCCTGGTTGACTTCGTAGGCGCTGCCGCCGCCGATGGCGGACAACGCGACCTGGACGGTCGGGTTCTGCTGGGTCAGGACGACGAAGGGCCAGAAGAAGTCGTTCCAGGACTGCACGAAGACCAGCATTCCCAGCACGGCCATCGCCGGCCGGGCCACCGGCAGCACGACGTGCCAGACGATCCGCAGACTGTGCGCGCCGTCCACCCGGGCCGCCTCGATCAGCTCCACCGGCAGCGCCTCGGCGAGGTACTGCCGCATGAAGAACACCCCGAAGGCGGCCACCAGGGAGGGGAGTACGACGGCCTTCAGCTGGTTGCCCCAGCCCAGGTCGGTGATGATCCGGTAGAGCGGGATCACGCTGAGCTGCGGGGGGATGGTCATGGTGGCGACGACGACGGTCAGCAGGGCGCCCCGGCCGCGGAACGCCAGCTTGGCGAAGGCGAACCCGGCCAGGGTGGAGAACGCGACCGTGCTCAGTGCGACGCAGCCCGCCACGACCGTGGAGTTGAGCAGCGCCCGGCCGAGGTCGGCCTGCTCCCAGGCGGTGGTGATGTTGGTCCACAGCGATCCGCCGGGCAGCAGCGGCGGCGGTGCCTGGGCCACCCGCTCCCCGGTGGAGGAGGCGGCGACGAAGGTCCAGTACAGGGGGAACAGCGAGAGCACGGCGGCGGCCACCAGGACGGCGTAGGTCAGCGGCCCGGCCTTGTCCTGCTCCCCGGCACCGGGCCGCAGCCGGCGCCGGACGGCGCGCAGCGCGCCCGCGAGACGGCCGGGGGCACGGTCGGCGGTGGACGGCCGCGCCGTCGGGGTGGGTTCGAGGGTGGTGGTCATCTCAGCGCCCCTGTCCGGCACGGCCCCGGCGGGCGAGCAGCAGTTGGACGGCGCCGATCAGCAACAGGATCAGCAGCATCGTCCAGGCGACGGCCGACGCACGGCCCAACTGACGGCTCGGCCATCCGAGTTCGTACATGTAGAGGCTCAGGGTCTGGAACTGGTGGGCCGATCCGCCGCTGACCCCGACACCGCCGCCGAAGAGCAGCGGCTCGCCGAACAGCTGGGTGGCCCCGATGGTCGAGACGATCACCGTGAACAGGATGGTGGGCCGGATGGACGGCACGGTGATCCGGGTGAACTGCTGCCAGCGGGAGGCGCCGTCCAGGCTCGCGGCCTCGTAGAGGTCCTTCGGGACGGCCTGCATCGCGGCCAGGTAGATCAGCGCGTTGTAGCCCGTCCAGCGCCAGGTGACGATGGTGGCGACGGCGATCTGGGCGGGCCAGGTGTCGGCGTACCAGTCCGTCCGGCCGACCCCCACCAGCGAGAGCAGCCAGTTGACCAAGCCGTAGTCGGGGTTGAACAGTTGGACGAAGACCAGGGTCGCCGCCGCGATCGAGGTGGCGTACGGCGCCAGGACCGCCACCCGCAGGAAGCCGCGGCCGCGCAGCCGGTAGTTGAGCAGGTGCGCCAGCCCGAGCGCCATCAGCAGCTGCGGCACGGTGGACAGCACCCCGATGGTGAAGGTGTTGAGCAGCGCGGTGCGGAACTGCTCCGTGCCCCAGAGCCGGGTGTAGTTGCCCAGCCCGCGCCACTCCATCACCCCCGGGTCGAGCAGGTCGACCCGGTGCAGCGAGAGCCAGCCGGTCCACAGCAGGGGGAACAGGCCGAAGGCCGCGAAGCAGAGGAAGAAGGGCGCGATGTACGCGTAGGGCGAGGCCTTGAGGTCGAGTCGGTGCAGGCGCGAGCGCCAGCTGGGGGGCGGCGCGGCGGGGCCGGAGCGGCGCCCTGCGGGCGCGGGCCGGGGCGGGCCGCTGTCCGTCGCGGGCCGGTGGGTGGTGGCCACGGGGGAGTCCTTCCAGGGGTGGCGGGCCGGGCCGGTCCGGGCCGCGGACGGGCCCGGCACCGGAACGGCCGGAGGGGTGGCGCTCAGCCGTTGACCTTGTCGTCGATCAGCTTGGTGACGTTGGTCCAGGCCTTGGCCGGGTCGGTGCCGTGCTGCTCGATGTCGAGGATCCCGTTGTCCGTGATGACGGTCTTGACCGTGCCGTCCTGCTCACCGATCGGTGCCGGCGCGATGTTCTGTGCGGTGGCGGCGAAGATCTTCCCGGTCGGGGTGGTGCCGAAGTAGTCCAAGGTGGCGTTCTGGACGGCGGGTTGAGCCAGTGCCGCGGTGGTCGACGGCAGATTGCCGACCTTGGCGAAGACCTTGGCCTGCTGCTCGGGCGCGGTCAGCCAGGCGGCCAGCGCGGCGGCTTCCTTCTGGTGCTTGCCGGCCTTGGGCACCGTGAGGAAGGCGCCGCCCCAGTTGGAGGCCACCGGCGCCTGCGCGATGTCCCACTTGCCCTTGCCCGGGTCGCCGGAGTACTTGCTGATGATGCCGGTCATCCAGGACGGGCAGACCACGGTGGCGAACCGGGCGTTGCTGAAGGCGGTGTTCCAGTCGTCCTGGAACTGCCGCAGACCGGCGCTGATACCGGCGCGGGACGCGTCCACGGCGGTCGTCCAGGCCTTCTTCACCCCGGGGCTGTCCCGGTAGACGAGCTTGCCGGAGGCGTCCGAGTACTGCTGGGACTCCGCGGAGAGGGCCGCGTTGAAGAGGCCGCTCGCCGAGTCGGTGAAGAAGGTGCCCGCCGGGGCCTTGGCCTGGTACTGCTTACCGGCCTCGACGAACTTCGCCCAGTCCCCGCTCCACAGCTTGCCGACGGCCTCGCGGTCGGTCGGCAGTCCGGCCTGCTCGAAGAGGTCCTTGCGGTAGCAGACGGCCATCGGGCCGATGTCGGTGCCCAGGCCGATCAGGGCGCCCTTGGCGGTGGTGGCCTGCTTGGCCTTCCACGGCAGCCACGCGTCGGCCCGGACGCCCTCCGCCTTGGAGAGGTCGGTGAACTTGTCGCCGAGCGTGCCGGTGGCCTGCGCGATGTAGCCGACCTCGACGGCCTGGATGTCGTTGAGGCCGCTGCCGGAGGCCAGGTGGGTGGCCAGGGCGTCCCAGTACTTCTGACCGTCCTGGACGGTCTCGTACCGGATGGTGATCGAGGGGTGGGCGGCCATGTACTCGTCGTACAGGCCGGCTTCGCGGTAGCCGAAGGTGCCGAAGTCGCCGACGGAGAGCGTGACTTTGCCACCGCCGTCGGCGGCTGCGCCGGTGGCGGGATCGGCGTCGGAGCCGCCGGCGCAGCCGGTGAGCAGGAGGGCCGAGAGGGTCAGTGCGGTGGTGACGGGGACGGCCCGGCGGCGTGCGCGGGTGGTGAGACGCATGGGGGTTCTCCTCGGTGCCTGTGCGTGGTGGGTGTGGCGGGTGTCTGGTGGCCGGTGTCCGGTGCTCCCGGGTGGCCGGGTGGCCGGGTGGCCGGGTGGCCGGGTGGCCGGGTGGCCGGTGCTCCCGGGGGCCGGGTGCGGGTTTGCTCGGGCTTCGGCTCGGGCCCTCTGGTTCCGGCTCGGACTTTGGTTCCGGTTCGGGCTCTGGTTCCGGCAGTACTCGGCGGACGTGTGCGTGGTGCCCGGCCGGGGTTGATCAGTCAGTGATCCGGCGGCCAATTCGGCTCACTGGCAGGCGTGTTGATTGAGCGTCGGACAGCCCCTCCGGCTCCGGTCGGGCGTCGGAGGCTGGCCCCGGTGGCGGCGGGCCGCTAGGGTGGGCGCACTGTCGTGGGAGCGCTCCCAAGCACTAGGGGAAGGTTGCTGGGTGATCGGGTCGGGTGTCAAGGCGGATCGCGCCATCCGTTGCGGGAACGTGTCCTGCGGCGGGCGGCCCACCGGGCCGGCACCTGCCCCCTCGCGCCCGCGCCGCGCCCCGGTGGAGGAGGATGGTCTCCGGGGCGCCCGCCCGGCGTTGGCGGCCCCCGTGGCGAGGTCTTGGAGAGGTGGACGATGGCACAGGCGGCGAGTGGGACGGCCGGCGCGTCGGGCAGTGGGTCACGGGGCTCGGCACGGCCGACCCTGGAGGAGGTGGCCGCCCTCGCCGGCGTGGGCCGCGGCACGGTCTCCCGGGTGGTCAACGGCTCGCCCCGGGTGAGCGACAAGGCCCGGGAGGCGGTCCAGGCCGCGATCGCCGAACTCGGCTACGTGCCGAACCGGGCGGCGCGGGCCCTGGTCACCTCCCGGACGGACGCCGTCGCCCTGGTCGTCCCGGAGGCGGAGACCAGGCTCTTCTCCGAGCCCTACTTCTCCGACATCATCAGCGGCGTCGCGGCCGAACTCAGCGAGACCGACATGCAGTTGCTGCTGATCCTGGTCCGCAACCAGCGCGAGCGCGACCGGCTGGCCGCGTACCTGTCGGCCCAGCGGGTGGACGGCGTGCTGCTCGTCGCGGTGCACCGGGACGACCCGCTGCCCGGCCTGCTGGAGAGCCTGGAGATCCCGTCGGTGCTGGCCGGCCGGCGCAACGACCACGAGGTCCTCAGCTATGTCCACGCCGACAACGCCGGCGGTGCGCGGATGGCCGTCCGGCACCTGCTGCGGCGCGGCTGCGGCCGGGTGGCCACCATCACCGGCCCGCTGGACATGGAGGTGGCGCTGGCCCGCCTGGACGGCTACCGCCGGGCCCTGGAGGAGGCCGGGCAGACGTACGAGGAGGACCTCGTCGGTCTGGCCGACTTCACCGAGGAGGGCGGGCGGCAGGCGATGCGGGCGCTGCTGGAGCGGCGGCCCGACCTCGACGCGGTGTTCTGCGCCTCGGACGTGATGGCCGCCGGGGCCATGCAGGTGCTCCGGGCGGCCGGCCGGCGGATCCCGGACCAGGTCGCGGTGATCGGGTTCGACGACTCGATCGTGGCCCGGCACACCGAACCGGCGATGACCAGCGTCCGCCAGCCGATCGAGGAGATGGGGCGCACGATGGCCCGGCTGCTCCTGGAGGAGATCGCCGGGCGGCACCGGGGCAGCCGGCAGGTGGTGCTGGCGACCGAGCTGGTGGTCCGCGACTCGGCCTGACGGGGGCCTGCCCGCGGCCCCGGCGAGTACCGGCTTGGCGGGAACCCCCTGTGTGGCGGGAACCCCTGACTGGCCGGAACGCTGGGGACAGCGCCGGTGCCGGCCCCGCCGTCGTGGCGGAGCCGGCACCGGGCCGGTCGGGCGTCAGCTCGTCGTGCAGCTCAGCGTGGGCGCGGTGTTGCCGCCGGAGTAACCGGCGCCGAACCCGAAGGCGGTGCTCGCGCCCGCCGCCAGCGCGCCGTTGTACGGGGCGTTGGTGACGGTCACGCTCGGGCCGGACTGCGCGAGGACACCGTTCCAGAGGTTGCTCACCTGCTGGGTGCCGCCCCAGGTCCAGGTCACCTTCCAGTGCGTGGCGGCGGCCGTGCCGGTGTTGGTGACGGTGACGTCGGCGTTGAAGCCGCTGCCCCAGTCGCTGCTGACCCGGTAGGCCGCGGTGCAACCGGAGCTCCCGCCGCCGCTGCCCGCGGCAGTGGTGACGGTGAGGGCCGCCGAGGCCGTCGAGGCGTTGCCCGCCGCGTCACGTGCGACCACGGTGTAGCGGTAGGCGGTCGAGGCGGTCAGCCCGCCGTCGGTGTAGGTGGTGCCGCCGGCGCCCGTGGTGGACCCGACCGCCGTGCCGTCGCGGTAGACATCGTACCCCGTGACCCCGACGTTGTCGGTCGAGGCCGTCCACGCCAGCGAGACGGTGGCGGCCGTGGTGGCGGTGGAGCGGAGCCCGGCCGGGGTGCTCGGCGGCGTGGTGTCGCCGGTGCCGCCGCCGGTCACCGGCGGGTAGGCGTTCTTCAGCAACTCCTGGAACTGGGCGGAGAACCAGGCCCCGGCCAGCGGCGCGCCCGGCAGGGCGCCGGAGAGGTGGAAGTTGTTGCGCGCGTTGCCCGTGTACGTCGGGTCGCACATCCGGTCGAAGCCCTTCCCCTCGTCGTTGGGGATGTACTGGCTGGCGCCGTCCGACTCGCCCGGGGGCTTCACCCACACGTAGGCGTCGATGCCCGGCTCGGGTGCGGTCCGCGGACGCTCGCCGAGGCCGGCCCCGCTCTGGTTGCACCAGTTGCCGGTCTGGAACCGCCGGTCGGTCCGGCCGCCGTCCACGTAGCTGTCCACGCTGGTTCGGGCGCCCGGCCCGGTCGGGCGGGCCGCGCCGCCCCAGCCGTTGCGCGAGGTGTCGATCAGCATGCCGACGGCCGGGTCGAACCCGGCGCTGACGGCCTTCTGCCGGAAGGCCTGGGCGTAGGAGAGCTCGTCGACGTAGCGGTTCCAGTCCACCCAGGCGCTCTGGCGGACCGAGGTGCCGTTCACCGAGTCGTCGATGGTGTAGTAGGGCTCCTTCAGGGCCGAGTAGTTGGCGGTGTTGACGATGAAGCCGTGCACGTTGGCGGTGGTGGAGCCGGCGGCCGTCGCGGCCTGGTGGAGGACGTCGACGGCTGGGCCGAGGTTGGAGTCCCAGCCGAGCCAGCCGTGGTGGCCGGCATCGACGTAGTTGTAGACGTTCGGGACGGCGCCCAGCTTGGCCAGTGCGTACCCGACGCCGTTCACGTAGTTGCCGTTGGCCTTCATGGTGTCGCACTGCGGGGTGGCGGTGGCGGTGCCGCCCGCGTTGGTGACCAGGTTCGGCAGCGAGTCGATCTCGACGGTGGTGACGATCCGCAGCCCGGCGTAGGCGGGATCGGCCAGCACGGCGGCGATCGGGTCGATGAACTCGGTCCGGTAGCGGCCGATCTCGGTCGGGCCGAGTTCGCCGTTGGAGGCGAGGGCGGCGCAGTCGCGGCCGGGGAGGTCGTAGACGACGAGCTGGACGACGAAGGGCTTGCCCGCCGCCTGCCGGACGGCGTTGTCGAGGTGTCCGCGCAGGCCCAGGTGGCCGGCGGTGCCGTTGATGGCGGCGATGCGGTCGAGCCAGACGGCGGTCGGCTGGCCCGCGACGGCGCTGCCGCCGGGTTCGGCGGCGGCGTTCGCGGCCCACTCGGGGTTCACGTAGACGCCCGCGCCGGCATAGGGGTTGTCGACCCGGGCGGCCGGCGTCGAGGCCTCCGCCGGAGCGGCTGAGGCGGAGGTGGCGGTGGCGACGGGCAGGAGGCTGGTGGCGCCGAGCGCCGCGACGGCGGCGAGGGCGCGCAGCCGGTGGAGCACGGGCCTGCGGCGGGTGCGTCCGCCGTTGTGGTGGCCGGAAGGCATGGGGAGTCCTTTCGGGTGGGGGACCCAGGGGTAAGGGCGCCGGTCCGGGGCGCCGGGGTGGGATCGCTCCCATCAGAGGTGAGAGCGATCCCGGTGCAGGTTTCCGGCGGGTCGGCCGGGATGGTTGCCGAACTGCGGCAAGGCTCTCAATTCGGCTGCTGTGTGCGTGAGATGGAGTCAGACTCCGGCTCCCCGCTATCAACCCATGAACGCTCGGGGGCGTCAAGGCGTTCGACGCAAATGCGTGGGAGCGCTCCCGCAGCAGGATCTGTGGTGGGCCTCGGCGAGTGTCGGGTGGGTCTGGGTGGGCTGTCTGCGGTACGGCCTGGTGTCTGGCGCCTGGTGGTGGTGCCCGGTGGCTGGTGGTGCCGGGTGGGCGGAGGTCCTGCTGCCGTCAGGGCGTGACGGTGCACGTCGGCACCGGCGGGGAGGCGCCGAGCCGGCCGCTGCCCTGAAGGCCGAAGGTCGTCGAAGCGCCGGGCGCCAAGGCGCTGTTGTACGCCAGGCCGGTCGCGGTGACCGTGCTCGCCGACTGGGTGACGGCGGCGTTCCAGGTACCGGTCGGCTGCCACCCGGCGGGCCGGTCCCAGGCGGCCGTCCAGGTGCTACCGGCCCGGCTCCCGGTGTTGGTGACCGTCACGGTCGCGGTGAACCCGGTGTCCCACTGGCTGTCCGTGTGCCAACCGGCCGTGCAGCCGGTGGTGTCGGGAGGCCCCGCGGTGGTCACGGTCGTCGCCCCGGAGGCGGCCGAGACGTTCCCGGCGGCGTCCCGCGCGGTGACGGTGTAGGTGTAGGCGGTCGCCGGGGTGAGGCCGGTGTCCGTGTACTTGGTGCCCGTGACCGTGCCCACCAGCGTGGCGCCCCGGTGGACGTCGTAGCCGGTGACGCCCGTGTCGTCCTGCGAGGCGGCCCAGCCGAGGGTGGCTGAGGTGGCGGTGACAGCGGTCGCCGTGAGACCGGTGGGGGCCGTCGGCGACCGGGTGTCGCCGACACCGCCGCCGGCGGCGAAGCCCGGGGCCTTGACGGCGGTGAGGTAGCCGTCCTTCACCGTGTCCACGGTGGTCCAGTCGTCCTTGAGGATCCCGCCGGTGTCGCCCGAGTTCGGGTTCCAGGACCAGAACGTCCAGGAGAAGGCGTCCGCGCCCGCCTGCGCGGTGGGCCGCAGGTACTGGGTGAGCGCGCTCAGCCAGGTCCGGTCGGCGGCCGCTTGCAGGGTGGAGCCGAACTCGCCGATCCACACCGGCGCGATGTTCTGTCGGAACAGGTAGCCCCAGTTGGAGTCCCACACCGCGGGCAGGTTGGCGGGGAACGCCGGGTCGTCGAACCACGGTTGGCGCGCCACGCTCGTGGCGTACTCGTGCGCGGAGTAGACGAGGCGGTTCGGCACGCTCAGTCGGACCGGGTACGCCGCCGCACCGCGGAGGTTCCCGCCCCACCAGGTCGAACTGCCCTGGAAGCTCTGCACGCCCTCGACGAGGACGAGCAGCGAGGGGTTGGCCCCCAGGACGGCCTCGCCGCCGCGCTCGGCCGCCAGGCGCCAGTCGAGCGCCGGGTCGCCGCAGCCCCAACAGGC
The DNA here is from genome assembly GCF_040630735.1 of Kitasatospora sp. NPDC005748. Lineage (NCBI taxonomy): Bacteria > Bacillati > Actinomycetota > Actinomycetes > Kitasatosporales > Streptomycetaceae > Kitasatospora > Kitasatospora sp. NPDC005748. Next base: position 59,241 of record NZ_JBEXYD010000009.1, read on the forward strand.
CGGATCATGCGGCTCGTTGTGCAGGTCGATGCCGATGACGGTGGGGTTGCCGGCGTAGCGCGCGGCGATCGCCCGGAGGTCGGCGAGCCAGGTGCTCTCCGGGACGGCGCTCGTGTACCAGAGCGCCGACTGCCCGTCGGCGTCCGGGCGGTGGCGGTCGAGGATCACCTTGAGCCCGGCGGCTCCGGCCCGGTCGACGATCCGGTCCATCACCTGGAGCGAGGTCAGGCCCTGGAGGTCGGCGTTCATGCCGCCGGAGTGGTTGACGCCGGTCGGTACGGAGCCCCGGAAGAGGTCGTCGCTGTAGGGCAGGCGGATGGTGTTGAAGCCGAGGGCGCGCATCTGGTCGATCATGCTGCCGTAGTCGCGGGCCCAGAGGCCGTGCGGAACGTGGTCGGCCGTTTCGAAGCCGAACCAGTTGACTCCGGCGATCCGGACGGGTCGGCCGGCCTCGTCGAGCAGTTGGCGCCCGCTGGTGTGCCAGTAGCCGGAGCCCGGGGCGGTGGCGCCGGTTGCTCCCGTCGCTGCGGTCGCTCCGGGCATCGGGGCGCTGGTCGGGGTGGGGGCGGCCTGCGCGGGCGGGGCCGACAGGAGCACGGCCGCCGTGAGAGCGAGCGCTGTCACGATCCTGCGCAGGCGGCGTAGGGGGTGGGACACGTCGGTCTTCCTCTCCGAGGAGTGCGGCGGCGGTCCGGGCGGGCCTCCGCCGGTGGGCACCGGCCGGGGCGGAGCGGATGGTTCTTGCGGGCGGTTCTTGCGGGCGGTTCTTGCGGGCGGTTCTTGCGGGGCGGGGTGGGGCGGGATGAGGAGTGCGGGAGCGCTCCCATATTCGGGTGCGGGGAAGCTCCGATGCTCTCGGGGTGGGGCGGCCGGTGCGGTGTCGTCGCTGGGTGGTGCGTCGCGGACGGAGGTGCGGACATCACCCCCTGGGGCATGAGGCACCCACATCGCCGTCGATGCTCGGGACCGGGCGACGTTCACACCATGAAATCGACAACCCGCCGAGGGCGTCAAGGACGGCGTTGGCGTTCAACTCTTGTCGGCGGCCAGGCCGATGCCGTCCGACGGCGCGGCCGGACGGCGTTGCGGCGGTCCGATCAGTTGCCCGGTTGCCTGGTCGGAAGGCACCTTGTTCGGCCGTCGCTCGTCAGGGCTCGTGTCGTGGCGTCGCGCGGCCTGCCGCTGTTGAGCGAGGCCGCCGACATCCTGCGGATGACCGACCACGTCGCAGACGTCGAGTACGGGCGGTGGGTGCTGATCGAGGATTCCGGAGCGTGACCGCCCAGGAGCAGGAATCCGGCCACGGTGATCCGCTACCGTGATCCGCCATGCGAACCCTTGACTCCGGCCGGACGGCGCTCGTCCTGGTCGACCTGATGGACCGGATCGTCGCCCTGCCGCTGGCCCCGCACGCGGGGACCGAGGTGCTCAGGGCGTCGCTGGAACTGGCGGCGGCCTTCCGGGCAGCGGGTGCCCCCGTCGTCGCCCTGCGCGTCGAGCGCCCGAACGTCGCCGAGCAGCCGCCCGGCAGTGGGCTGGTCGCGGAGGTGGCGGCGACCGCCGATGCCGTATTGGTGAAGCGCACCATCGGCGGGTTCCAGGACACCGGGCTGCACGACCTGCTCCAGGGGCGCGGCGTGGACACGCTGGTGTTCGCCGGCATCGCGACCAACCTGGGCGTGGAGTCGACCGCTCGGGCAGCCGCCGACCACGGCTACCAGCTGGTGTTCGTCGAGGATGCGATGGCGGCCCTGACGGAGGCGGAGCACCGGTCGGCGGTCGACCTCGACCTGCCCCGCTTCGGTGAGGTGGTGGCGCGGGAAGCCGTCCGTCTCTCGTGACCGCCGGACGGTGGCAGACAGGTGCGCGGGGCGCTGGGCACGCATGGACGCCGACGGCTCGACCGCCGTCACCTCCAGCGTCGCCGACTCGTACGACGCCGCGCCGGCCCCGACATTGACCACGGCGCGCCCCACCCAGGGCGGCGGAGATCGCCTGCTCGATCCTCGGCATCCGGCCGCCGGTAGGTGGTGTACCCGCCGCCTACCGTGTCGTGGTCCGCACCATCGGCGCTGCCGTCCACCCCGCCGCCTGACCACCTGTGGATCCCCTGACCTGCGGAGATGAGCAGCGCCCCTGTTATTGTGCGCCAATGTCAACGATCAAACAGTTCCAAGTGGCCTTCGACTGCGCGGAGCCCGTGCGCCTCGCCGCCTTCTGGTGCGAGGTGCTGGGGTACGTCATGCCGCCGGTCCCGGAGGGCTTCGCCACGTGGGAGGAGTGCTTCCGCTCACTGCCGCCCGAGGATGCGATCTACTTCGCGTGCACTGATCCCGCGGGTGTGGCTCCGCGCCTGCTCTTCCAGCGAGTCCCCGAAGGCAAGGTCGTCAAGAACCGGGTGCATCTCGATGTGCGGGCCGGCACCGGGCTCGTGGGTGACGAGCGCCTGGCCACGCTCGAGGCCGAATGCGCACGGCTGATGGCGCTCGGGGCGAAGCACGTGCTGACGCAGCGCGCCGATGGCGTCAACGAGTCGTGCATCACGATGCAGGACATCGAGGGCAACGAGTTCTGTCTCGCCTGATTTCTCCTCCGAGACTGCGAGGTGGGGAGCCCTCTCCCGGGAACCCTTCAGGTCGCGCATGCGGCGGGAGTCATCCCGTGAGAGCGAGGTTGTGCAGACGGGCAACGCCGTGCATCGCGTGGCGCACACCGTCGTCTCTCAGGCGGCGGTCGCGCAGGATCTTTTAGGTCTTCATCCGGGCGAAGGCGTGCTCGACGCGGGCGCGGACCCGTTGGTGGTCGTGGTTGTGTTCGGTCTGCCAGTCGGTCAGTTCGTCGCCACGGAGGCGGCGGTGCGGGATGACGAGACCGGTTCCGGGGTAGCCGTCGTCGGCGATCGTGGTTGGCCGGCCGACGGCGGCCTTGGCCCCGGATTCCTCCCATGCCCTGCAGTCGTTGCGGTTGCCGGGCAGGGGCCGACCGACCCGGCGCGGCTGCCTCACCAACTCGCCGACGGCACGCGGGCTCAGTCCGGCGAACGGGGCAGTCCAGGGCGGCTCAGACGCCGTGATAACACCAGCCACGGCCAAGGTCATCCCACGGGCAAGACCACCGACGGGATGACTCTCAGTGCCGCATCAGGCAACGTTCGCCCTGCTGAGGTACCGACAGAGGCCAGAGCGACGGGGTTCCGAAGGCCGCAGAGATGGGTTCGGCGTCGGGATCGCTCTGCGGCAAAATGCCCGCCCCCCGATGCCGGAACGTGTCAGGATCCTCGAATGGAGATCCGTCGTGTCACTCAGGTCGAGGCGGTCGACGCCGCTGGACATCTCTTCGACACCGTCCCAGGGCGGGAGGCCACTGAACGGTTCCTGACGGACGAGCGCCATCACCTCCTCATCGCCTATGTGGACGACGTCCCGGCGGGGATCGTCACCGGTGTCGAGATGACCCATCCGGACAAGGGAACCGAGATGTTCCTGTACGAGCTGGGCGTGGACGAGTCCTTCCGCGGGCGTGGCGTCGGCCGGGCTCTGGTGTCGGCGCTCGCCGACCTGTCCCGTGAACGGGGCTGCTATGGCGTGTGGACCATCACGGACGAGGAGAACGCGGCAGCACTGGCCACGTACCGCCGCGCCGGCGGCGTCCCTGAAACGGGACAGGTGGTCCTCACCTGGACATTCGATCAGCCGTAGACCGACGCAACGGATCCCCCTCCCGCACCGCATGGTTGGCGACCCGGCGTCCACGTACAGGTCCGCGAGATCGATGATGACGAGGGCAGCCGACTGCTGCGGATCGTCCACCGGGTCGCCGGGTGGTGGTGTCCTGGCGGCGGGCACAGATGGTCCTGCTGTCTGCCCCGCGTGTGCCTGTGGCGAAGCTCGCCGAGGTCACCTTCACCAGTACGGACCGGGTTCGCGACGTGATCCACCACTTCAACGCCGACGGCTTCGACTCACTCTTCCCGAAGCACAGGGGCGGGCGGCCACGGGCGTTCACCCCTGCCCGAGCGCCGGGAGATCATGGAGATCACCAAGTTCAAGCATGATCCGCCGCTACATCGTCTGGCGGAACAAGCACGCCGTCGACGAACGGCTAGCCGGCTCAGTGTGCTCCGGCGGCGTCTCTGCGGCCGCCACGAGTGCGTGCCGCCGAGGCCGTCCGTCAGTCCACCGTCCGTCAGTCCACCGTCCGTCAGTCCACCGTCCGTCAGTTCACCGGCCGGGCCGATTCGAGGGCTTCGCGCAGTCGGCCGCCCGAGGCGGCGAGCAGTCGGCGGGCGGTCGGCGCGTCCACTCCGGCGAGCACGACCAGGACGGCGTCCTTGGCCTCGCCGCCCGTCACGGCCAGCGCGCTCCGGACGGTCTCCTCGTCCGCGCCGGTGGCCGTGGCCACGATCCGGTGGGCCCGGTCGCGAAGCTTGGCATTGCCCGCCCGCACGTCGACCATCAGATTTCCGTAGGTCTTGCCGAGCCGAACCATGACGGCCGTCGAGAGCAGGTTCAGGACGAACTTCTGTGCGGTGCCCGCCTTGAGCCGGGTGGATCCGGCCAGCACCTCCGGCCCCGTCACCACCTCGATGCCCAGCGCGGCCGCCGACACCAGGGCGGACCTCCGGTTGCAGGCCACGCCCACGGTCAGCGCTCCGGCGGCGCGGGCCTGTCGGATCGCGGCCACCGTGTACGGCGTACGGCCCGAGGCGGAGACGCCCACCACGCAGTCGGCGGCCGTCGGGGCGAGTGCTTCGAGGTCGGCGACGGCGAGGTCCGGCCGGTCCTCCGCGCCCTCGACGGCGCGGACCAGCGCTGCGGAGCCGCCCGCGATCAGGCCCACGACCTGGCCGGGGGCGGTGTTGAAGGTCGGCGGGCACTCGCTCGCGTCCAGCACTCCGAGCCGCCCGGCCGTTCCCGCCCCCACGTACACCAGTCGGCCGCCCCGGGCCATCCGGGCGGCGATCGCGTCGGCCGCGGCGGCGATCGGTTCCAGCTGCGTGGCCACGGCCTTGGCCACGGTGCGGTCCTCGTCGTTCATCAGGCGGAGGAGGTCGAGGGTCGTCATCCGGTCGATGCCGGACCAATCGGGGCGTACGGCCTCGGTCACCGAACCGCCGATGGCGCCGTCGCCACTGCCGGTCCCGCTGGTGCTGTCGGTGTCGTCGCCGCTGTCGCTGAGGGTGTCGCTGAGGGTGTCGCTGCCGGGATCGTCGGTCGCACCGGTCGCCGTACCGGGCTCCGGGTGCGGCGGGAGGTCGCTGTCCATGAGCGCTGTTTCCCCGGGTGGGCGTGCCGTGAACCAGGGTGGGCGGCGGGGCCGGTGCTCCGGGGTTCCGCTGCACGGACGGGTCGCGTCAGGGACCTGGGGCCGGGTGCTCCGGGGCCCGGTGCCAGGGCGCTCCGGGGTCAGGCCATCCAGAAGAAGACGGCCGTCATTCGCCGCTCCTCCAGCGGGATGCCGTAGTAGCCGGTGGCACTGTGGATCAGGTTGGCGCGGTACAGCAGGAGCCGGTTGTAGCGGTTGGGGACGCGGACGTCCTCGGTGAAGGCGTCACCCGGGACGCGGCGCGTGCCGAGCGCCTCGACGAGGTTGTTGTGCGGTGCGTCGACGAGGTTGCCGCCGAGGCGCCCGCCGGGGAACTGCTGGCGGTAGAAGCTGGTGCCGGCCTCCTTGGGGGCACCGGGGCTGAGGTAGAGGACGGCCGCGTAGCGGCAGAGCGCGCGGGAGTCGGTGTGGGGGCGGGATTCCGACTCGCCGGCGCCGACCAGTTGGACGCAGTTGTGGTTGAGCGTTCCGCCGCCGGGCGTGCTCTGGACCCAGAGCTTGGCGGTACCGGTCGCCCGGCGGACCAGTGCCTCCACCCGGGCGAGCTCGGCCGGCTCCAGGCCGGGCATGGTGCGCAGCCCGGGCCAGGTCTCGGGCCGGTAGGGGTACCCCTCGGTCCAGTCGCCCCGGGCGAGGCACCGTTCGCGGACCGCGTCCGGATCGGGCAGCACGTCGTCCAGCACCCAGTAGTCCCGACCGGGGGTGGGTTTGCGGTAGGGCAGGACGGGCAGGGCTGTCCGCCCGAGGGGCTGTGGGGGCATGCGCCGACCATAGGGTCGGGGCCCGCCAACGTTCTGCCGTGAACAAGTCAACCTTTCGTCAAGTGTCGGGACCTGCGCTTTTTCGGTGTGCCGGTGTGCCGGTGTGCCTGTACGACGAGCGGCCCGGTCGGGGGATGCCGTCGTTGGCGCGCCCGGTGTGTGGCGGCGCGTCAGTCGGTCGGCCGGACGGCGTACCCGTCGAGCGCGCTCCGCAGGTGGTCGAAGGCCCGGACGGCGGACGGTCGGATGGCCGCCGATATCGCCTCGTGCTCCTCGCCGGTCAGGACGCGGCGGAAGACCTCGGTGAAGAGCGCGCGGCGGATCGCCGCCAGCAGGCCGGCCGCGAGTCTGGCGGTGAGGTCGCCCGGTGGGGAGTCGGTGGCCTCGGCGAGGGCCGCGGTGAGCGCGTTCTCGCTCTGCTCGTGGATCTCGCGCAGCCGGGCGAGCAGGGCGGGGCTCTCCGTGACGGTGCGGGCGAACGGCGGATCGGCGAAGCCGAGGGCCGGGTCGTGCCGGTCGATCGAGGCGAGGCAGGTGCGGCGCAGCGCCGCCAGCGCGGACTCGCCGGGCGCGCGCCCGGCGACCGCCTCGGCCTGGGCGGCGATCATCTCCCGGTGCAGGTCGAGGACGAGGTCCTCCTTGCGCGGGAAGTGGTTGGTGACGGTCATCTTGGCGACCCCGGCGGCCACCGCGACCTCGGCGATCGTCGTCCGGTCGAAGCCGTGCTCGATGAAGAGCCGCGTGGCGGCGTTCGAGATCGCCTCGCGGGTGCGGCGCTTGTTGAGCTCGCGCAGGTTGGGGGTGCCCTCGGTCATGGCGTGAGCGTAGCGCAGATTCACTGGGTCGGGTACAGAAATTAGGCTTGACCCAGTCAATGGGTCGGACCTAAGTTGTTTCCCGGCGGGCCACCGGACCGGACCGCTGCTCGACGCCACTCGGACCGAAGGAACCGCGCATGTTCACTCACCCCTCCGCACTCCGGCTGCTGACCGTGCACGCCCACCCCGACGACGAGTCCAGCAAGGGGGCGGCCACCCTCGCCCGCTACGCCGCCCAGGGGGTGGACGTCATGGTCGCGACGTGCACCGGCGGCGAGCGCGGCTCGGTGCTCAACCCGGCACTCGACCGGCCCGGGACCAGGGCCGAGCTGACCCGGATCCGGCGCGAGGAGATGGCCGCCGCACGCGAGATCCTCGGTGTCGGCCAGCGCTTCCTGGGCTTCACCGACTCCGGGCTACCTGGCCCCGGCGAGCCACTGCCCGACGGCTGCTTCGCGCTCCTGCCGCCCGCCGTCGCCGCCGAGCCGCTGATCACGCTGATCCGCGAGTTCCGCCCCCACGTCGTCGTCACCTACGACGAGACGGGCGGCTACCCACACCCCGACCATGTGATGACCCATCGGGTCACCGTCGAGGCGGTCGAGGGCGCGGCCGACCCCGACCGCTGTCCGGAGGCGGGCGAGCCCTGGCAGGTGGCCAAGCTCTACTATCACCTGGCGCTGTCCCGGGCCTGGTTCCAGGCCATGCACGACTCGATGACGGCTCGCGGCGTCGACTCGGCCATGGGCGAGGTGCTGGCCGGCTGGCCCGACGCCCCGCCCGCCCTCGCCACCACCACCCGGATCCGCTGCGCCGAGCAGTTCGCCGTACGGGACGCCGCCCTGCTCGCGCACGCCACCCAGATACAGCCCGGCACCGGGTTCATGGCACACCCGCGTGAGATCGAGCGCGAGGTCTGGCCGACGGAGGACTACCACCTGGCCCGGAGCCTGGTGGAGACGGTCCTCCCCGAATCCGACCTGTTCGCCGGTCTGCGCCCCGGAGAGGAGCACGGATGAGGAAGCTCAGAAGGTTGGGCGGAGGCCGGCACACCGGCGGTGGCACGGTGGCCGGACACTGCGGACACGCGGGCCCGGTCCGGAGTCGGGGGCAGCATCAGGGCCCGTGCCGGGGCCGACTCGCCGCCGGTCGCGGGTCAGCACTGCCCGTCGGCGAGGACGAAGTAGCCCGCCCCGGTCTCCTTCAGCGTGTGGATCGTGAAGGTGTTCCAGAGGCCCATGGCCTGTCCCGAGCCGAGGGCGTAGGTGAGGCCGCCGGCCTGAGTCGCACGGCCCGCCTTCACCTGGTCGTAGTTGCTGTCCGTGAAGCACTGCTGCGCGCCGCCGGGAGTGCTCGCCGTCACCGCCGCCGACCGGGCTCCCACGGCGCCCGCCGCGTCGACGGCGGCCACGGTGTAGGTGTACGAGGCCCCGGGGTTCAGGCCGCCGTCGGTGTACGAGGTGCCGGCCGGGGCGGCCACCCGCGTTCCGTTCCGGTACAGCACGTAGGACGCGGCGCCGGTGACGGCCTGCCAGCCGAGCGCGATCGAGTCCTGGCCGGTGGCGGTCGCGGTCAGGCCCGCCGGTGCGGGCAGCGAGGGCGTGGCCGGGCCGCCGCCGTCCAAGCCCCAGAACCGCGCGGTGTAGTAGCTGGAGCAGATCGTGTCGAGGAAGTAGGCGCCGCCGGCCCCGCACTGGTCCGCCCCCGGGCCCGGGTCGACCGCGAGCCCGTGACCCATCCCCGCGACGGAGTAGAGCGCCACGGCGGGCCGGCCGCTCGCGTCGTTGTAGACGGACTCGGTGGTGCCACCCGGCAGGTTCCGGGTGGCGGAGGCGCTCTGGCCGATGCCCCACACATCCGTCCACTGGTCCCGCAGCTCGGTGCCGTTCACGGGCCTGACGGTGGTGTCCGCGGTGCCCTGCCAGATCGCCACCCGGGGCCACGGCCCGCTGTGGCCCGGGTACGCCCGGCGGACTCGGTCGCCCCACTGGGCCGGGGTGAGCCGCTGGTCGTTGTTCTGGCACCCGGAGGCGGCGGCCTGGGTGGTGGCGCAGTGCGCGGGCAGGCCGGAGTCGATCGCCCCGCCCGCGAACACGTCGGGGTAGTCGGCCAGCAGGTCGGCCGCCATACCGCCACCGGCCGAGAGGCCCGTGACGAACACCCGGCGCCCGTCGGAGCCGTACAGGGCCCGGGCTTCGGTGACCATCTCGGACACCGATTCGGCCTCGCCCGCGCCCCGGCTGTCCTTGGCGGCGTCGAACCAGCTGAAGCAGGAGAGGGCGTTGTTGGCGCTGCCGGTCTGCGGGAACACCACCGCGAAGCCGTACCGGTCGGCCAGGGTGGTCCAGCCGGAGTTGCGGTAGTAGTCGGTGGCTGTCTGGGTGCAGCCGTGCAGCGCGACCACCAGCGGTGCGCCGGTCGGCAGGCCTGCCGGGGTGTAGGAGAACATCGCCAGGTTCCCGGGGTTGCCACCGAACCCGGTGACCTGTTGGAAGGTCCCGCCCGCCGTGGAAGCGGCAGGGGCGGCCACATGCGCGGCGGAAGTCGCGGAGGCCGCGGTACGGCCGGGGCCCGGGGTGGCGGCCGCGACGGCGGAGGCCGGTGCCGTGGAGGCGAGTGCCAGCGCCGCGAGCAGCGCAGCCGCGGCGCGGCGCGCGAACCGCCGGCCCGGGCGGGCCGGTCCCGCGACGGGCACGGCGCGGGCGGTCCCGGTCTCAGTGGTACCGGGTGCGCTGGATCCGGGTGCGCTGGATCCGGGCACGTCGGATCCGGGCACGTCGGATCCGGTCGGTGGGACGGGCGCGGTGGACGGGGCGGTCACGGCGGGCGCGGTCGACACGCGCACGGGCAGCAGAACCATGGAGGACTCCTGGGTGGGGGCGGAGTTCGGTGGACTCGGTGGACTGCCGTGCAGCGTGGCGCGTCCGGCCGTCGGGTGACATGTGACGGTCACCCGTTGTCGGCGCGCCCGTCATGGCCGGTGCCGCCATGGGCGGAGCCGCTCCGAAGTGCGAATCGCAGTTGAGCAGGACGGGCGGAGCGGGCAGGTTGGTCCCATGACCACGTATGGATTCCAGGGAGAGCAGACCGTGCCGGACGAGGCGTCGCACAGCCGTACCCACCACTGGCAGGTCGGACCGCCGGTCTCCGCGTTCCCGCACCTCACCGGGGAGGAGATCCTGCAGGAGATGATCGCGGGACGGATCCAGGCTCCGCCGATCGCCAGCACCCTGGGCTTCGGACTGGTCGAGGCCGGGCCGGGCACGGCGGTCTTCGAGGGCGAGGTCGGCGAGCATCTCTTCAACCCGATGAACACCGTGCACGGCGGCTACCTCGCCACCCTGCTCGACTCGGCGCTCGGCTGCGCCGTGATGAGCCGACTGCCCGCCGGCACGGCCTACACCACGACCCAGTTGAACGTGCACATGGTGCGCCCGGTGTTCGCCGACTCGGGGAAGCTGCGGTGCGAGGCCATCGCGCTGCACGTCGGCCGTACCCTCGCGACGGCGGAGGCGCGGGTGGTCGGCGTGGAGGACGGCAAGCTGTACGCGCACGGGACGACCACCTGCGCGGTCCTGGCGCCGCGTCCGACGGCATGACACGGCGGCCCCCGGGCCGTTTCCCCGGGTTCTGGCGGCCGGGGCCCGGAAGGACGGGGTGTCCGGTGCGTCAGAGCGCGGCGGCGAGCACTCCGCACAGCGCGAGGAAGCCGCAGATGCCGAAGTTGATCAGCTTGTGGGAGAGGAAGACGGCGGCGAACTCCCGGATCGTCGCGCTCGGCCAGTAGTACGCCGCGGTGGGGGAGCCGAAGACCTGCCCGGTCACACCCGCCTTACGGGCCGTCAGCGCGGCACGGAACGCGTGGAAGTTGTTGGTGACGATCACGCAGCGGTACCCGGGCTTGGCCTGCTCCATGATCGCTCTGGAGAAGAGCAGGTTCTCCTCCGTCGTGCGCGAGTGCTCCTCACGCACGAGGTGTGCCTCGGGGAAGCCGCGCTGCACGAGGTAGTCGGCCATCGCGTGGGACTCGGGTAGCTTCTCGTCCGGTCCCTGGCCGCCCGAGGTGATCAGCACCGGTGGGTTGCCGCGAGCGGCCTGCTTCTCGTACACCTCACGGCCCCGGTTCAGCCGGCTCGCCAGCAGCGGCGGCACCCGGTCGCCGCCGATCAGGCCCGAGCCGAGCACCACGACGAAGTCGACGTCCCGGCGGGGGCGGTGGCGGCCGTACAGGAAGGCGTAGCCCACGAAGCAGACGAACAGAAAGGAGATGTAACCGACCACCAGCACGGCGGTGCCGGCGAGGACCCCCAGCCGGTACGAGCGGGTCACCACGGCGGCGACGAGCAGGCTGATCACGGAGAGGATGCCGAGGCCCGCGAGCAGGGACAGCAGATTGGCCGGCCGTCTGCCCTCCTTGCGGACCATCGTCAGGCCGTTGGCGATCAGGAAGCCGACCAGCGCCAGCGTTCCGACCGCCGGCAGCAGGATGATGGCGACGGCTGCCACCTCGGCGACCAGTGTCGGGGCCTTGCGCAACTCGGCGAGCAGCGCCAGGGCGAGAAAGGAGACGGCTATGCCGAGCAGGACGGCGTTGCTGAATCGGCGTCGGTCACGGAGCACCCCGATCCCGCACAGGACGAAGAACAGGGCTGCGGGGGCATAGGCGATCATGCTCGTATCGTAGGGGCCCGATCGGGCGGCCGGGAGCGGCCCTTGGGCACACGGCCGACCGGGCCCGGGCGGCCTCCGGCCGGGCAACGGCCGGGCAACTCCGCCGTCTCGGTCTCGCCGCAGGTCCGACTCCCGGTCGGGCCGGCGGACCGTCTCGCCGCCGGCACGAGACGGCCGGAGCGAGCCGTCGTGGTCAGTTCCGGGCGGGTCCGGCGAACCGTTCGATGGCTGCGAACACCGCCTCGCCCATGGCGGGGCTCCCGGTGTGGCCGGAGTCCTGGATGACCGTCAACTCGGCGTCCGGCCAGGCCTTCGCCAGTTCCCAGGCGGTCTTCAGCGGCGATCCGAGGTCCAGCCGGCCGTGGATCAGGACGCCCGGGATCCCGGCCAGTCGTCCGGCGTCGCGCAGGAGTCGGCCGTCCTCCAGGAAGGCGTCGTGCGCGAAGTAGTGCGCGGTGATCCGGGTGAACGCCATCAGGGCGTCGTCCGGGCGGTCGGAGTAGGCGTTCGGTTTCCCCAGCGACTCGTGCGCGATCACCGCGTCCTCCCAGGTCGCCCAGTCCCGTGCGGCCTTGCGGCGGACGGCCTCGTCGGGGCTGTTCAGCAGCCGGCTGTACGCGGCCACCAGGTCGCCGTCCCGTTCGGCGGGCGGCAGCCCGTCGCGGAAGGCCTCCCAGGGGCCCGGCAGCAGCCGGCCCACGCCGCGGTACAGCCAATCGGTCTCCTCGGGGCGAGTCATGGTCACCCCGCAGATCACGATCTCCGAGACCCGCTCGGGGTGGGTCTGCGCGTAGGCGAGGATCAGGGTCGAGCCCCAGGAGCCGCCGTACAGCAGCCACTTCTCGATGCCCAGGTGTTCGCGAAGCCGTTCCATGTCGGCGATCAGATGGGCGGTGGTGTTGTGTTCCAGACCGGTCGCCGGGTCGGCGGCGTGCGGCAGGCTCCGTCCGCACCCGCGCTGGTCGAACAGCACCAGGTGGTAGCGCTTGGGGTCGAAGCAGCGCCGGTTCTTCGGACTGTGGCCGGAGCCCGGTCCGCCGTGCACCACGACGGCGGGCTTGCCGGCGGGGTTGCCCGAGGCCTCCCAGTAGATTCGCTGGCCGTCGCCGACCTCCAGGAGTCCTTGCGCGTAGGGCTTGCCGATCGGGTACAGCTCGGACACGGCGGGAGTCCTCCTGGGCGTGGCGTCGGCCGACCTCGGCGGCGGGCGGGGGCGGTCCCGCGGAACGCCTGCCGGTCGCAGGGGAGTCGGACGGTGTGGCACGGCGGTCGACGGCGGCGAGCCGTGGTGGACGGGCGGATGCCGTGAGGCTACCTGCCCGGCCCACCGCCCGTCGATCACCGGTCGGCGCCGGGCACGACGGGCATCCGCCGCGGGCACCCGGCCGCACCGACCCCACCGGTCTGACTCACCAGCGGGCACTCACAGCGGGCACTCACAGCGGGTGCTCACAGCGGGTGCTCACAACGGGCAGTCACCACCGGGCACTCGCCGGCCGGTCGCCTCCACGGCCGCCTGGGCGGCACGGGCCAGCTCCCGGCGCGGCTGCCACCGGTCCGCCGGCTGACCGGTCCGGACCGCGGGTGCCGGGATCGCGGGCAGGAAGGTCACCTCGGCCACCAGTCCACGGACCGACACCACCCGGGCGATCGAGGCGAGCAGGCCGTCCTCGCCGACGAAGGCCGGCGTGCTGGTCGCCCGCCCGTCCGCGAGTCGGTAGCGGACCGTCACCGGCTGCACGGGAGCACCGGCCTGGACGGCGGCCTCGAAGAGCGCAGGGCGGAACCGGCCGCTCTCCCGCCCGCACCAGGTCGACCCCTCGGGGAAGACGACCACGGGCCGTCCCGCGCGCAGCAGTTCGGTGACCGCGGCGACCGTGCCGGGGAGGGTGCGCAGCCGGTCGCGGTCGAGGAAGACGGTGCCGCCCCAGGCCACCAGCGGGCCGAGCACCGGCCAGTGCCGGACTTCGGTCTTGGCCAGCGAGCGGCCGGGCCGGCCGGCCGCGATCAGCGGGATGTCCAGCCACGAGACGTGGTTGGCCACCACCAGCACCCCGCCGCCGCAGGCCGGGGGCGGCGCGATCCGGACGGTGATCCCGAGCGCGCCGAGCAGGGTGCGTGCCCAGAAGCGGACCAGCGCGTCGCGAGGCCCCCCGGGCAGGGCCCGGACCGACGGGGTGAGCGCGAGGCCCGTCACCAGCACGACCAGGAACGCGGCGAGGCGCAGGATCCGCCGGGGGAGTGCCACCACGGGGGCGGCCTCGGTCAGGCAGGTCTCCGGCGTGCAGGGGGCGGTCGGCAGCCAGACGCTCACAAGAGCGGCCCGGGCGCGGGTTCCGTACCGCCGGGCGCGGCCGGTCCGGTGGCCGGGGCCGCCGGAGCGAGCCCGGAGAGGAAGTGCCGCAGGTAGCGCGGATCGGTGCGCTCCAGGGACAGCAGCACGTAGAGGTCGGCGGTGGCGAAGTCCGGGTCGTGGGCTGGCGCGCCGCAGACCCAGGCGCCCAGCCGCAGGTACCCGCGGAGCAGTGCCGGCAGCGCGGCCCGCTCGGCGCGGGGCAGGCCGGTGGGGTCCCACGGCCGGTGCGGGGCGACCCGGTACTCCTCGGGGGCGAGGTACTTGGCGCTGACGGTGTCCCAGACCCGCGCCGCCGTCGCGCCGCCGTCGTCCAGCGGGATCGAGCAGCAGCCGCCGACCCAGGTGTTGCCGGTGTCGGCGAGGTAGCGGGCGATGCCGCCCCACATCAGGTTGATGACCGCGCCGTTGCCCCGGTGGTCCGGGTGGATGCAGGAGCGGCCCAGCTCCACCAGGCCGTCGCGGAGCGGGGACAGGTTGCGCAGGTCGAACTCGCCGTCGGAGTAGAGCCGTCCGGCCCGTCGGGCGGCTGCCGGGCGCAGCAGCCGGTAGGTCCCCACCACGGGGCCGTCCTCGCCCTCGCGCACCAGCAGGTGGTCGCAGAACGCGTCGAACGGGTCGACGTCCAGCCCCGCCACCGGGCTGTGCAGCCGGGCACCGAGTTCAGCGGCGAAGACCTGGTGGCGCAGCAGCTGGGCGGCGCGCACGTCGGCCTCGTCACGAGCGAGCGCGACGGTGTAGGCGGGCGCCGGCACCTTGCCGAGGAGGGCCGGTGCGGAGAGCGCCGGTGCGGAGAGCGCCGGGGCCGCGAGGGCGGGCACGGGAGCGGCCGGGGCGGGTACGGCCGGGGCGGGGACCGGTCGGACGGTGAGCGGCTGGACGGTGACCGGCTGGACGACGGTCTGCTGCGCCGGCAGCGGGATGGGGAGCACCGAGGTGTGGCCGGGGGTGACGGCGGGCGGAGCGTACGTGGGGACGGTGGTCATGGCAGACCCTCCAGGGCGGCACGGACGACGGCGGCCACGGATCGCCGTGGCACCGGCCCGCACTCTCGGTCGTGGGGCGTGCGAACCGGTATCCGTATGTTTCTCCGTGTCGGCTGGCGTCCACGTTGCCGTTCGGCAGAGCTTGGATGTGCACCTGCTGAATGGGGCCACTCACTGTCTGCCGGACACCTGTTCGGTGTGCGGGCGCCACCGTATGCTCCGCTCCATGGGGTGGAAACCGGGCTCGGCGCGGCGGCGGGAGATCGCCGCGGAGCTGTGGGACATCCTGCGGGTGCAGGCCCAGCTCGCGGTCGGACTGCTCCTCCTCCACCTGCTCGCCAGGCTGGTCGGACTGGCCACCTCACCCTGGTGGATGCTGGTGGTGGCGATGGCCGGCGCCCTGCAGATCACCGCCGACCGGTGCTGGGAGGAGGACCGCAGGCGGAGCACCCTCGCCCTCGCGATGGTGGTCGCCCCCGTGACGGGGGTCGTCCCGTTCCTGGCGGTCGGCGCCTTCCTCGGGTGGGAGAGCGGCGCGACGGACGCCGCGCTGGCGCCGTGCACGGTCGTCGGCACGCTGCTCGCGTCGCACGCGCTGCGCACGGCCCACCTCCTGCGCCTGGCCCGTCCGCCTGGTTCGCCGGCCGGAGCGCGGGCCCCCGACGCCGAAGCGTCGGAGCCCCGCGGCGGCGCGGCGTAGGCCCGCCGCGCCGCACCGGGCGCCCGTCACGGCGTGCCGGAGCCCCGCGGCGGCGACACACCCGGGCCGGGGGAGGCCCGACGCCTCAGAAGGCCTGCCAGCCGGCCGGGTCGACCCCGCCGGGCACGGCCTCGGCCGGACCGTAGGGCCGGCGGGTGAAGACGAAGGAGCCGACGTCCAGGTGGCTGACCGAGCCGTCGGCGGCGCGGACGACCCGCAGCGTCTCGCCCGCGTAGTAGTGGTCCAGCCCCGTCCAGGAGCCGTCCGGCTCGGCGCGGAACCGGGAGCTGCGGGTGCCGCCGGTGAGCGGGGCCAGTTCCAGGACGCGGTCGGCCTTCAGCCGCAGGGTGTGGCCGGCGGCGCCCCAGTACCAGGGGCCGGTGAGCGCGAGCAGGTCCTCGTCGAGGGAGGACAGCGGGCGCCAGGGCTCGGGCAGCCGGGGTTCGTGCTGGGCGGTGAGGGAGATCAGCTCCGCCGCGACCCGCGGGGTGTCGCCGCCGCTGGTCGCGTTGGCGACCGCGATCGCCGCCAGACCGTCCGCCTCGCTGATCCAGAGGCCGGCGGTGAAGCCCGGCATCGAACCGGTGTGGCCGTAGAGGACGCGGTCCTGGTGGCGCAGCAGTTGCAGCCCGAGCCCGTACCCGCCGGACCAGTTCTCGCCGCCCGGGCCGACGGCGGGTACGCGCATCTCGGCGAGGCTCTCGGCGGTCAGCACCTTCGGGTCGCCGGCGGTCAGGAAGGCGGCCCAGCGGGCCAGGTCGGCGACGGTCGACCAGAGCTGCCCGGCCGGTGCCATCAGCCCGGTCTCGGTCAGCGGTTCGGGCAGCATGACGTCGGCCCAGGGGTGGACGGCGAAGCCGCCGGCGTGCGGGAGCTCGGGCAGCAGGGTGGTGCGGTCCATCCCGAGCGGAGTCAGGACCTCGCGGTGCAGCACCTCGTGCCACGGCTCGCCGCGCAGGCGCTCGACCAGCGCGCCGAGCAGGGCGTAGCCGGGGTTGGAGTAGTGGTGGAGCCGCCCCGCCGGGTGCTTGCGCGGGTTGTCGCCCTCCAGGAGGTCGGCGAGCTCGGGGCGCAGCGTGCCGTCGGTCCGCTCCCACCAGGGCGCCGGGGTCTCGGAGGCGAGGCCGGCCGAGTGGGCGAGCAGTTGGGCGACGGTGGCGCCGTCGGCCGGGGTGCCGGGCAGGTGGCGCTCCAGCGGGTCGGCCAGGTCGAGCAGGCCCTCGTCGCGCAGCCGGAGCACCAGGACGGCGACGAAGGTCTTGGTGAGCGAGCCGATCCGGTACTGCACGTCGACGGTGGGCGCATGACCGTCGATCATGCTGCGCGCTCCGCTCCAGACCAGTCTGCCGTCCCGGACCACCGCGGCGACCAGGGAGGGCGTGCGGCCCTCGGCCTGTGCGACCGCGATCCGGTGCAGCAGCGCGCGGCGGGTCGTCGGGAGGAGCTCGTCGTACTGGTCGGTCATCTGATCCTCTGAATCATTCGGTGCAGCGGCTGGAACGCGGACCGGGGCCGGGGGTCGACCGTCGCCGGATGCCGTCGGCGGGGCCGGACGGCTCCTTCAACCTACGTCGGTCGTCCACGGTCCTCCACCTCCTTTCCGGGCCGGCCGGGGGAGTCCCGCCGAGGGCCCGCCGCGCCGCTCGCGGCGCCCGCCCCGGGTCGGAGCCGCCAACACGCGGCGATGGTGACGATCAGTCGGTTGCCGATCGACGCGGAGTAGCCTCGGCTCGACCATGACAAGCCGGCTCGCACGGCACGACCGCCTCCGGGGCCGGCCTGGGAGAGCCGGCCTGGGACAGCCGGCCTCCGGTGATGGGAAACCTGAGGAGAGCCTGGCTGAGGGCAGTCACTGCGGCTGCCCTCGTGACCTTCGCTCTCCTGGTCCTCCCCGCGCTCGGGACCGCTCTCGGCCCCGTTCACCCGTCGCTCGCCGCCCGCTCGCCGCCCGCTCACCGTCCGCTCGCCGGACGGTACTTGACAGCATGAATTGGTCCAGTCCATTTTGGGCTCCTCCCCGCACCTCCACCCCCACACCCCCACTGGAGGTCCCCGGTGCTCAAGCGCACCCGACTGCCCGCCGTCGGCGCGGCAGCCCTGCTCGCGGCCGCCGCCGCGTTCACCGCCCCCACCGCCGCCCACGCGGCGAACCAACTCGGCAACCCCGGCTTCGAGACCGGCACCCTGTCCGGCTGGTCCTGCGCCGGCGGACTCGGCTCGGTGGTCTCCACCCCCGTGCACGGCGGCGGCAAGGCGCTGGCGGGCGCCGCCTCCGCGAGCGACAACGCCAAGTGCACGCAGACCGTCGCCGTCCAGCCCAACACCACGTACTCGCTGTCCGGCTGGGTCCGCGGCAGCTATGTCTACCTCGGTGTCACCGGCGCCGGCTCCGCCTGGACCTCGGCCGCCGACTACACCCGGCTGAGCGTCTCCTTCACCACCGGCGCCACGCAGACCAGCGCGGAGGTCTATGTCAACGGCTGGTACGGCCAGGGCACCTACTACGCCGACGACCTGAGCCTGGACGGGCCAGGCGGCGGGACCCCGGGCGACACCCAGGCACCCACGTCCCCAGGCAACCTGCGCAGCACCGGCAAGTCCGCCACCGGCGTCACCCTCGTGTGGGACGCCGCCACCGACAACGTCGGCGTGACCGGCTACGACGTCTACCAGGGCGCCACCAAGGTCGCCACCACGACCGGCACCGGCGCGACCGTCGACGGGCTGACCGCCGCCACGGCGTACAGCTTCACCGTCAAGGCCCGCGACGCGGCCGGCAACACCTCCGGCTCCTCCGCCGCCCTCGTGGTCACCACCGACCCGGGCGGCGGCACCCCGACCGGGTTCAAGCAGGCCGCGCCCTACCTCTACAACGGCTGGGGCAACCCGCCGGCCCCCACGACCGTCATGAACGCCACCGGCGTGAAGTGGTTCACCCTGGCCTTCGTCCTCGCCCAGAACGGCTGCAACCCCACCTGGGACAGCCAGCGGCCGCTGCTGAACGGGGTCGACCAGGCCACCATCAAGGCCGTCCGCGCGGCCGGCGGCGACGTCGTCCCGTCCATCGGCGGGTGGAGCGGCAACAAGCTCGGCCCCAACTGCGCCACCACCGCCGATCTCGCCGGCGCCTACCAGAAGGTGATCGACGCCTACGGTCTGAAGGCGATCGACGTCGACATCGAGAACACCGACGAGTTCGAGAACACCGTCGTCCAGGACCGCATCCTCGGCGCGCTCAAGATCGTCAAGCAGAACAACCCCGGCCTGCGCACCATCCTGACCTTCGGTACCGGCACCACCGGCCCGACCTCCTACGGGAACCGGCTGATCGAGCAGGCCAAGGCGCTCGGCGCGGACATCGACGTGTTCACCATCATGCCGTTCGACTTCGGCAACGCCTCCACCGACATGTACGCCGCCACCGTGAGTGCGGCGGAGGGCCTGAAGGCCAAGCTCAAGTCCACCTTCGGCTGGGACGACGCCACCGCCTACGCGCACGTCGGCATCTCCGGCATGAACGGCCTCAGCGACAACAACGAGGTCACCACCGTCCAGAACTGGACCGCGATCCGCGACTGGGCCAACAGCCACCACATCGCCCGGCTGGCCTTCTGGTCGGTGAACCGCGACCGCGGCTGCGCGGGCGGCGGCCTGCAGGAGACCTGCTCCGGCATCGCCCAGAACGACTGGCAGTTCACCTCCATCACGGCCGGCTTCACGGGCTGACACCGGGCCGGCGGTCCGGCCCGGGCCCCCTCACCGCGAGGGGTCCGGGCCGGACCGTCAGTAGCCTGGTCGCGGTGGGCCGGTCGGCCCGCTCAGCCCCCGCAGCGGCGGGAGCTCCGGGCGGTCCAGCCACGCGGTGAACAGGGGCTCCAGCGAGTGATCGGCGTAGCGCCCCGCATGGGCGCGCAGGTCGGCGGTGCCGACGACGCCGTGCCGGTGGGCGGTGGCCCACTCCCGGAGCATCGGGAAGAACGCGGCGTCGCCGAGGGTGAGCCGGAGCGCGTGGACGGTCAGGCCGCCGCGCTGGTAGAGCCGGTCGTCGAACATCAGCTTCCGGCCCGGGTCGGCCAGCCTGAGGTCCTGGGGGAGGCCGGCCAGCACGGCGTGCGCGGCCGCCGCGTGCGTGGTGGCCGACGGGCCGCCGGCCCGCTCGGACCAGAGCCACTCCGCGTACTTGGCGAAGCCCTCGTTGAGCCAGATGTGGCTCCAGTCGGCGATCGACACGCTGTTGCCGAACCACTGGTGGGCCAGCTCGTGGGCGATCAGCCGCTCCCGCTCCCAGCCCCCGCCGAGGTGGTTGGTGCCGAAGGTGGCGACGCCCTGCGCCTCCACCGGGACGTCCAGCTCCTCGTCGGCGACGACCACCGTGTACTCGCCGAACGGGTAGGGGCCGAAGACCTCCTCGAAATACGCGGTCATCCGCGGCTGCCGCCCGAAGTCCACCGCGAAGTCGCCGGCCACCCGCTCGGGCACGTACCCGGTCTGCCGGACGGCCGGGCGCTCGGCGAGCACGACCGGCCGGTACTGGCCGATCGAGACCGTCACCAGGTACGTCGAGGTCGGTGCGCTCTGCTCGTACACCCAGGTCGTGCTGGAGGCGTGCGTGGTGCGGGTGAGCAGCCGGCCGCCGACCACCACGGTGTACGCGGACGGCGTGGTCACCGCTATCTGGTAGGTCGCCTTGTCGGCGGGCCGGTCGTTGCACGGGAACCAGGACGGCGCGCCGACGGGCTGGCTGGCGACCAGCGCGCCGTCGGTCAGCTCCTCCCAGCCGAGGCCGCCCCACGGGCTGCGCACCGGCCGCGGGTTCCCGGTGTAGTGCACCTCGACCGTGAACGCGGCGCCGGCCGCGAGCGCCTTGACCGGCCGCACCCGCAGCTTGCCGGCCCGGTGGGTGTACCGGGCGGCCTTGCCGTCCACCAGGACC
The DNA here is from genome assembly GCF_040630735.1 of Kitasatospora sp. NPDC005748. Taxonomy (NCBI): domain Bacteria; kingdom Bacillati; phylum Actinomycetota; class Actinomycetes; order Kitasatosporales; family Streptomycetaceae; genus Kitasatospora; species Kitasatospora sp. NPDC005748. The sequence continues at coordinate 79,788 of NZ_JBEXYD010000009.1, forward strand.
CGGCCGATCCGGAACTCGGCGAGGTCGAGCGCGAACTCGGGCAGCGCCGTCCCGGCGACCGCGCTCAGTCGCGCGGTGCCGCCCAGCCGGTTGGGCCCGGGGCGGTAGTCCAGGGCGAGCTCGTAGCGGTGCACCCGGTAGCGGGTGTCCCCGCTGTTCGGGAAGTACGGGTCCGGGGCGGCGGCGCGGGCCGCCGAGGCGTGCTGGTGGTTCACCGGGCGGGGTTTCACCGGGTCGTGCGCTCCCTGCGAACTGGGGGACGTGGAGGTGGCGGGCGGGTCGGAGGGGGCGGCGGTCACGAGGTGGCCTGCCACACCTCGATCGGGTTGCCCAGCCACCGCGTGTCGGCGGGGACGGACTCGGCGCGCATCACCAGCGAGGCCGGGCCCAGGGTGCTGCGTGCGCCCACCGTACTGCCGGGCAGCACGATGCCGCCCGGGCCCAGGGTGGCGCCCTCGCGGAGGATGACAGTATCCATCCGCATGATCCGGTCGTGGAAGAGGTGGGTCTGCACCACGCAGCCCCGGTTGATGGTCACCCCGTCACCGAGGGTGACCAGGTCCGCCTCCGGCAGCCAGTAGCTCTCGCACCAGACACCCCGCCCGACCCGCGCGCCGAGCGCCCGCAGCCAGACGTTCAGGACCGGCGTGCCCGGTACCGCGCCCACCAGCCACGGCACCGCCAGGACCTCGACGAAGGTGTCCGCGAGCTCGTTGCGCCAGACGAAGCCGCTCCAGAGCGGGTGCTCCACCGCCCGGAACCGCCCGACCAGCAGCCACTTCGCGGCCACCGCGACCACGCAGGCCGCCCCGCCCGCCGCGAGCAGCACCAGCCCGGAGAGCAGCGCCGCCGCCACCGGGGACCAGTTCGCCGACAGCCAGGAGAGCGACGCGAGGGTCAGCGCACCGAGCGCGCCGGAGGCCAGCACCGGCAGCAGCCGGGCCACCTCCACCAGCCCGCGGGCCCAGAGCAGCCGGGCCGGCGGCTCGTAGGTGAGGCTCTGGTCGGCCTGGTCGGCCGAGCGCGGCAGCCGCATCGGCGGCATGCCCAGGTAGGAGCTGCCCTTCTTGGCCTTCTTCGGCGTCGCCGACAGCACACCCACCAGCCCGCGCGCCGGGACGGCCCGCCCGGGAGCGGTCATCCCCGAGTTGCCGAGGAACGCCCGCTCACCGACCTTCGCCTCACCGAGCCGCAGCCACCCGCCGCCCAGCTCGTACGGGGCGATCAGGGTGTCGTCCGCCAGGAACGCGCCGTCCCCGACCGTGGTCAGGCTCGGCAGCGCCAGCACGGTGGACACCTCGGCGCCCCGGCCCACCTTCATCCCCAGCGCTCGCAGCCACAGCGGCGTGACCAGACCCGCGTACAGCGGGAACAGGATCTCGCGGGCCTGGTCCATCAGCTGGGTGACCGTCCAGGCCTGCCAGCCGATCCGGCCGTGCAACGGGTGCACGCCCGGGGCCAGCCCGATGCTCAGCAGCCGCACGGCCGCCACCAGCTGCGCCGCGTACACCAGGCCGTAGGCCAGGGTGGCCGGGAGGAGGCCGAGCAGGGCGCCGCCGAGCGCGGCACCGAGGTCCTGGCCGGGCTGGACGAAGCGGGACAGCACCACGAGCCCGGCGAGGGCGGGCAGCACCGGCAACAGGCTGAGCGCTGTGCCGCTGGCGCCGAAGAGTGCCGCCCAGCGCGCCTGGCGGGCCGGCCGGTCCTTCGGCCAGGTCCGCTCGGCCCGGCCCAGCTTGGCGGCGGGCGCGCCGCCCCAGCGCTGGCCGGTCGGCACGTGCCCGGTGACGCTGGAACCGGCCACCACGTGCGACCGCTTGCCGACCCGGGCGCCGGGCAGCAGGGTCGAGCGGGTGCCGACCACGGCCCCCGAACCGACCTTGACCTGGCCGACCTCCAGCCGGTCGCCGTCCAGCCAGTAGCCGCAGAGGTCGACCTCGGCCTCGACGGCGCAGCCCCGGCCCAGCTTGAGCATCCCGGTGACCGGCGGCATCGAGTGCAGGTCCACCTCCGGGCCGACCTTGGCGCCGAGCGCCCGCGCGTAGCGGGTCAGCCAGGCTCCGGAGAGCGAGGTCGCGCCACTGACCTCGGCCAGCCGCTCGGCGGTCCAGAGCCGTAGATGGGCGCTGCCGCCGCGCGGGTAGCTGCCGGGCCGCAGGCCGCGCAGCAGCAGCCGGGCGCCGCCGGCCGCGATGGCGAGCCGGCCGGCCGGGGAGAACAGCGCCAGCGCGCCCGCGCCGACCACCCACCACGAGGCGGTCGGTGCCCAGGCGTAGTCGCCGAACCAGGCGAGCACATTGCCGAGGGTGAGCAGGGCGACCGTCCAGCGCAGGCCGACCACGGTGAAGAGCGGGATCAGCAGGAGCAGCTGGAGCAGCTTGGCCCTGGTCGGCACCAGGGCGACGGTGCGGGTCTCGCCGCTGTCCGCCACCGACCGCTCCAGATGGCGGGCGAGCTTGCGCAGCGTCGGCTGCTGGTAGATGTCCAGCACGGCGGCGCTCGGGTAGCGGGCGCGCAGCAGGGTGGTGAGCCGGGCGGCGGCCAGGCTGCCGCCGCCGATGGCGAAGAAGTCCTCGCGCGGGCCGCCGACCGGCACGCCGAGGATCTCGGTCCACTGCTCGGCCAGCCAGGCCTCGGTGCCGTAGAGCTGCTCGGTGGGCCCGGCGGTCTCCAGGTCGGGCAGCGGCCAGGGCAGCGCGTTGCGGTCGACCTTGCCGGACGTGCGGGTGGGCAGGGACTCCACGGAGGCCAGCAGGGGCACCAGAGCCGCGGGCAGCTCGGCGCGCAGCCGCTCGACCGAGGCCTCCCGGTCCCAGCCGTCCTTGGTGACCAGGTAGCCGACCAGCAGCTGGTTGCCGCCGCGGGCGGTCCGCACGGCGGCGGCCGCACCGGCGACGCCCGGCAGGGCCTGCAGCGCGGCGTCGACCTCGCCGAGTTCGATCCGGCGCCCGCCGAGCTTGATCTGCTCGTCGCTGCGGCCGAGGAAGAGCAGGCCCTCGGGGTCGGCCTCGACGAGGTCGCCGCTGCGGTAGGCGCGGTCCCAGCCGAGCGAGGGCAGCGGCGCGTACTTCTCGGCGTCCTTGACCGGGTCCAGGTAACGGGCCAGACCGACGCCGCCGATCACCAGCTGGCCGGTGCCGCCCGCGGCGACCGGCTCGCCGGCCTCGTCGACCACGGCGAGGTCCCAGCCGTCCAGCGGCAGGCCGATCCGGACCGGACCGTCGCCGGTGAGCAGCGCGGCGCAGGCCACCACGGTCGCCTCGGTCGGGCCGTAGGTGTTCCACACCTCGCGGCCCTCGGTGACCAGGCGCTGCACCAGCTCGGGCGGGCAGGCCTCGCCGCCGAAGATCAGCAGCCGGACCTCGTTCAGTGCCTCGGCGGGCCAGAGCGCGGCCAGCGTCGGGACGGTGGAGACGACGGTGATCTCCTGCTCGGCGAGCCACGGGCCGAGATCGGCGCCGCTGCGCACCTGCGAGCGGGGGACGGGTACCAGGCAGGCGCCGTAGCGCCAGGCCAGCCACATCTCCTCGCAGGAGGCGTCGAAGGCGACGGAGAGGCCGGCCATCACGCGGTCGCCCGGGCCGATCGGCTCCTCCTGCAGGAAGAGGGCGGCCTCGGCGTCGACGAACGCGGCGGCGTTGCGGTGGGTGACGGCGACGCCCTTCGGCCGGCCGGTCGAGCCGGAGGTGAAGATGATCCAGGCGTCGTCGGCGGGGGTCGGCCGGGTGTCCGCGGGGACGGCGGGCCGGGGGTCGCCGGTGAGGGTCAGGACGCGCTCGGCCCCGAGCACGCCGGCCACGGCGGCCTCCTCGAAGACGAGCTGGGCGCGCTCGTCCGGGTCCTCGGCGTCCACCGGGACGTAGGCGGCGCCCGCGGCCAGTACGGCGAGGATGGCGATGTAGAGGTCGTTGGTGCCGGAGGGGACGCGGACGCCGACCCGGTCACCGGGGCCGATCCCGGCGCCGTTCAGCCGGTGGCGCAGCTGCTCGACCTCGGCGGCGAGTGCCCGGTAGCCGAGGACGGTGTGCCCGTCGTCCAGGGCCGGCTCGTTGGGGTGGGCGCGGACGGCGGCGTCCAGGATGTCGACCAGGGTGCGCGGGGCCGGAGCCGGGCGACCGGGGAAGAGGGCCTGCGGGGCCCGCGCGGTCTGTTCTGTGTGGCTCGGTTCAGCGGTCATGGCTGCCGTGCGCTCCTCGTCCTCGCCCCTGGTTCCGACCGTGTCCGGCCCTTGGGGCGGTGGGACCACTCAGTCTATCGGGTGACCCCACTCCGGGGCCGGAGCGGACAACCTCACCGATGGTAGCCCCGTGTGATGAACGGCGTACTGCCCGACACTCTGCTCAACTGGCCTTGAGCTGAATGAATCTGACGTTGCATCAGCTCGTAACTGGGCTCACCCGTGGTGGATGTGACGACCCATCAGCGACTCTGACGTATCGTCAGATCAGAATCCCGATGGTGAGCCACGCCACACGGATCGTGCTCCCTCCGGGTGACGGGGGCTGTTCCGGGGGCGGCGCGGGCGCCTCCCGCAGGGGTCGGGGACCGGTTCTCGGCGGGCCCAGGGCGCCTTCGAGCCCCGTTCGGAAGGCGCCCTGGGCGGACCTCCGGACTCCCGGGGGCGCGCGAGCCGTCCCGGGTGAGAGCGCGGCCCGCGCCGGCGTCCGCGCCTTCATCGCCGGGCAGGGCCGGGCGTGGCGGATCCGGCGGGCCGCACCCTCGCCCTGCTGGCCTGCGTGGACGGGCTGGTCTTCGACCGGCTCGTCGCCGGAGGGGGCGTCCGGCCGGACGAGATCCGCGGGCTGGTCGTGGCCGCCCTGCGCGGGCCCGACGACGTCGACGGGTGACCGGGCCGACCCCGCCGATGACGGCCGGCAGGGTCGTCCAGTGGCCGAGCGCAGGGAATTCGCCCGCGCGAGGCGCGTTCATCATATTGGCGTTCTTATTTCGCATCACATTCTCCGAGGGTCGTGCGGCCCGGGGTGCGAGGCCCGGAATCGAGCTGTCACCCCGGGGCCCGGGGTCGACGAGGGGACATTAACCGGCGCCACTGACAATGGCTCTGAGTCGGGAGAGTTCGAAGGGGGATTGAAAAGGACGTACAGTCACACTAATTCGTACAAGTATTCACATGGGCGAATGCCCGTGCTAGCGTGCGGACGCCAGCTCTCAGAATCGAGAAAGTGGGTCCTGACATGAGTCAAGAATTCTCTCGCCGCGGGTTCCTGGGCAGTGCCGGAATGGCTGCCGCCGGGGTTTCCGCCGTTTCGTTGGGGGTCGGCGCGGCCGGCCCGGCCGCGGCCGATTCGGCCGGCGCCCCCGGCGCCCCCGGCGTCCTCGGCGGGCAGTCGGTGCTCCCGGGCGATCCGCGGTACCAGACGCTCAGTCAGGGCTTCAATCAGCGCTGGTCCAGCAGACCGGCCTACATCCGGCTGGTGGGGAGCGACGCGGACGCGGTGGCGGCGCTGAAGACCGCGCTCGACAAGGGGCTGCGGCCGACGATCCGGGGCGGCGGGCACTGCTACGAGGGGTTCGTCGACAACGACCGGGGCGTCATCCTCGACCTCAGCACTCTGCGCGGTGTCCGCGCGGCGCGGGACAAGTTCGGCGCCCCCACCTACTGCGTCGAGGGCGGCGCGACCAACTGGGACGTCTACACCAGCCTGTTCCGGACGTACGGCGTCACGCTGCCCGCGGGGTCGTGCTACTCGGTCGGGGCGGGCGGTCACGTCAGCGGCGGCGGGTACGGGCTGCTCTCCCGAAGAGACGGGCTGACCGTCGACCACCTCGTCCAGGTGGACGTGGTCACGGTCCGCGGCGGCACGGTGGAGCTGACCACGGCCCACCGGGACGACCCCGCGACCTCGCCGGAGAGCGACCTCTTCTGGGCGCACACCGGTGGGGGCGGCGGAAACTTCGGCGTCGTCCTGCGCTACCACTTCGCCCGCCTCCCCAAGCCGCCGCCACGGGTCTGGCTGAGCAGCGTGGCCTGGTCCTGGGCGGACCTGCTCAAGCACCCGGAGGACTTCCGCCGCCTCGTGGAGAACTTCGGATCCTTCTTCGCCCAGCACAGCGGTCCGAAGGAGACAGTCTACCGGGGCCTCTTCGCGATCCTCAAACTCACCCACCGGACGAACGGGAACGTCGTCCTGCTCAGCCAGTGGGACGAGGACGATCCGGCGCCGCTGGAGGAGTTCCTGGCCGCGATGGAGGCCGGGCTGACGAGCAGGGCCGTGGTCCAGAGCTACGCCGCCGGGGGCGTGCTCCTGCCGTATCCGGACAAGCGCCGACAGATGCCGTGGTTCCAGGCCACCATGACGCTGAACCCCTCCGGGGCCAATCAGCGCGGCAAGTACAAGTCCGCCTACCACCGGCGGCGCTTCACCCCCACACACATCGACGCCTTCTGGGAGTGGCTGACCAAAACCGTCCCCGGCGTGGATCTCACCCAGACGCTGGTCCAGATCGACTCCTACGGCTGTCGGATCAACGAGCACAAGCCCGCCGAAGCCGCGATCCCCCAGCGCGACTCCGTGATGAAGCTCCAGTACCAGACCTACTGGACCGACCCCGCGCAGGACGCCGCGCACCTGGCCTACCTCGGCGGGCTCTACCAAGCGGTCTACAGGGCCACCAACGGCATCCCGGAGATCGACACGGACACCGACGGCGCCTATGTGAACTACCCCGACGTCGACCTCGGAACGGCCGACCAGAAGCACCCGGCCTACCAGCGGCTCTACTACAAGCAGAACTACGCCCGGCTGCAGAAGGCCAAGAAGACCTGGGATGCCGGGAACGTCTTCCACCACGCCCAGTCGGTCACCTTGCCGTCCTGACCACACGCGGGTGCGCGTCCCGACCGGCTGGCTTCACCCGTTGGATCCGGAGCACTTTCCCCAGCGGCTGTAGCCGGTGGCCCTACCGGAGGCCAGCGGCGATGCCGGCCTGGGTGGTGGCCTGCAGGGTGGTGGCGGGGGCGGGCAGCTCGCGGCCCGGGTCGTTCAGGACGGTGGCGGGCATCGCCGCGGCGAGCGCGCAGACGGCGACCAGGGCGATCCGCTCGCCGGCGTTCAGCTCAGTCATCGCGTCGGCGATCACGCTGCCGGAGACGATGTCGGCGCCGAGGTCGTAGCGCATTTCCTCTTCAGCTCGCCGTCGCCGCCCGGGACGATCTCCCGGCCGCTCGCATGCTCGACGGCGTCGGCGGCCCGCTCCAGCAAAGGCGCAGCAGCCGACGCCACAGCCCGGTGAGGACATCGTCGCGGGGATCATGCGGCAGTGGCAGGCGGTCCACCCCGGCATCGACATCGAAACCATGGCACTGATCGGCCGGATCAACCGCTGCGCCGCACTGCTCCAGCAGGCGGCGGACGCACGGCTGCGCCCCGAAGGGCTGACCCGCGCCGAGTTCGACCTGCTGGGCACACTGCGCCGCTCGGGCCGCTCGCTGACCCCCGGCGAACTCGTCCGCGAGACCTTCGCCTCGGGTGCGGCCGTCACCAAGCGCCTGCGCGCCCTGGAGGAGCGGGGACTGGTCAGCCGGCAGGCCGACAGTCGCGACGGGCGGGTCTCCCGCCTCACCCTCACCGAGGAGGGACGCGAGCTGACCGACCGCACCCAGCCCGCCCAGTTGGAGCTCGAACGCTCACTGCTGTCGGGCCTCGCCCCCGACACCCGGGCCGAGCTCGCCGACGGCCTCGCCACCCTGCTGCTGCAATTGGAGGGCCGCCTCGACGCCGCGCGGTGAGGAACGCGTGCCAGCCGGTGGGCGGCGGGCATCGAAGACCTCGGGAACAGCGGAGGACAGACCGGCAGGGAACGCGGCCGGCTGCTCCGAAACCCGCTTCCTGGCAACCGAGGCCTTCCTCGCCGAACTGAACGTCCAGGGCAGCGATCTGCCTTCCCCCATGCCCGACGCCGTCGCCACTCCCGGATCCTCGGGTACGGGCCCGTACGGTCTCGGCCCTTGTCGTCGAGGGTGTGACGGATGAGAGCGAGGTCATCCGGGTGTCGGCGCGGCGCGTTGTCAGGGTGCGGCTACCGGCTTGCGCACTGCCGGAGGCCGATGGCGAGTGGCTTCAGTGGAGTTGAGGGTGCGTGCGGGTCACGGGGTGTTCCACAGGTCGGTCAGCTCTGTCCAGTCGGGCGGGCCGGCGGACTGCTGGTCCGGCGTCGAGGGGTTCTGCAGGCCACTCAGGACGAGGTCCAGGTAGCGCAGGTGCAGTTCGACCGCGCGTTCGGCGGTTGTGGGCAGGCGGGGGCTGAGGTGGCTGAGCAGCAGCGGGAGGTCTGCGGAGCCAACGTCCTCGCGCAGCGCGCCAGAGCGGTGGGCGGCGTCGACCAGGTCGTCGAGGGCGGCCTTGAGGCGGTTGGACGCGGCGTCGATCTCATCGGTGGAGGGGAGGCGACCGCCGATGAGGGGGAGGAGCGAGCCCGCGTCGGGTGCGGAGAGAGCTGCGCGCAGGAAGGCTGCCAGTGCGGTCCAGGGATCGGTGTGGGCGGCCATGGCGTTGCGGGCCAGGGCTGCCAGCTCATCCATGCCCTGCACGCGGAGCGCCTGGGCGAGGTCCTCCTTGGCCGGGTAGCGGCGGTAGAGGCTGCCCATGCCCACGCCGGCCCGGCGGGCGATCTCCGAGACGGGAGCGTTCCAGCCGAGCTCGGCGAAGACTTCGCGGGCCGCGCGCAGGACCCGCTCGTCGTTGCGGTCGGCTTCCTTCTGGCGTCCGCTGGGCGGTCCGCTGCGGGCGGCGCGCATGCTCGTGCTCCTTCGCTTCGGTGCCGCGCGGCGGGCAGGCGACGCCGACCCGCCGCGCGGTGCGGGGTGACCGCTCAGTGCTGGTTGGCGGCGGCCCGGTCTACGGCCACCACCCTGGCCTCGGGCATGGGCTCCTGGTGGTAGGGGCGGATGCGCAGGGCGCCGACCAGCAGGATACCGAGGACTCCGAGCGCGGAGGCGACCCAGAAGCTCACGGTGAATGCCTTCTCGGCAGGGACCGGCGTGCCGTGCACGGTGTAGGTCTGCAGGAAGCCGACGGCGAGTTGGCTGCCGATGGCACTGCCGACGGTCCGGATGACGGTGTTCAGGCCGTTGCCCGAGGCGATCTCACGGCGCGGCACCAGGGCCGCGACCAGGTCGGCGAGCGCCGCGTACCCGTAGCCCGCGCCGAGGCCGACCAGGCAGAACCAGATCGCGAGTTCCGCCGGGGAGCTGTGGAAGAGGGCGGTGAGTACGGCTCCGGCCGTCATCAGCGTCATGCACGCGGCGAGCGGCGCCCTGGTGCCGAGACGTCCCCGCAGCGCGTGCGCGGTGCGTCCGCCCACGACGACGAAGAGCGAGCTCGGCAGCATCAGCAGCGCGGCCTGGACGATGCTCAGGCCGGCTCCGTAGGAGGCCATGGGGCGCAGCACGGGCGGAAGCCCGGTGGGCAGCTGCAGCAGTTCGGGGACCAGGACGTAGAAGAAGAACGGCACCACGCCGATCAGCAGCGCCGCGAGGTTCGTGACGAGCATCGGCAGGTGGGTAACGTGCCGAAGGTCGAGGATGGGGTCCGTTCGACGGGCCGACACCACGCCGAGCACGGCGAAGAGCGCCACGGCGGCCGCGAAGAGCGACAGCACCCCGGCGGAGGCCCAGCCCCACTTGGTGCCTTCGGTGATCGCCAGCAGCAGGGCGGTGAGGCCTCCGGCAAGGAGCAGCGCCCCGGGCACGTCGATCCGCTTGCGGTGGCGCTCGGGGCTTTCCGGCACCCAGGCGATGACCATGAGCGTCGCGAGGGCGATGAACACGGCTTCGGCGCCGAACATCCAGCGCCATGACGTGTGCTGGATGATCAGCGCGCCGACGACCATCCCGACGCCTGCGCCGCCGCCGAGCATGGCGGCGGTGATGCCGAAGCTGGAGGCGATCCGCTCCCTGGGCATCGCCTCGCGGACCAGCGCCAGGGCGAGGGGGAGCGTGGCCATCGAGGCTCCCTGCACGGCCCGCATCGTGATGAGGAAGCCGATGTTCGGGGAGGCGGCGGCGGCCAGGGTGGTCACGAGGAAGACGAGCAGGACGACCACAAGGAGCCGTCGGTGCCCGTACTTGTCGCCGAGCAGGCTCAGCACCGGGGTGAGGACCGCCCCGCCGAGCAGGAACGCGGTGATCAGCCATCCGGCCATGGCGGTGTCGGCGTGCAGGCGCTCCGCGAGCACGGACATCGCGGGAATGACCATGGTCTGCATCAGCGCGTAGGCGCCCACGGTCGCGAGCAGCGCGGCAAGCACCGCGTTCGGCCTTGATGCGGCCCTGGCGCGGTGCCGAGTTCTGGTGTCGTCCATCGACGACGCCTCCGTTCATGTGCGGGGGAGTGGCGTAACCGCCGCGTGGAGCGGGCGATCGCCTGGGTGGTGCTTCCATCCTATCGGAACGGAGTGCTCCGCTCCGATAGGATGGAAGCACGGATGGTTCCGGCTCGACGGTCGGGAGGTCGAGATGACCGTCGCAGGGAGACGAACGGCTCTGGTGACGGGTGGCGGGGAGGGGGTCGGGGCTGCCATGGCACGGGAGCTGAGCGCATCCGGCTTCCGGGTGCGCTGAATCACTGCGCTGCCGCGTCCGCCGCCGACCGGGTCGTCGCGCGGATCGAGGAGGCAGGTGGGTCCGCCTTCGCGGTGCCCGGCGACGTACGCGAGACCGGCCAGGCCGCAGAAGTCGTCCGACGGGCTTGCGACGACGGGGCCCTGGAGGTGATGCTCTGCGCTCCCGAGCACAGCGGTCGTTCCCGCTCAGCAGCACGCATACCATTGCGTGATCGGCATCCAGGCCAGGCTTCCAGGTCGCCCGCCATTGGAGATGCCGCCCAGGTCGCCTGGTCCCGCGAGGACGCGGACCGTCGGCTGCTGGGGAGGCACAGAGACACGGGGGTTGCGGCATGCATCGGCGGGCGCTACTGGGTCGCGATACGGAGCGTCACACCCTGGCGGCCCTGGTCGAGCAGGGGGCCGCCGGTTCGGGCGGCGCGACGGTGATCACCGGGGCGCCGGGGATCGGCAAGTCGGCGCTGGTCGCGGAGGCCGCGGGCGCGGCAACGCGCGGCGGGACCCGTGTGATCACCGCTGTGGGGGTCCAGTCGGAGGAAGACCTGCCCTGTGCCGGTCTGCACCAGCTGGTTCACCAACTGCGTGACGGAATCGACGACTTGCCGGGACGTCAGCGCACCGCGCTGCTCGCGGCCGTCGGCCTCGTCGACGAGGCCGTACCCGATCTGTACCTCGTCGGCCTGGCCGCGCTGACCCTGCTGACGGACGCGGCGGCGAAGGCGCCACTGCTGGTGGTCGTCGAGGACGCCCACTGGATGGACCGTGCCAGCCTCGATGTGCTCGGGTTCGTGGCGCGGCGGATCGAGTCCGACCCTCTCGTTCTGGTCGCCGTCACCCGGCGCCTCGACGACGGCCTCAGCAGTGCCGGCCTGCCGGTGCTGCACCTGGGCCCGCTGACGGACGAGGTGTCGGGTGAGGTGCTGGACGCGGTGGCCCCCGCACTGGGACAGCAGGTCAGACGGCGACTGTTGGAGGAGGCCGCCGGGAACCCGCTGGCGCTGACCGAGCTGCCGGTCGCGCTGCAGTCGGTCGGCGGGGCGTACGCGCTCAACCCAGGTCCGCTGCCGCTGACCGCGCGGCTGGAGCGGACGTTCACGGCACGGATCTCCCGCCTGCCGGCCGACACCCGTGCGGTCCTGCTCCTTTCGGCCCTCAACGGTGACGGGACGATGGACGAATGCCTCGCCGCGGCGACCCGGATGCTCGGGACGACGGTCGACGTCGGTGCTTTCGAGACAGCGATCGACGCGGGCCTGGTGGAGGCCCAGGGGACGGCCTTCAGGCACCCCCTCATCCGCTCGGCGATACACCACGCCGCCACCGCCGCGGAACGCCGGACCGCGCACGCCGCGCTGGCCGCCGCGCTCCAGAGGCAGCCCGATCGGCAGGCATGGCACCGTGCCGCCGCGACCGCCGGCCTCGACGAAGGAGTGGCACGGGATCTGGACTCCACCGCCGGCAGAGCCCTGCGGCGAGGCGGTGTCGCCGCGGCTCTGGCCGCGCTGAGGCGGGCGGCGGAGCTGACGAAGGACTCCTCCGCGCGGGCGGACCGGCTGCTCCGCGCGGCGGAGCTCGCACTGGAGTCGGGCCAAGGAGACATCGCGACGCATCTGCTGACCCAGGCGCGCTCACTGGACCTTTCGGTCCGGGACCAAGGCCGCGCGGCCTGGGTCAGCATCGCTCTGGCCGAGGGGACGCGGGGGGAGGGTGCCGCGACCGCCGAGCTGGCCGAGCTGGCGGTCGAGATCGCCGCCGGCGGCGAGCCGAAACTGGGGCTGCGCATGCTGTGGAGCGCGGTCCTGCAGTGCTTCTGGGGAGAGCCGGGCCCGGCCGCCCGGGAGCGGGTGGCCACCGCTGCCGACCTGATGCCCGTGCCTGCCGACAACGCCGACCTGGTCGCTCTGCGGGCGTATTCGGCGCCGGTCGAGCGTGGGATAGGGGTCATGGAGGGCCTGGCCGGTCAGCTGGAGCGCTCGTCGGAGAACGCGGAGGGGGACCAGCTCCTGGGGGCCGCCGCCGTGACGGTGGGCGCTCCCGCCCTGGCGAGCCGGTTGACGGCGAGGTCGCTGGACGCTCTGCGAGCGCAGGGCAGGCTGTCGATGCTGGCCCGAGCCCTCTGCGTCCAGGCGGGGAGCGCCGCACGGCTGGGTGACGTGCGCGCTGGTTCCCTGGCCGCGGAGGAGGCCGCGTCGCTTGCCCGCGAGACCGGTCAGCCTCTTGTGCACGCGATGGTGAATGCCATCCGCGCGCAGCTGGCCGCCGTCAGTGGCGACCCGGCGGCAGAGGCATGGGCGGCGGAAGCCGAACGCGAGGCCCTTCCCAGCGGAGGGCGCCCGGTGCTGGCCATCATGCAGATGGCCCGCGGGCAGGCGGCACTCTGTCAGGGCCGCTACGGCGACGCGTTCGGCCACCTGCACCGCGTCTTCGACCCGGCCGACCCCGCCTTCCACTCCTGGCTGCGCTTCTACGCGGTCGCGGAGTTGGTCGAGGCGGCGGTGCGCAGCGAATCCGCGGGGGTGGCACGCGACATCGTGCGGGAGCTGACCCCGCTCGGGAAATCGACGTCTTCGCCCGCCCTGCTCTGCGGGTTGCGACTGGGCCGGGCCCTGCTGAGCCCGCAGGATGCCGCTGAGCCGCTGTACAGGGCGGCCCTCGACGCCGTCCCCTCGGACTGGCCGTTCGAGGGGGCGCGGGCGCGCCTCGCCCTGGGCGAGTGGCTGCGGCGGCACCGGCGGCCCGCGGAATCCCGCGTCGCCCTGCAGGCCGCACGCGAGATCTTCGACGCCCTCGGTGCGTCGGCATGGGCGGAGCGGGCACGGCAGGAGCTGCGTGCGGCGGGCGCGTCGTCCCCGCGCCAGGCTCCGGCCGCGGTCGACCGGCTGACCTCGACCGAGTTGCACGTCGCCCAGCTCGCCGCGCAGGGTCTGACGAACCGGGAGATCGGCGAGCGGTTGTACGTCTCGCCCCGGACGGTGAGCACCCATCTCCAGCGGATGTTCCCCAAACTGGGGGTCACGTCCCGCGGCGAACTCGCCGCGGTGCTCGGTGGCCCGGCGACCTAGCCCGAACGCGCAGCGTCATGACGTACACGGAAGACGCAGCACCATGACGTACGTCGAACCCGTAGTCCGACGGACGCGGTCCGACCTGCTTGTTTCCTAGGTTTGTGCCATGCCCGGTGCGCACACGGCGGACGGGCGGGAAGGTACACCATGGGAACCATCACCGTCGGCTCCGAGGGCTCGACCGGCATCGATCTGTACTACGAGGACCACGGTTCGGGGCAGCCGGTCGTCCTGATCCACGGCTACCCGTTGGACGGGCAGTCGTGGGAGAAGCAGACCGATGCGCTGGTCAAGGCCGGCTACCGCGTCATCACCTACGACCGCCGTGGCTTCGGCCGGTCGAGCAAGACCATGACGGGTTACGACTACGACACCTTCGCCGCCGACCTGGACACCGTACTGACGCAGCTGGACCTGCGTGACGTGATTCTCGTCGGGTTCTCGATGGGTTCGGGCGAGGTCGCCCGCTACCTCGGCGCCCACGGCTCGGAGCGGGTGGCGAAGGCGGCGTTCCTCGGTTCGCTCCAGCCGTTCCTGTTGCAGACGCCGGACAACCCCACCGGTGTGCCGCAGAGCGTCTTCGACGGCATCGCGGAGCAGGCGGAGGCCGACCGCTACGCCTGGTACGAGAGCTTCTTCGTCGACTTCTTCAACACCGACGAGACGCTCGGGTCGCGGCTCAGCGAGTCCGCGCTGCGGGCGAACTGGGCCACCGCCATCGACTCGTCGCCCATGGCGGCGTACGCGTGTGTCCCGGCGTGGCTGACGGACTTCCGGGCCGACGTGGAGCGCATCGACGTGCCGTCGCTGATCCTGCACGGGACCGCCGACCGCATCCTGCCGATCGACGCCACGGCCCGCGAGTTCCGCCGCCGCTTGCCCGACGCGCGGTACGTCGAGATCGACGGCGCTCCGCACGGGCTGCTGCTCACCCACGCGGCCGAGGTCAACGCCGCCCTCCTCGACTTCCTCGCCGCCTGAGAGCCCGCGCTTGTCACGAAAGGACCGCACTCCTGTGCCGGTTGTCAACAACCCTCTGCCCGAGCGCGACCGCGAGACCGCGGGTGCGGCGCTGCAGGCGACCCTGGCCGACCTGCTCGACCTGTCCCTGGTGGCCAAGCAGGCCCACTGGAATGTGTACGGCCCGCGCTTCCGCTCGGTTCACGTCCAGCTCGACGAGGCCGCCACCGTCGCCCGGAACCATGCGGACACGGTGGCTGAGCGCGCGGCCGCCCTGGGCATCAGTCCGGACGGACGGGCCGGAACCGTTGCGGGGGCCAGTGGCGTGCCCGCCTTTCCGCCGGGCTGGACCAAGGACAGTGACGCCGTCGAGGCCTTGGTGCACGCGCTCTCTACCGTGACCGAGAGGCTGCGAGAGCGCATCGTCGCGATGGGCCCGGTGGATGTCGTCACCGAGGATCTCCTCATCGGGCTGACGGCCGATCTCGAGAAGCAGAGCTGGATGTTCCAGGCGGAGAACCGGGCCTGACCAGGGGCCCAGCGCCGCACAGTTGTCGTCCGAAGTGGAGAAGAGCATGGATGTCGAGGGAACGAGCACAGACCGATTCGAACCGGTGCGAGCGGCGCTGAGGGCGCACCTCGAAGCCGGCGAGGAGTTGGGGGCGTCGATCGCCGTCGATGTGGACGGGGTCATGGAAGTCGATCTGTGGGGTGGCCACGCGAACGAAGCACGGACCGCTCCGTGGCACCGGAACACGTTGGTGAATCTGTGGTCGACCACGAAAACCCTCACCAATCTCGCGGCTCTCATCCTCGTCGACCGGGGCGCGCTGGATCTGCACCGCCCGGTCGCGCACTACTGGCCCGAGTTCGCCGCCCAGGGAAAGGAGCGCATCGAGGTGCGTCACGTCCTGGCTCACACCTCGGGACTCCCCGGCTGGGAGCAGCCCTTCCGCATGGAGGATCTCTATGATCGGCCTACCGCGAGTGCCCGGTTGGCCGCGCAGGCACCCTGGTGGGAGCCGGGCTCCGCTTCGGGCTACCACGTGCAGACCCAAGGGCAACTGGTGGGAGAGCTCGTCCGGCGGGCCAGTGGTCTCACCCTGACGGAGTTCGTCGCCACCGAGATCGCCGGACCGGCGCAAGCTGATGTCCAGATCGGTGCGCGACGGGCCGACTGGCCGCGTATCGCCGATCTGGTGGCCCCCTCACAGCCAGGCGGTATACCCACGGGTCTTGATCCCGCGGGAATCTTCACCAAGACGCTGCTCGGAAGCCCCGCACGGGACGAGCACGTCGACACGCCGCAGTGGCGCTCCGCCGAACTCGGAGCCGTCAACGGACACGGCAACGCGCGTGGCCTGGCCCGAGCACTCTCCGTCATCTCGCGGCGCGGCCAGGTCAACGGCCGCCGGCTGCTCTCCGAGGAGACGGTGGACAAGGTGTTCGACGTACAGGCCGACGGAGTCGACCTGTTCCTGGGCGTTCCCATCCGCTGGGGCATGGGCTACGCACTCTCCGATCCGAGGACGATGCCGCACATGCCCACCGGGAGGATCTGCTTCTGGGTCGGTCGGGGCGGTTCGATCGTCATGATGGACCTCGACCGGCGCGTCACGTTCTCCTACACGATGAACCGGGTGGGCGACGGCATCCTCGGCTCGGAGCGCACGCACAGCTACCTCAGGCATGTCTACGAAGCCCTGGAGCGTACCGGCTGAGGTGAGCCGTAGGCTCCGCGCGCGGCGCTGTGGCACACCGCCGAACGTGCCGCCCGGCAGCCGCCCTCCGGGCCGCTGTCGCTGCCGCCCACCCGCACTCCGTTCCGCGCTGCTCACGTGGCGCAGACGGACGCACGCCAACCAGGTACCGGAGGAGAAGCGCTCCGGCCCCGCTTCTCGACGTACCAGCTGCATCGCCTTTCGGGCCGTCGAGCACCATCCATCACACAAGAGGGATCTCACCCATGCGTAACACCCGCCTCGTCCGTCCGGGCAGCAGATCCGCGCTGCTCGGTGTCACCGCGGCCGTCGGACTGTCCGTCGCCGCCGTCACCCTGCCCGCTGCGGCCGACGCCACGCCCCACCACCCCGCACGTCCGACGATCGTGCTGGAACACGGAGCGTTCGCCGACGCCGCGAGCTGGGACGGTGTCGTCGCCCGGCTGCAGCGTGCGGGCTACCCGGTGGTGTCCGCCGCCAACCCGCTGCGAGGTCCGGCGACCGATGCCTCTTACCTGCGCAGCGTCCTCGACCACATCGACGGGCCCGTGGTCCTGGTCGGTCACTCCTACGGCGGCACCGTCATCAGCCAGGCCGCCGCGGGTCTCGAAGGCAAGGTGAAGGCACTGGTCTACATCGCGGCGTTCCTGCCGGACGTGGGCGAGAGCTCGATCGGACTGACGGACAAGTTCCCCGGCAGCACCCTCGGCCAAGCCGTCGAGTCCGTCAACTACACGCTGCCCGACGGTGATCAGGGCGCGGACGTGTACATCAAGCCGGAGAAGTTCCACAACCAGTTCGCCGCAGACGTGCCGAAGGACAAGGCCGGGCTCATGGCTGCGGGGCAGCGTCCGATCGCTGCCGCCGCTCTGGAGGAGAAGTCCACCCAGGCCGCCTGGAAGACGATCCCCTCCTGGTCGCTGGTGACCACGGAGGACCGCAACATCCCAGTGGCTGCCCAGCGCTTCATGTCAGCCCGCGCCGGTGCCCGCACCACGACCATCGACGCGTCCCACGCGGTATCCGTATCCCGTCCCGAGGCCGTGACCCGCATCGTCGAGCAGGCGGCCCGCACGGTCCGATGACCGAGGCCCCGCCCTGTCGCTCATCGCGCATCACCGCACAGCCGTGCCCGATCGGGGCACTTCACCATCAGACACATGCACACCGGAAGGCAGCAACCACCATGGCGTTCATCACCGTCGACCAGGAGAACTCCACCAGTATCGAGCTGTACTACGAGGACCACGGCACAGGGCAGCCGGTCGTGCTGATCCACGGCTATCCGCTCGACGGCCACTCCTGGGAGAAGCAAGCCGCCGCGCTCCTGTCGGCCGGCTACCGCGTGATCACGTACGACCGGCGCGGCTTCGGCCGCTCCAGCCAGCCCACCACCGGCTATGACTACGACACGTTCGCCGCCGACCTCAACGTGGTCCTGGAGACCCTCGACCTCGACGACGTCGTCCTCGTGGGCTTCTCCATGGGCACCGGTGAGGTTGGCCGTTACCTCAGTACCTACGGCTCCGCCCGGATCGCCAAGGCCGCCTTCCTCGCCTCCCTCGAACCCTTCCTGCTCAAGACCGACGACAACCCCAGCGGTGTCGACGGCGCCATCTTCAAGAACATCGAAGGGGCCGTCACCGCCGACCGCTACGCCTACTTCAGCGCGTTCTACGAGGACTTCTACAACCTCGACGAGAACCTCGGCACCCGCATCAGCGAGGAAGCCGTCCGCAACAGCTGGAACGTGGCCGCCGGCGCCTCCTGGTACGCCTCGCTGGCCTGCGTCTCCACGTGGACCACCGACTTCCGTGCCGACGTCCGGAAGATCGACGTGCCGACTCTGATCCTGCACGGCACGGCCGACCGCATTCTGCCCATCGAGGCAACCGGGGAGCTCTTCCACCAGGCACTCCCGCACGCCGACTACGTCGTCATCGACGGCGCACCCCACGGCCTCCTGTGGACCCACGCACAGGAAGTCTCCGAAGCCCTCCTGGCGTTCCTCGCCAAGTGAGCGGCGGCCGTTGCGTCACCTGCCGCGTGGCGGCAGGTGACGCAACGGCGAGAAGCTGAGCCGGGCTCCCGTTGCCGCGCGGGAGGACCGTGAACCGCGCGAGACATGCCGTCGAGCCGCCGACAGCGGCCGACGCGCATCAAGGCGGCAGTACTACCGGGCGGCCTGACACCCGGTGAGACCGCCCGCCCAAAAGGCCGGGCGGGCGGTCTCACCGGGAAGAGCCGATTCTGCCGGAACCCCTGACCCGCGTCGACGATCTCCGTGTCGAACTCCCGGGACCGCACGGGGTAAGCACGTTGCACCATGCCCGAGCGCCGGGGGATCAAGCAGGCCGCCACATCCCAGCAGGCCGAACACGGCCTGCTCTTCCCGACCAGGAGCCTGGCCAAACCGGTCGACCGCCTGGCCGCCGAGGAGGTAGTCGGCGACATCAGCCACGAGGGCCTGCGCACACGATGACGGCCTTCATCCTCACGAGCACTTCTCCCGCTTCCCACGTCCGCAAGGGTGACAGCGCAGCGGCAGGAGATGTGACACCCCGTGGCAGACTCGGCGCCGTGATCACCCCCCTGCCCGAGCCGAGCACGCGACTCTCCAACCCCGGCACCCTGCTGCTGGACTACCTCGACTACTACCGCTCCGCGATCGGAGCCAAGATCGAGGGACTGTCCGACGAGGACCTGCGCACCAGCCGCGTCCCCTCCGGCTGGACGATGCTCGAACTCCTCAAGCACCTCGTCCACATGGAGCAGCGCTGGCTCCGATGGGGATTCCGCGCCGAGACGGTCCCGGCCCCCTGGGGCGACCGCGGTCCGGAGGACCGCTGGCACGTCACCCCGCAGGAGAGCGCCGCCGACCTCCTCACCGACCTGCGCGCCGGTGGCGAGTACACCCGGGCCGTCGCCTCGGAAACGCCCCTGTCCGCCGTCGCCTCAGCCGGCGGCCGCTTCCCCGACGACGGCACCGAGCGCCCCACCCTGGGCTGGATCCTGTTCCACGTCCTCCAGGAATACGCCCGCCACGCGGGCCACCTCGACATCGTCCGCGAACTCACCGACGGCGCCACTGACGAGTGACACCCGCGCACAGGAAGTCGGCCCCGCCGACTTCCCGTGCGACCGCCCGTGACGCGGGAGTCCGGCAAGAGCCGCCGCGTCAGCCACCGCCGGAGTCGGAGCAGCGGATGGTGGACACCGTCTCGCAGGCCGGGCGAGGGTGATCCCCTCGCTTGTGTGTGCGGGGGGCAGCAGGAGTGCGGGTGGCACGGTCATGCCGCCTCGAAGGCCGCGCGTAGGGTGTCGCGGTGGGCGCGTACATAGCGGATGTCTGCCTCGTACAGGTCGGTGTGGCCGTCCCTGATGTGCTGCTGGAATGCCTCGTTCCCCTGCGCGGCCTGGTCGCGCATGAAGTCGATGAGGGCCTGCAGCCGGTCGGGGACGGTGTCGATGACCTCGGCGCCCACGCCCGGCCCGTAGGCCCGGCAGAAGGCTGCGACCCGGCGCCCTTGTTCCCGGGGTGTACCGAAGCTCTCCGGGTTGTCCGGCCCCTGCAACGGCGCGAACCGGTAGACGGCGTAGGCGACGTCCCAGACGCGTGGTCCTGGATGCGCCGCGTCGAAGTCGATGAAACCGACCGCCAGGCCGTCCTTCACCACGCAGTTGTACTGAGCGGCGTCACCATGGCACATGACCTCGGCCGGCTGCCGGACCGGGAACAGCCAGGAATCGCCCGGTTGCCGGTGGAATGTGACGGTGGCGTCGTGAAGGCCCCGCAGCAGCTCGGCGGCGGAGGAGAGGAGTTCGGCGGTCCGCAGGTCCGGCGTGAGCGCGTCGTGCACTTCGCCGTCGAGGAAGGTCAGCAGCTCGTTGCCGTCGGCGTCGAAGCCCCGGGGCTCCGGTGCGCCGTGGTACCCGTGGTCGTGGATGTGCTGCAGCAGCCGGTGGATCGCCGGCGTCGCCGGGGACGTCGGCCGGTGGACGACGTCCCCGCGGCGGCGCACGACGTTCACGCCACCGCGGAATTCCTGCTGTTCGGTCATTCACCGCTCGCTCTCGGGGATTGGTGGCCGACTTTTGCCAGCCGTGCGTCGGGCGGGGGCGCGTCCCGCGCCAGGAGGTCCCGCGCGGTGGGATCAGGCGGCAGCGCCCCGCAGAAGGCGGCTGCGGTGGCCCGGTCCGGGGACGGACTGTACGGGCCTGCCGCCCGCAGCGGGCGCGGCGCGTTCGTCCTGCAAGGTGTTCGGACCACGCAGCTCGCGCACTGCCGCGCTTGTGTGCCGCGTCCGCTCCTTGCTGAAGGGCTGACCCCCGCGGACGCGGGGAGGACCGTTCGGTCCGCGCCCGTCTATTCGGGCGACGGCGCCGGGGCCTTCGCGGCGGTGTCCGCGGGGAGGACCCCTTCCGACCTGCGGCGCAGCATTGGCTTTGGCGTCCCCCGCCTCGCCCCACGGCTGTTCGCCCCTCTTCGAGACCGAACCGCCGAACAACGCTGGCGCGACCGCCCGGAACCAACCCGACCACAGCCTGATGATCGCTATGCGGCCGTCCTCCCCGCGTCCGCGGGGGTCAGCCGCCGCCCTAGACGGGTCACGATCTGGGCGGCCGAGACCTGCGAGCGGGGACTGTGGGTGGCCGGTACCGCGATGGACTGTCACGGGCGCGGGGAGCAGTTGGCCGGTTGGCCGCCGCCGGTCGGGCACGGGGGACCATCGACTCTCACGACTCTCATGGGAGTGGAGGAGTGAGGGTCGAGGCGGTCAATTCCGTCCGCCGGGCTTTCGGTCGGTGCCAGTCGGCTGCTTCGGGAGCACGATGACGGCGCGGCCCGAGTGTAGATCGATGGTCGAGCGGGGCGGTGCGGCGTCGCCCTCCTCATCGCGGCGCATTGCCTCGGCAGAGCGTTCCTCCAGCTCAGTGGCCTTGCCGCTGTTCACCGAGCCGGTGAAGACGTCCATGGCCACGGTGGACACCGAAGGCGCGCCGCCGACCCGGCTCAGCCGTCGTCGGAGCCGAGCCGGGACCAGCCTCGAACCGGCCAGTTGTCGAAACGCCGTCGAGGCTAGCGCGAACAGCGCCACCGCCAGCGCCAAACCGGGCAACGTAAGAGCGAACGCCATGACCATCGACCCGTGACCCCCAGTTGCACGACGCTCCCCGCATCGTGTTCCGACCGACAAACGGCCCGCACCTGAACGGTAGTTCCCGAACGGGCGACGCGCGGGCCGGCAACTCCGGGTCAGCGGGCCGACAGCGCCGGGGCGCCGCCGTGCTGCCCCCCCGCACGCGTGCGAGGATTCGTGATAGCCGCGGAGCCACGTCCCCAGTGCCTGGACATGGAGGTCCACGGCAGCAGCTTTCCCGGGCGTCCAGGCCGAGGTCGAGGATCTCGGCGGCACGGCTGATGGATCGCGCCCCTGGGCTGCGCGGAGACGCCGACCGCGTGATGACAAGCAGAACTACGCCCGACTGCTGAAGGCCAAGGAGACCTGGGACGAGAAGAACGTCTTCCACCACGCCCAGTCGGTCACCTTGCCTTCCTGACCGCACACACGGAGCCATGCCGGCCAGCCGGTCAGCAGATGAGATGGAGGTGAAAGGCGCCAGAGCAAAGGAGGGGCGGCGTTCTCAGGTCCGCGCACCTTCAGGCGGGTCTACCCGGCCCGCTGCTCCAGTTGCGTCCGCAGTAGGCGGTTCTCCTTCTCCAATGCGGCCAGCCGGTCCTGCAACTGGTCGAGGTGGGGCCGGAGTTCGGCCTCGGAGAAGCGCGGGGTGATGTGCTGGGGGCAGTTCCAGTTGAAGCCCTCGACGTGGATGGTCATCAGGCGTTCCACCCGGCCCCCGGTCCGGGTGGCGAGCAGGCGCCGGTCGAGCTCCGGATTCTCCTCCAGGTCCTGCACCGAGGCCCGGCCGAAGAGCTTCAGCCGGGCCTGGCGGGCGTAGTCCATGAAGAACAGCGCCACCCGGCCGTCCGCGCGGATGTTGCCGGTGCTGATGTACTGGCGGTTGCCGCGCACCTCGGCGAAGGCGATCGTCCGCTCGTCGACGACCTGGGCGAAGCCGGGCGGACCGCCGCGGAACTGGACGTACGGCCAGCCGGTCTCGCTGACGCTGGCCAGGTAGAACCCGTCGCGGGACTGGATGAAGTCGGTCTCGGCGTCCGTCAGCTCCTCGGGCTCGTCGCCGTGCGCGAGCTGGCGGATGGCCGACAACTCGCTTCCCTGTTCCCTCTGGACCAGGCGCACCTCGTCGGTGTAGGCCAGGTGGGCGTAGCGGCCCATGCTGTGCTCCTTCTCGCCGGTGGGGCGGTTGGGTGGACGCGATGGCGCGATGGCGCGGCGGTGCGGTGGCGGTCCGGATCACCGGATCACCGGGCCCGCCGGGTCAGCCGGGTCAGCCGGTCGGGACGGCCGGTGGGGCGGTCGCCGGGGCGGCCGTGAGGATCGAGGTCAGGAGTCCGGGGAAACGGGCTTCGAGGTCGTCCCGGCGCAGCCGGCTGAGCCGACTGTTGCCGACCAGCCTGGTCGCCACGACACCGGCCTCGCGCAGGGTGCGCAGGTGGTGCGAGACGGTCGAGCGCTTGACGGGCAGGTCCAGCGACGTGCACGACTCCTCGGCGGAGGCGTCGAGCGCCCGGAGGATCTGCAGGCGCACCGGATCGGCCAGTGCCTGGAGCACGGTGCCGATGTCCACCGCCGCAAGGTCGGGCTGTGGCAGCCAGGTCTCCTCGATCGCGTGCATCCGCTCCACCCTGCTCGTCGGTGCGGCCGTGCACCGGTGCCGACGGTACCCATCCGCCCGGGCCGCTCGGCAGGAGGCTCTCCGTGCTTCGATAGTAGTCGTCTTGTCCGATGGACATCGACCTTTCTGACGTCTTTCGGCCGCCGCGGGGGAGTTGCGGGGGACCGGCGTCGCCGCGGGGTCGTCGGCCGTCGATGGCTACAACGGAACTTCTCCGACGGGCATTTGGCCGGAACCCGACGGTCGGCCGCGCTGTCGGCACCAGTGGGGGAGGCCTCTGCCGTTACGATGCCGGTCGTAACAGACGCCGATCATCGAACCGGGAGTCGCACCGTGACCGACCCCGCCGACGCGTCCCCGGCGGCCCCCTGGGGACCCGCCGCGATGCTCCTGGCCCTCGGTACCTTCGCCGTGGGCACCGACGCCTTCGTCATCGCGGGCCTGCTCCCCGACATCGCCGGTTCACTGCACGTCGATGTCGCCGCGGCGGGCCAGCTGGTCAGTGTCTTCGCCCTCGCCTACGCGGTGCTCTCCCCGGTTCTGGCGGCGCTGACCGGCACCTGGTCACGGCGTACCGTGCTGGTCACGGCGCTGCTGGTGTTCGGGGTGGGCAACGTGGTGACGGCGGTCGCCCCCGGCTACGGGCTGGTGCTGGCCTCGCGGGTGATCGCGGCGGTCGGTGCGGCGATGTTCACCCCGAACGCGGGCGCCACGGCGGCGGCGCTCGCAGGTGAGCGCCACCGTGGCCGGGCGATCGCCATCGTGACCGTGGGCCTGACCGCCTCGCTCGCCCTCGGCGCGCCGCTGGGCACCGCTCTCGGCGACGCGATCGGCTGGCGGGCGACGATGTGGTTCGTCACCGCCCTGGCGGTCCCGGTCGCCGCCGTGATCGCGTGGCGACTGCCCGAGATCAGGCTCGGCACCGCGGCCGGGCTACGACGGCGCCTGTCACCGCTCACCGATCGGCGGGTGGCCGGCGTGCTCGCCTTCACCCTGCTGGCCTTCGTCGGCGTCTACCTCCCCTACACGTACATCAGCTCCGTCTTCGCGCCGGCCGTCGGGGGACACGGGGCACGGGTGTCGCTGCTGCTGCTGGTCTTCGGGGTGGCCGGCACCGCCGGGAACCTGATGGCCGGGCACCTCGCCGACCGGTACGGGCCGCGCAAGGTGGTGATCGCCGCGACCCTGGGGCTCGCGGCCGTCTTCCTGGCGATGCTGGCGGGCCGGGGCTCGTTCGCGGCCGCGCTGGTGTCGGTGGCGTTCTGCGGGGTGGCCTCCTGGTCGCTGACCGCGCCGCAGCAGCAGCGGATCATCGCGCTCGCCCCGGCGGGCTCCGAGTCCCTCGTCGTCTCGCTCAACGCGGCCGTGCTGTACCTGGCGGTCTCGCTGTCCAGCGTCCTCGGGGCGATCGGTCTGAAGGCCTTCGGCTCCGCCGGGCACCTGCTCCCGGTCGCGGCGGCCTTCGCCGTGTCGGCGGCCGGCCTCGCCTGGATCTCGGGCCGGGCGGACGGCCGCACGGCGCCCGCCGAGCCCCCTGCCGCGCCGGTGTCCTCGGCCGCGGAGTGAGGCCGCCGGGCAGCGGCCGCCGCTGCCCGCCGCTGCCGCCGCTGACGACAGTGCCGACAGTGCCGACAGTGCCGACAGGGCCGACAGTGCCGACAGGGCCGACAGGGCCGACAGGGCCGACCGGCGGAGCCACCTCGTCGGCGTCGAATCGGCCTCCTCTGCGACCTCGTCACCGAAGAACTACGCGGGCTTGACGCCGAAGAAGGCCGTGGGGGCCTCCGGGTGGTGCAGGGGCGGACTTTCGCGGGGTCGTTCCGCGGATAGGCGATGTGCACCGTCGAGATATCTCTGTCATGGAGGTGAATGGCCTTCGCCACCGCTTCGTTGCGGTACGGACCGCGATCCCGGGGGCGGACGGTCGGGAAAGAGGTGGTCGAGGCGCCTCCCGGGTGCGTCCGGGCAGGATGGTGCGTGTTCCTTCATGGCCTTCCAATCCTCACCAGCAGTCCCACGGGGAACACGTCGCACACGGACTCTGATTGGTTGACATGAAAGTGGCGCAAGGTAAGCTGACGTCCTGGCAACTGCTGTGGCCGCGAACCGTGTTGCGGCCCTCACCATGGATAACGCGAGTTGCCGCCGTCGACTCCGCCCCGACGGCGATCACGGCTCGAGGAAAGCGCCGAACCTGCCTTCTGCCGACTCTCCTCACCGAAGAACTTCCACGCCTGCGTCAATCATTTGCGTCTCCGCTGCCCAGTGATCGGATAGGACGGGACAACTGGGATGGAAGAACAAGGCTTGACCAATAACACGGGATGGATCCGGATATTCGACCCCGCACCGAAGGCCGGGCTGCGCCTGGTCTGTTGCCCGCACGCCGGGGCCTCGGCGGGCACCTACCGCCTGCTCTCGGCCGCCCTTCCCGGCGGCGTCGAGGCGCTGTCGGTCCAGTACCCCGGGCGGCGCGGCGGGTCCGGGGGGCGCGGGATCGACGACATCGGCGCGCTGGCCGACCGGATCGGCACCGAACTGCTCGGCTTCGACGACCTGCCGTTGGCCGTGCTGGGCCACAGCATGGGCTCGGTCGTCGCCTTCGAGGTGACCCGCCGGCTGGAGGCGGCCGGGCGGGCGCCGGTGCGGCTGTTCGTCTCGGGCCGCCGCTCGCCGTCCGCCGGGCTCGGCCTGAACATCCCCCGGGGCGACGACGAGGTCCTGGACGAACTCCGGGAGCTGGGCGGGATCCCGGCGAGGCTGCTGGACCGCCCGAAGTACCGCGAGTCGATCCTGACCGTCATCCGCAACGACTACCGGGCCAACTCCCGTTACACCGCCCGGCCCGACACCACCGTGACCTGTCCGGTCACCTTCCTGTTCGCGGACGCCGACCCGTATCTCGACCTGGCGGCGGCGCTCGGCTGGAAGGGCCACACCACAGGGGAGTTCCGGCTCACCTCCTTCCCCGGTGGCCACTTCTTCCTCGATCAGCAGTTGGCCGCGGTGGTCGCGACGATCACCGCGGATCTGGGTGTCGGATCCACCGGACGAGCGGACGGAGACAGAGCGTGAAGCGGGGACTGTGCTCGATCGACGAGGAGCTGGCGGTCCGGGTCTACGAGCGGCTGCTGGTGGCCAAGGGGGTGACCCTCCCGGAGCTCGCCACCGACCTGGGCATCACGGCCGAGCGGGCGGAACAGGCGCTCTCCGCCCTGCGCTGCCTGAAGCTCGTCAGGTACTGCCAGGAGCAGGGGCGCTTCGTGGCGCGCAGCCCCGAGATCGCCCAACTGGAACTGCTCATGCCGCTGGAGCAGGCGATCCGCGAGAAGCGCCGTGAACTGACGGACTTCCAGGACACGCTGGGCTCGTTCGCCGACACCTACAGCAGCCTCCAGCGCACCCGGCTGCGGAGGGAGCCGGTGCTCAGCGGGCTGGACCGGGAGCAGACCGGGTTGCGGATGGCGGACGCCCTGCGCGACCGCCCGTCCGAGATCCTCGTCATGGAGCCGTTCGCCCCGGTCCAGGGGCAGGACTCGCACGTGCTGGGCCTGTCGGCGCTGCCGCCCGGGGTCCCGATTCAGGTCCTGTACCCGCACACCGCCCGCAGTAGCCTGGCCTCACGCGGCAGCCTGCGGACGCTGGCCGAGGCGAGCGCGCGGGTCCGCACCTCGACCCAGGCCTTCGAGCGCCTGGTCATCGTGGGTGGCGAGGTGGCCTTCCTGGCCGACCCCGGGGGTGACGACGCGGGCGTCACCGTCGTCTACGAGCAGGCCATCGTCGCCCGGCTGGTGCGCTCCTACGAGCACGCCTGGGCGTCCGGGACGGACATCGACTCGAACGTGGTCAGGTACGGCGAGACCCTGGACGAGGTCCGCTGCGCCATCCTGGAACTGCTCGCCTCGGGGCTCAAGGACGAGGTGGTGGCCCGGCGCATCGGCATGTCCTCGCGGACCTTCCGCCGTCACCTCGCCACCATCATGGACGAGTTGAACGCCGAGAGCCGGTTCCAGGCGGGCGCGGCCGCCGTCCAGGCCGGACTCCTGCCGGTCCGGGGCGCCGCCGGCTGACCGGTCCGGTGCCGTCGGTCCCGGCGGGCGTCGCCGCTTCGATATGGCCGTATGTGGCCACACCACATCAGGTCATTGCGGCGCCCGCCGGGACTTCCCTACCTTCGAAGAGTGCCGGAAAACGGCACGGCATTGGGGCGGCCGGTCACCGCGAGGCGGCCGGGGAAACTCGGAGGTCAACGCCAGCATGGTCAGCAAACTGATCGACCAGGACGGCCGGTTCCTGGAAATACTCGACCGTCTGACCACGAAGTCGATCGATGACTACTACAACCCCTACAAACTCTTCGAATGGCCGGACAGCCTGCCCGAGGAGATGTGGTGGATGAGCCCCGAACTCACCACCACCCACGGTACCGAGGCCGCCCGGCGGCTCACCGAAAAGGAGCTCCACGCACTGTCGCGGTACGAGAGCATCAACTTCTACAGCCTCAATGTGCACGGAATCCGGGAACTTCTCATCGAGGTCACCAAGCGGATTCACACCACCGGCTTCGAGACGCCCTCGGACTTCTTCCACCACTTCATCGGTGAGGAGAACGAGCACATGTGGTTCTTCGCCGAGTTCTGCCTGCGCTACGGCAGGAAGATCTACCGGCAGCCGGCCGGTGCGAACGTCGAGATCCCCCGCTCGAACGTGGAGAGCCTGCTGGTCTTCGCCCGGATCCTGATCTTCGAGGAGCTGGTGGACCACTTCAACTCCCGGATGGCGCTGGACGACCGCCTGCACGAGACGGTCCGCGGGATCAACCGGATCCACCACCAGGACGAGTCGCGGCACATCGCCTTCGGCCGTGAACTGGTCACCGCGCTGGCCGCCGACGTCCGGCAGACCTCCACCGAGGAGGAGATGCGGGACATCGCCGGCTACATCCGGCGCTACATGACCTACAGCTTCGAGACGCTCTACAGCCCGCAGGTGTACCGGGACGCGGGCATCGAGGACCCGCACGGCCTGCGCCGGCAGCTCCTCGAATCCCCGCAGCGCGCCGAGTTCGAGCAGAGCGTCTACCGCAAGACCGCCAAGTACCTCGAGAAGACGGGGCTCATCTGATGGCCGGCACCGCCCCCCGAACCACCGGCCCCGCCGGCGGACTGGTCATCCTCGACCCGGACCAGACCGACCTGCTCCTCGAACTCGACCGGACGTTCGCCGGCTGGGGCCGCTCCGCCGGAGCCCGCGAGATCCTCCCGCCGCCGCTGTACCCGGTGTCGGACCTGGAGAAGTTCGACGTCTACGTCAACTTCCCGCACCTCGCCCTCGTCGGTGCCGGACTCGACCTGGAGAGCGGCGAGAACAAGCCCGTCGACGGCCGGTTCGCGCCCGCCGCACTGCGCGGCGCACAGGTCGGCCTGCCCCACGCGACCTGCTACAGCGCCTTCCTGTACTACGAGAACTCCGTCGTGGCGGCGGACGCGCTGATCACCCTGGTCAACCGCTGCTTCCGCAACGAGGAGCGGTACGAGGGCCTGCGGCGGCTGCTCAGCTTCCAGATGCGCGAGGTCGTCGCACTCGGCTCGTACGAGCACACGCAGCAGGTCCTCGGGTCCTTCGCCGAGCGGATCGCCGCGTTCGCCGACGCGCTGTCCCTGCGGCTGGAGAAGGTGCCCGCCTTCGACCCGTTCTTCCGGGCCGACGGCGCCCGCGCCCTGCTCCAGAAGCTCAGCCCCGTCAAGTACGAGTTCCAGGTCGGCGACCTGGCTGTCTCCTCCGTCAACACGCACCGCAACTTCTTCGGCGAGCGCTGCGACATCCGCGGGCCGGAGAACGAGTTCGTCTTCACCAGCTGCGTGGCGTTCGGCCTGGAGCGGTGGCTCTCCGTCCTGGTCGACCTGCACCACGGCGACGCGGTCGAGGCCCTGGACGCGGTGCGGACCGCGGCCCGGCAGCTCGCCTGAGCCGCGGAGCCTCCGCGTAGATCCCGCACCGGGCCGCCTGGATCCCGCACCGGCCCGCGTGGGCCCGGCACGGGCAGCGTGGATCCCGTACGTCCCGAGCGCATCCCGCACGGCCCGAGCATGCCCGTATCGCCCTATCGCCCTATCGCCCTATCCCCCTATCGCCCCAACACCCGAGGAGTGGCAATGGCTTCGGCAGGAATCGACCAGGTCCGCGAGTGGATCCTGGCCAGGCACCCGGACCGGGAATCCATCGAGCCCGACGAGAACCTCATCGAGAGCCGCCTCGTCGACTCGCTCTCCTTCGTGGAGCTGGTCTACACGATCGAGAGCGCCAGCGGCGTCGAGATCGACTTCGACAGCATCGACATGCAGGACCTCCAGACCCTCTCGTCGATCGAGAAGGCCTTCTTCACCCCGGCCCGACTCCCGTAGGAGGCCATCCCCATGGAAGCTGTCTCGTACACGGCCCAGTGGACCGCCGCGGCCCGCGCCGTCGAGTCCGAGCGCCCTGGTGACGCCATGTTCCAGGACAGGTTCGCGCGCGATCTCGCGGCCCCGCGAGGCTTCGAGCTCCTCGACAAGTACGGCGGCGGCGGCCTGATCCCGTTCATCGCCATCCGCACCAAGTACCTGGACGACAGCATCGAGGCGCTGCTGGCGGACAGCGGCATCCGGCAGGTGGTCCTGGTCGCCGCGGGGATGGACACCCGGGCGTTCCGGCTGGCCTGGCCGCCCGGCAGCACGGTGTACGAGGTCGACCACGGCGGCCTCATCGACGAGAAGCGTGCCCGACTGGCCGCGCTCGGGGCGGAGCCCACGGTGGAGCGCCGCGAGGTGTCGGCCGACCTCGCCACGGAGTGGCTGCCCGCGCTGCACCGCGCCGGCTTCGACCCGGAGCTGCCCACGCTCTGGGTCGCGGAAGGGCTGATGTTCTTCCTCACCGAGGAGCAGGCCTCCCACCTGCTCGGCGTGCTCGGCTCGGTCTCGGCCCCCGGCAGCCGGCTGGCCGTCGACTTCGCCAGCCGGGCGCTGCTGCGCAGCCCCTTCTCCAGGGCCTTCCTGGCCGGCCTGCGCGAGGACGGCACGCCCTGGCTCTTCGGCACCGACGAGCCGGAGGAGTTCCTGGCCGGTACCGGCTGGAAGGTCCGCGAGCTGCGGGAGCCCGGCGAGCCCGGCGCGGGCCAGGGGCGCTGGCCGTACGAGGTGCAGCCCCGCGACCGCCGGGGCGTGGCGCGCAGCTGGCTGGTCCGCGCTGAGTTCGCCGGCCGCTGAGGAGCGGGCGGATGAGGAGGGAGCGGATGAGGAGCGGGCGGATGAGGAGCGGGCGGATGAGGGGAGTACCCGGATGGGTGGCGTGACCACACTGGAGAGGATCGAGTCGTTCCTCCCCGAACGGAGCGTGCGGATCGACGACCTCGCCGAGAGCCTGGGGCTGCGCCGCGCCGAAGTGGGCGTGTTCCGGAAGATCTACGGCCTCGACCGGCTGCGGTTCGATCCCGGCACCGGCCTCTTCGACCTGGTGCTTCCCGCGGCCCGCCGTGCCCTGGCGGCGCTTCCCGCAGGACGGCGGGTCGACTACGTCATCTACGCGCACACCATGCAGACGCTCGCCCCGCCGCACATCGACGCCGCCCGGGTCATCCGGGCGAAGCTGGAGCTGCACGACGCCGAGGCCTTCGCCCTCACCCAGCAGGCGTGCGTCAGCAGCCTCGGCGCCATCGACCTGGCCGGCGAGCTGCTGCGGGCCGAGGCGCCCGAGGGCGCGTACGCGCTGATGGTCACGGGGGAGCGGGCGTACTCCCCGAAGGTCCAGCTGATCCCGAACAGCGCGGTGATGGCGGACGCTGCCTCCGCCTGCCTGCTGACCGTCGGCGGCCCCGGCGACGAGGTGCGCTCGTACCTGACCCGCACCCTCGGCGCCTACGCGGCGGGCCTGGAGATGACCCCGCAGGAGATCAGCGCCTTCGGCCAGGACTACGCCACCGTGCTCGGCGAGGTCATCGAGGAGTCCGTCCGCCGGGCCGGCCTGAGCTTCGACGAGATCGACCTGGTCATCCCGCACAACGTCAACGCCGTCTCCTGGCGCCACACCATCCAGCGGATGGGCGCCGACCCGGACCGCTTCTTCCTGGACAACATCCCGCTCTACAGCCACTGCTTCGCCTCGGACGTGTTCCTCAACTACACCACCCTGCGCGAGCGGGGCCGGCTGGTCGACGGCGGCCACTACGTCCTGGTCTCGGTCGGCCTGGGCGCCACCTTCGGCGCCATGGTCATCACCCACCGCGAGGGAGGCACCCCATGACCGGCACCGCCTACACGGCGGACCTCAAGGAGGCGCTGACCGGCGACCGCGAAGCGCGGTTCGTCTGGCTCTGCAACTTCGAGGTGGAGAACCAGTGGGCGCGCGGCCACACCGGGCTCCCGGCGGCGCGGATCACCACCACCGCCGCGACCGTGCAGCGGATGGAGGAGCTCGGCGCCCTGCTCGCCGAGCCGACCGACCACCTGCTGCTCGACCGCCCGCTCGATCCCGGCTACCGCGCGTACGCGGAGAAGACCGGGCTCGGCGCGCCCACCGAACTGATCACCCGGGCACCGGCCGGCGAGGACGGCACCAGCGGGGCCGTCCTCGACTCCCCGGAGCTGCTGGACCGGCTGCGGGTGCTCGCGGGCGGCGGCGCCTATCTGATGCCGATGGGCAACTCCCCCCTGGAGCAGGAGATCTGCCGGCGGACCGGGCTGCGCCCCGCGGTGCCCGGTCCGGAGACCTCGGCGCGGGTCAACAGCAAGATCTACAGCCGCCGGCTGACCGAGGAGCTCGGCCTGCGGGCGATCCCCGGCTTCACCTGCGAGACGGTGGGCGAGCTCCACCGGGCGCTCGACGACTCGCTGGGCGACGGTGGGCCGGTGATCGTCAAGGACGCCTACGGCGTCTCCGGCAAGGGCCTGATCGTGCTCGACACCCGCAAGAAGGCCGACCGGCTGCTGCGCATGGTCGACCGCCGCGCGCGAAGCAGCGGGGACGACGCGATCCACGTCGTCGTCGAGCGGTTCCTGCCCAAGCGGTTCGATCTCAACTACCAGTTCACCATCGCCCGGGACGGGCGGGTGAGGTTCGACTTCGCGAAGGAGGCCCTGACCTCCGGCGGCGTCCACCTCGGGCACGTCATGCCCGCCGCGCTCTCGCCCGTCCAGCACGAGAGCCTCGTCGCCGCCGCCGAGCGGCTGGGTGCCCGGCTCTTCGAGGACGGCTTCTTCGGCGTGGTCGGCGTGGACGCGCTGCTCGGGCAGGACGATCTGGTGTACCCGGTCCTGGAGATCAACGCCCGTCTGAACATGTCCAGTTACCAGGGGCAGGTCACCGAGCGCTTCCTCGCCCCGGGCGGGGCCGCGCTGGCGAAGCACTACCCACTGCGGATCTCCGCCCCGGTCTCCTTCGACGAGGTGGCCCACGCCCTCGGGGACCTCGCCCGGCCGCCCGTCGACGGCAACGGGCTGGTCGTCACCTGTTTCGGCACGGTCAACGCGCAGGCCGGCACCTCCCTCCCGTTCGACGGCCGGCTCTACACCCTGCTCTTCGCCGCCGACCGGCACGGCCTCGGCAACCTCGACCGCCGGACCACCGAGGCGCTCCACCGTCTCGGCACCACCGAAAGGACGCCATGAACACCAGCGAACTGAGGGTGCAGGGGGTACCGGTCTCGCGGATCGCCGAGCAGTTCGGCACCCCGCTGTTCGTCTACGACGCCGAGGTGCTGCGCACCGTCTACCAGTCGCTGCGCGAGGGGCTCCACCCCGCGGTGGACGTCTTCCTCTCGCTCAAGGCCAACCCCAACGTCGCCGTCTGCGGCTACCTCGGCTCGCTCGGCGCCGGCGCCGAGATCTCCTCCCTGGTCGAGCTGATGACCGTCCAGCGGGCCGGCATCGCGCCGGAGAACGTGATCTTCCTGGGGCCGGGCAAGACCCGCGCCGAGCTGGAGGCGTGCGTCGCGGCGAACCTGCACGCCATCGTCTGCGAGTCGCTGGACGAGCTGCGCCTCCTGGAGGAGATCGCCGAACAGGCCGGGCGGGCGGAGGTGCCGGTCCTGCTCCGGGTCAACCCCGACTTCCACACCAAGGGCTCGGGCCTCGCCATGAGCGGCAAGCCGCGCCAGTTCGGCATCGACGCGGAACTGCTGCGCCGCTCCCGCCCGGTGATCGACGCACTGCGCCGGGTCCGGGTCCGCGGCTTCCACGCCTACATGGGCACCCGGTTCCTGAACGCCGACGACCTGGTGCACAACACCCGGCAGATCCTGGTGATCGCCGAGGAGCTGTCGCAGACGCTCGGCATCCCGCTGGAGACCGTCGACTTCGGCGGCGGCTTCGGCGTCGCCTACTTCGACAACGAGAAGGACCTCGACCTGGGGGCCGTCCTCGCCGGCATCAACGAGGTCGTCGAGCCCTTCGTCCGGGCGCACCCCGGTTGCCGGCTGATCAACGAGCTCGGCCGCTACCTGACCGCGCACGCCGGTACCTACGTGGTGCGCGCGCTGTACGTGAAGGAGTCCCTCGGCGAACGCTTCGTGGTCGCCGACGGCGGCACCAACCACCACATGGCGGCGGTCGGCGTCGGCAGCTTCGTCAAGCGCAACTTCCCGATCCGCTCGCTGACCAGGTACCGGGACGAGCCCAGCGACACGTACACCGTCACCGGGCCGCTCTGCACGCCCAACGACGTCATCGGCAAGAAGGTCGCCCTGCCGCCGGTCGAGGCCGGCGACCTGCTGGGCGTCGAGCGCTCCGGCGCCTACGGGCCGACCGCCTCCCCCGGGCTCTTCCTCAGCCACGGATTCCCCGCCGAGGTCCTGGTCCACAACGGTGCCGCGCACCTGGTCCGGGAGCGGGACCGCCGCGAGGAGATCCTCGCCAAGCAGCACCTCGTCGACTTCGACTGACCGGTCGGCGGCCGTTCCCGGCAGCCCCGGCAGCCGCGGCAGCCGCGAAGTCCCCGACCGCGCGAACGTGGCAGAGCCACCGCCAGCCCCGACAACCCCGACAACCCTGACAGCCCCGACAACCCTGACAGCCCCGACAACCCTGACAGCCCAGACAACCCCGACAGCCCAGCCAAGCCCAGACCGGCCCCGACAGCCCCGGCACAGAGGAGTGAACCGGAACATGGAACGTCAGAACGTGGTGTCCGCGGTGGAGGCCGCTCTCAGCGAGGTCCTGGAGCGGGCCGTCACCGGTATCACCGAGGACGCCCGGCTCTTCGAGGACCTGCACCTTGACTCCACCTCCGTCCTGGAACTGCTGATGGTCCTGGAGGACACGGTCGAGATCTCGGTGGACCCGGAAGCCCTGGACATGGACGACTTCAAGTCGGTGGGCACCCTCACCGACTACGTCCTGGCCCAGGCCGACGGCGCATGAGGGAGACCGCGATGTCCACGACCCTCCAGGGCGCCGGCGCGGTGGTCTCCCCGCCGCACCGGCCGTACGACGAGGACCCGGCGACGCTCTCCTACTACCGCGACCTGGTCGAGCCCTTCGGCCTGGAGGTGGCGCCGGACCTGCTGCGCGCCGCGCCGAACGTCACCCACCGCGACCTGGTCGACCGGCTCGCCGCGATCGAGGGCGTCCGGGACAGCGCGCCCGACCTGGTGATCGTGGCGCAGGCACTGCCGGACGTGACGCCGTTCGTCGCCATCGCGCCCTACCTCGACCGGCTGCTCGGCGGCGGGTCCGCCAACAACCTCGGCATCGGCCAGCAGGGCCTGGCCGCACCGTTCACCGCGCTGCGGGTCGTCTCCGCCTTCCAGCGGGCCGGCCGGAGCCGCACGGCGGTGCTCGCCGTCCTCGAACAGACCACCCTGCCGACCCGGTTCCCCCTGGTCCACGACAACGGCCTGGTCGACTCCGGGGTGGTGCTGGTCCTCGGCACCACCGGCGGACCCCGGGTGGCGGGGGTCGAGACGATCCCCGCCACCGAGTCGCCCCTCGACCGCCTCGGGGAGCTCGCCGCCAAGGACCCGGCGGGCACGCTGGTGGTCACCGGGCCCTGGTTCGACCGGCGGGGGCTGGACCAGGACGGCCCCCGGCACCGGGTGGAGCCCGGCAGCTACTGCACCAGCGTCTGGCTGGCACTGGCCCGGAACTGGCGTTCCTGGCAGCACCGGTACGCCACGGTGCTGCTCTGCGACACCGACCCGCGCTCCGGCGAGAGCCACCTGGCCGTGCTGGCCTCGGACTCCGCCGGGACCGCGGCCTCCGGTGAGGGAGCGCTCTGATGCCGCCGGTCGACACCCCGCCCCGGACGGCGCCCGGCGGCGCCGGCACCGGTAGCGCCGGGGCCGCGGCGGCCCTGCGGGACTTCGCCGCCGCGCTCGACGCCTGCCACGAGCTGGCGGGCCCGGGCGCGCTGGTCAGCTCGGCCGGCGGCTGGGCCGTCGCCTCGGCCGGGCGCCTGCCGGAGGGCGCCCCGGTGCCGGGCGGCTTCGACGCGCTCGCCGTGACCGGCCCCGGGGTGCCGTCGCCGGACCGGGCCCGGGAGCTGTTCGCCGACGGGCTGCTCCGGCTCCACCGGGAGCTGCTCCGCGGGCTGCTCGACGCCGTCGTGGTCCGGCTCAACGACCGCACCTCGGAGGGCGCCACCCTGCTCAACCGTCAGCTGGTGCGGAGTGCGGTGGCCGACGTCGCGCTGGCCCTCACCGAGGCGGCCGACCTGCTGGCGATCCCCGACCGAACCGCCGCGCGCCGCCACCGGATCCACCGCGGGCTGGTGGACGCGGGCCGCGTCGCGATCAAGCTGTACGGCGCGAGCGGCTTCGTGGCCGACGGCCCCGGCCGGCTGCTGTACCTCGCCGAACTGCTGGGCAACACCTACCTCCTGCCGGACCGCCGAGAACGAGACGAGGACGGGAATGAGTGAGCCGGACCCGCACCGGACAGCCGCGCTCAGGTCCCACATCCGCGAGTCCGCGGGAGAGCTGCGCGGGATCGGTCTGGAGATCGACCGCGACCCGGAGGCGATCGACCGCTGGCTGCACCTCCCCGTGGTGGACATCATGCGCAAGGCCACCGTCCCGGTGGAGTACCTGGAGCGGCCGCTGCGCATCGACGGACACACCTACGACATGAGCTCCTGCCTCGAACACTCGATTGCCATCGAGGAGTTGAGCTATGGAGACGCGGGCTTCATGCTCGCCTGCCCCGGCCCGCTGATGTCCGGCGTGGCGGTCGCCGCGCTGGGTGACGACAAGCAGCGGCAGGCCTACTACGAGCGGGTGGCGGCCCCCGGATCGACCTGGACCTTCTTCGGACTGACCGAGCCCGAGAAGGGGTCCGCCGCCGCCGAACTGGAGACGGCGCTCACCCCGGACGGGGACGGCTTCCGGCTGAACGGCGCCAAGCGCTACGTGGGCAACGCCGCCTTCGCCCAGCTGGGCGTGGTGTTCTGCCGCCGGGCACCGGGACCGCTCGGCATCGAGGCGGTGCTGCTGGACACCACGGCGCCCGGCCTGCGGGCCGAGCTGATCCCGACCGTCGGCCTGCGCGGCGCGCGGATCTCCGCGATCCGGTTCGAGGACGTCCGGGTGGAGCGCGAGCAGATCCTCGGCTACGGGACGCTCAAGCCCAGCCGGCGCGGGCTGGTCGGCGCCATCCGGACCTTGCAGCGGTTCCGTCCGGTGCTCGCCGGGACGGCGCTGGGGCTGGTCCGCGCGGTGCTGGACCACGTGCGGGAGGAGCGACCGGGGCTCACCGGTACGGACCGGCTGCGGCTGGACGAGCTGGTGGACGCCCTCGCCGCGCTGCGGCACCGGAACTACGAGGTGGCCGCCGCGATCGACGCGGGCCGGGCGGGAGCGGACCGGATCGCCGGGGTCAAGACGCGTGCCGCCGAGCTCGCCGAGCGCAGCACCCTGGCCGCCGCCGAACTGCTGGGCCCGGGCGCCCTGCTGGCGGATCCGCTGCTCGACAAGCTGTACCGGGACGCGCGGGCCTTCGAGTTCATGGAGGGCACCGGGCACATCCAGCGGCTGGCCGTCTTCCAGGGCGTGCTCAAGGGCACGTTCCTCCGGTGAGCCCGGTCCGTGCCGTCGTCGTCCGCGCCGTGCCCGCCGTCCGGGCCGGCGTCGTCCGGCCGCCTCGGCGGGGGGTGCGCTGACCGTGTGGATCGGTGTCGACGTCCTCCAGGAGGGCGAGCTGGCGGCGCTGCTCGGCCGGCCCTGGTTCCGGGTGTACGCCTACGCGCCGGCGGAGCTGGAGATCGCGGACTCCTACGGGGCGGAGCGGGCCCGGGAGTTCCTCACCGGCCGGTTCGCCGCCAAGGAGGCCGTGCTGAAGGTGATCGGCACGGGCTTCGGCGGGGGAGTGACCCCCCGGCAGGTGAGCGTCCTGCGCGCCGACGGCGGGGCGCCGGTGGTCCGGCTCGGCGGCGAGGCCGCGCTGAGGGCCCGAGAGCGCGGCATCGCGGCCATCGGGGTCTCGATCACGCACAAGCGGGGTCTGGTCATCGCCGCCGCCATCGGGACACCGGGCCGGGCCGCGGCGGACGCACCGCCGGTGGCCCGGGCCGGGCACCGGCCCTGACCGACGAACCGGACAGTCGAGAGAGGGGGAGAGCCCGTGCCACCACCGCCCCAGACGCCGCCCGCCCCGGGCCGGTGCCCCGCCCGCCCGACCGACGCGGGGGCCGCCGGGGCCGCGCCGGTCCTCCCGGGACGGGGGCGGCGCTCAGTCGAGGAGCCGCTCCGCCATCCGGCGGGCCAGCAGGGCCGGTGCGGCGTTGCGCTCGCGCATCGCGGTGACGATGGCGCCGTCCATCAGCAGGGCGAACTGCGGCGCGAGTTCGGAGTGCCGGCTGTGCCCGGCGGCTTCGAGCAGGCGGTCGAGGAAGTCGGTCACCGCCTGTTTGTGCGCTGCCGCCAGCCGGTACACCTCGCTGGCGGGGTCGGACACCTCCGCCATGGCGTTGATGAACGCGCAGCCGTGGAAGTTGACGTCCGCCGCCCCCTCCGCGAGGGCGTCGAAGACCGCGAGCGGTCCGCCCCCGCGGGCGTCCACGGCGTCTTCGAGCCAGGCGCGCCAGCTCTCGTCCCGACGGGTCAGGACGGCCGCCACCAGGGCGTCCTTGCCGGTGAAGTGCCGGTAGAAGGACGCCCGGCCGACCCCGGAGACGGCCAGCAGTCTCTCCACGCCGACGGCGTGGATCCCCTCGGCGTAGAAGAGCTCCTCCGCGGTCTGGAGGAGGCGGTCGCGTGCATGGGTCGCCATGGGTCCACGGTAGCGGATCTTGACCCCAAACGGCACCGAGCGGTACCGTCCTCATAAACAGAACCGATCGGTACCGAATGAAGGAGGGCCCATGGCCCGGCTGACCGATTCCGGCACGGGAACAGCGCTGATGGCCGAGGACGACCCCGAGGCGGTATCGGCGAGGAGTGCGTGGCGAGCCGTCCTGATGCTCGGCTTCGGCACCTTCGCGCTCGGTACCGACGAGTTCGTGCTCGCCGGGGTGCTGCCCGAGTTCAGCGAGTCCCTGGACGTCTCGATCGCCACCGCCGGCCAGACCGTCACGGTGTTCGCGCTGACCTGCGCCGTGATGTCGCCGGTCCTCGGCACCCTGACCGCCGGCTGGCCCCGCCACCGGGTGCTCAAGCTCGCCGTCCTGCTCTACATGGCGGGCGTGATCGCCACCGGGCTCGCCCCGTCCTTCGCGGTCGTCCTGGTCGCGCAGATGATCGCCGCGGCGGGCGCCGGCCTCTACATCCCCGCGGCCAGCGTCACGGCCGCCAGTCTGGTCGAACCCGAACGCCGGGGCCGGGCCATCGCCGCGGTGACCACCGGGCTGACGGCGGCGACGGCCCTGGGCGCGCCGATCGGCACCGTGGTCGGCAGCGTCCTCGGCTGGCGGGCGACGATGTGGTTCATCACGGCGCTGACGGCGCTGGGCCTGATCGGCGTGCTGGCCCTGGTGCCCCGGGTGTCCGTGCCGGCCCCTGGCGGGCTGCGCCAGCGGCTCGCCCCGCTCGGCGACCGCCGGGTGGTCACCGTGCTCGCGACCACGCTGGTCGCCTTCACCGCCGCCTACATCGTCTACACCTACATGGCCGAGGTGTTCTCCGACGCGACCGGCGGCAGCGGCACCAGGCTGGCGGTCCTGATGTTCGCCTTCGGTCTCACCGGGACGGTCGGCAACTTCTACGCCGGCGCGCTGGTCGACCGGATCGGTGCCCGGCCGGTGGTGGGCGGCGCCATCGTGCTGCTGGCCCTCAGCCTCGTCGTCCTCCCGCTGACCACGGGCTCCTACCCGGCCGCGCTGGTCGTCATCGTGGCGTACGGTGTCGCGGCCTGGGCCATCACGGCCCCCCAGCAGACCCGTCTGATCACCCTCGAACCCGAGTCCGCGCCCCTGCTGATCTCGCTCAACGCGGCCTTCCTCTACCTCGCCATCGCCTTCTCCGGCGTCATCGGGGCGGTCGGCATGAGCTCGATCGGCGCGGACCGGATCAGCTTCATCGGAGCGGGGCTGGCGGTGGCCGCCCTCGGCCTGTCCGAGCTGGCGCACCGGTTGTCCTCGCGTACCCCGGCGGCGGAGCCGTCGAAGGTCGATACGTACCACTGAAACGCGCTCGATCACTCGACGAAAGGGATGTCCGAGATGTGTGGAATAGTCGGCTGGGTGGACTTCGGTCGCGACCTGACCAGGGAGGGAGCGACCGCGCAGGCCATGACGGACACCATGGCCTGCCGGGGGCCCGACGCCGAAGGCGTCTGGACCGCCCCGCACGCGATGCTCGGCCACCGCAGGCTCGCGGTGATCGACATCGAGGGCGGCGCCCAGCCGATGACCACCCCGGAGACCGGTCCGGACGGCCGGCCGCTCGTGGTGCTGAGCTACAGCGGCGAGGTCTACAACTTCCAGGAGATCCGCGAGGAACTGGTCCTGCTCGGCCACCGCTTCCTCACCCGGAGCGACACCGAGGTGGTGCTGCGCTCGTACCTCCAGTGGGGGAGCGAGTTCGTCCACCGCTTCAACGGCATGTTCGGCCTGGCGATCTGGGACACGAGGACGCAGGAGCTGCTCCTGGTCCGCGACCGCCTCGGCGTCAAGCCGCTCTTCTACTACCCGATCGACGGCGGCGTGCTCTTCGGGTCCGAGCCCAAGGCCATCCTCGCCAACCCGCGGAGCACCGCGACGCTCGACCTGGACGGGCTGCGCGATGCCCTCGCCCTCGCCCGGGTGCCCGGCCGGACCCCGTTGAAGAACCTCTACGAGGTACGACCGGGCCACATCCTGCGGGTCGGCCGCCACGGGCTGCGCGAGGAGCGCTACTGGTCGCTGGAGACCCGCCCGCACACCGACGACCTCGACACCACCGTCGCCACCGTCCGCGAGCTCATCGAGGACGCGGTGAGCCGGCAGATGGTCTCCGACGTACCGCTCTGCGCGCTGCTCTCCGGCGGCCTCGACTCCAGCGCCCTCACCGCGCTGGCCCAGCGCTCGCTCGACGCCAAGGACGGCAGCCGGGTCCGCACCTTCTCCGTCGACTTCGTCGGACTGGCCGGGGAGTTCAAGCCCGAGCAGTTCCGGGACGCGCCGGACGCCCCGTTCGCCGCCGAACTCGTCCGCCACGTCGGCACCGAGCACCGCGAGATCCTCCTCGACACCGCCCAGCTCGTCGACCCCGGCGTCCGCGACACCGTGCTGCGGGCCTGGGACCTGCCCTACGGCATCGGCGACCACGACCCCTCGCTCTACCTGCTGTTCAAGGCGGTCCGCGAGAGCTCGACCGTCGCCCTCTCCGGCGAGTCGGCCGACGAGGTCTTCGGCGGGTACCTCTGGTTCCACGACCCGGTGGCCTCGCAGGCCGACACCTTCCCGTGGCACGCCATCAACCGGGTCCCGGTGAGCGAGCAGGCGACCAGCTTCCTCGACCCCGGCCTGGTCAAGTCCCTCAACCTGGCCGAGTACGTCGCCGACGAGTACCGCACCGCCGTCGGCCAGGTCACCCACCTGCCCGGGGACAGCGACCTCGAACGCCGGATGCGCCTCGCCAGCCACCTCAACATCACCCGCTTCCTCCAGATGATGCTCGACCGCAAGGACCGGATGAGCATGGCGACCGGCCTGGAGGTCCGGGTGCCGTTCTGCGACCACCGGCTCGTCGAGTACGTCTACAACACGCCGTGGGCGTTCAAGACCTTCGACGGGCGGGAGAAGAGCCTGCTGCGCCACGCCACCAAGGACCTGCTGCCGCGGTCGATCGCACAGCGCCGAAAGGCCCCCTACCCCTCGACCCAGGACCTCGGCTACGACCGGGCCATCAACCGCGAACTCGCCCGGATCGCCGGCGACCGGGACGCCCCGGCGCGGCCGCTACTGAACCTCGACGCCGTCCGGTCCCACCTCGCCGCGCCGGTCGAGAACGCCTACTCCATGATGCAGCGATCGGTGTACACCGAGCCCCCGGTCCGGCTGGACGCCTGGCTCAGGCTCCACGACGTCCGGCTCGACGACGGCCTCCTGACCGCGTGACCGCGTGACCGCGTGACCGCGTGACGCGTGACCGTCTGACCGCCCGACTGCCCGACCGTCCGGCACCGGTACCCGGCCAGGGCGCCGGCGGGACCATCGGCGACCGTCGAGTCGTCCGTGAGAGCGGGTACTCGGGACACCGGGTACCCGCTCTCCCCGGTCTCTGGGCGGGTCGCGGTCGCCGGCGGTCCGCGAACGACGAACGCCTCGGGCAGAAGGCCCGGACAGGGATGCCACCAGGAACTGATCACCGCCCAATTCGTGTTCTCTCACTCGGAATTGGCGCCGCGATGGTGTTGACTGAGACGATGATGCCGTTGCTGTTGGTGACCGACCACGGGTCCGAGGAGGGCAGCCGCGAGATCCTCGCCGACGCCATCGCCCGGGTGACGGGCCAGGGTCCGGTGCGGCTGGACGCACGGCTCCTGTACGACGACGGGCCCGTGACGGCAGGCCTTGAGCGGGCCGGAGGCCTCCTCACGGTCCGCCGGCCGGGCCGCGCCCCGGTGGCCGTCGAACCGGTGGTCGTGGTCTTCGAGATACCTCCCCACCGCAGACGCCACCTCGAAGGATTCCAGGACCTGCTGCGCCGGTTCGGGGCGCGGACGCTCGCGGCGGATCCCGAGGCGTGGCGGGTCGCGACGGACAAGTCCCTGATGGTCGAGCGGTTCAGCCGGGACTCCGTCGCGCAGATGGAGACTCTGCGAATGAACGGCTCCTGGCACGACATGCTGAGCGCGTTCCACCGCCTGGGCCGGGACGTGTGGGCACGGCCCGCACTCGGCATGGGCGGAGCGGACGTCTTCCACGTCACCGGCACCGAGCAGCTGAAGGCCGCCGCTGCCTTCTACCGGAGCACCGGGCAGGGCTGGCTCATCTCCCGCGATGCGGGGAACTTCACGGCCGACGGCCGCCGCAACCAGCACCGTGTGATCGTGCTGAACGGAAAGGTCGTCCACGCCTTCGAACGCCACCAGAGTGACCCGGACCGGCCGTGCAACGTCTCCCAGGGGGCCGGCACCACCGTGTTGGGCCCCGACCGGCTTCCCCCGAGGCTCGCCGAACTCGCGGTGGCCGCCACCGCGTCCGTCGGACTGCCCTTCGCCGGCGTCGACCTCGCCGCGCAGAGCGGCGGTGTCGTCTTCGAAGTGAACGTCCACCCTGCCTTCAACCCCGACCGGCCCGTGGAGACTGTCGCCATTCCCTACGTCCGCGCCCACCTGTCGGCAGACCCGGACCTGACGTCCAACGGTGCCGGCCGACGAGGCGACCGCCGACCGGCGTGAGCCCCGCCGCGTTGCCCGGTTCCCCTGCCGCTTCTTCGGCCGCGTGCGGCTCACCAACACCGCGGGCTCCCCAACGCCGCGGCTCCCCAACGTCGCGGGCTCACCGACACCGCGGCTCCCCAACGCCGCGGCTCACCGACACCGCCGGGCCCGCACGCCGCGGCCAGCTGATCCGGTCACCCGCCGCGCAGCTTCCCCAGTCCCACCCGCATGTTGCGGATCGCCCCTTCGGCCTGGGAGCGCAGACCGCAGGCCTGGAGGAGCGCCGCGGCCTCGCGGCTGACGGTGATGCCCTCCTGCAGTTCTCC
The DNA here is from genome assembly GCF_040630735.1 of Kitasatospora sp. NPDC005748. Classification (NCBI taxonomy): domain Bacteria; kingdom Bacillati; phylum Actinomycetota; class Actinomycetes; order Kitasatosporales; family Streptomycetaceae; genus Kitasatospora; species Kitasatospora sp. NPDC005748. Next base: position 122,969 of record NZ_JBEXYD010000009.1, read on the forward strand.
GAGGTCGACCAGGACCGCGCCGAGCATGAACAGGGCGGTGCCCTCGGTCTCGCGCGCTCCCAGGGCCCGAGCGAGATCGACCGCCCGCCGCCACACCGGGGTCGACTCGACGTAGTGACCGGCTCCCAGCAGGGCTTTGCCGAGCGAGACCTGGGCGGTGAGCTCGTTCCCGTGGTCGGCGGGGGGAGCCGCGAAGAGGGCGGCGGCCTGTCGGCAGGGGTCGACCGCCCGGGGCCACTGCTCGATCCGCAGATGCATCTCGCCCGCGTTCAGCCACGCTGTCGCGGCCGAGCGCGGGTTGCCCGAGGCCCGGTACGACGCGGCGGCCTCGGTGAAGGCTCCGGCCGCCCGCTCCTGCTGCCCGGCCTGGTGGAGCGCCGCGCCGAACTCGAACCAGGCCATCGCCCGGAGCGGGTCGCCGAGCTCCAGCGGCACCGTCGTGGCCCGGCCGGCGGCGGCGAGGCGCTCCTCGGCCCGGCCGGTCTCCCGCGACGCCATGGCCAGCAGGATCAGCGCCTTGACCTCCCCGGGCCGGTCGCCGATCGTCCGATGGACGGCCGCAGCCCGGTCCGCCACGTCGGCCACGGCGTCGAACCGCTGCGTCTCCTGGAGCGCGGAGCACTGATTGAGCAGGGCCGACCCCTCGCGCCAGAGCTCACCGAGGTCCCGCATCAGGTCGGCGCAGCGGCCGTTGACCGCCGCGGCCTCCTCGAAGCGCCGGCCGTCCGACAGCGCGGTGCCGAGACTGTAAAGCGCCGACCCCTCGCCCAGCCGGTCGCCGGCCGCCGCGTAGAGATCGACGGCACGCCGGGCACCGCTGATCGCCTCGTCGGGACGGCCCGCCCGAATCCGGCTGTTGCTCAGCCGCACGAGTGCCGCGGCCTCGCCACGTGCGTCGCGATCGGCGCGGTGGGCGGCCGCCGCCTGCTCCAGTGCGGCGGTGGCCTCGTCCGGTCGGCCGAGCCGGGTGAGTGCGTCGTGCAGCTGACCGAGCGCCAGTCCTTCGCTGCCGTGTTGGCCCAACTCCCGCAGCAGTTCGACGGCAAGGCGCCCGGCGTCGACCGCTTCGGCGAACTCCTCCGCGTCCACCAGCGCGCCGGTGAGGCCGAGCAGGGCCCCGGCCTCGCTCGACCGGTCGGCCGTCCGCCGGCTCAGCCGCACGGCCCGCTCGAAGGCGTCGACGGCCTCCGCGTTGTCGTGAAGGGCGAAGCAGGCGACGCCGAGCCCGTAGCAGGCGTCCCGCTCGTACCGGCGGTCGCCGAGCTCCGCCCACATCCGCGCGGCCTCGCGCCACGGTGCGACGGCCTCCGACGGCCGCCCCGAGCGCTCCAGGGCCCGGCCCAGGTTGTGCCAGGCCGCCGCCGGGTGGCGGGGATCGTCCGGCCTGGTCGGGCCGTTCAGCGCCGCCGCCGCCTCGCGGCACAGCGGGAGGGCTTCGTCGACCCGGCCCGCTTCCAGGAGGACGGCGCCGTACTGGGAGAGCGCCACGGCCTCCTGCTCCCGGTCGCCCGCCGCCCGGCAGCGGGCGAGCAGTCGCTCGGCGAGGGGGAGGGCCTGGTCCAGTTGCCCCGAACCGACCAGGTTGGCGCAGAGGGTGAGCGAGGCCTGCCTGGCCCGGCGGGGCTCTCCGGCGGCCTCGTAGAGCGCTACCGCACGTCGCAGCGCGGTGGTCGCCTCGGCGAGTCGCCCGCTCCGCGACAGCGCCGTCCCGAGGCTGTGCCGGGCGTCGACCTCTTCCAGGGGATCGCCGCTGTCGTCGTACTCCCGCCTGCCCGTGCGCTCGTAGAGGTCGGCGGCCCGCTCCAGGGCGACCACCGCCTCCTCGTTCCGGCCCAGTTGGAGGAGGGCCTCACCGCGGGTGTAGAAGGGGTGGCCGTGCTCCCGGCCGAGCTCCTCGTCGAGGGCGCAGGCGGCGTCGGCGGCCTCGACCGCCTCCCCGTACCGCCCGGCGCGCCGCAGGTGGTCCGCCAGGTTGCTGAGCGACACGGCCTCGAACTCCCGGAAGCCCAGCTCGCGGGAGGTCCCGAGGGCGCGCCGGCCGACGGACACGGCCTCCTCGTACCGCCGGGCCCGGGCCAGCGCCGTGCCCAGATTGAGCAGCGCGGCGGCCTCGGCGGCGCGTTCGTCCGTCCCGGCGTACAGCTCGACGGCCTGCCGGGCCGCCTCGACGCGCTCCTCGGGCGCGCCGAAGGGCAGGGCGCTCAGGTTGAGGAGCATGTGCGCCTTGTCGCCGGGTGCCCCGGACTCGCCGTACAGGGCCGCCAACCGCCGCAGCAGGCCGGTGAGTTCCCAGGGTGCCGTGCTGCCGCCGGAGCCCAGTGCCTGATAGAGGTCGGCGGCTTCGCGCAGCACCGTGACGGCCTCGTCCCGTCGGCCGAGTTCGGCCAGCCGGTCGCCGTGCACCTCCAGGGCCCGGCCCAGGCCGCGCCGGTGGATCGCGGGATCGACCTCGGCGAGTTCCCTCGCCAGGACCACGGCCTCCTCGGCCGCGGTCAGGGCAGGCCCGGAGGTCCGATCGCCGTGTTCGGTCCGGCGGGGGAGCGTCGCGCTCAGGTGGACCAGGGAGGTCACCAGATGCGGCCGGTGCACGGCCGGATTGGCCTCGGCCAGGCGCCGGAACAGGCCGACCGCCTCCTGCGCCGCCTCGACGGCCCGCTCGCGGCGTCCGGCCTCCAGCCGCACCCGCCCCAGGCTGCCCAGCGCCCGTGCCAGATCCCCGAGGTGGTCGCCCGGCCGGACCGCGGCCAGCCCGCGCAGCACGGCGACCGCCTCCTCCGCCGCCGCCACGGCCTCGTCCCGATGGCCCTGTCGCAGGCGCAGGGCGCCCAGGCCGCTGAGGGCCCGGGCCAGCTGGGCCGACTGTCGCTCGGGGTCCTCGGCCGCGAGTCGCCGGCGCAGGGCCGTCGCCTCCTCGGCGACGTCGAGGGCTTCGCGCGCCCGGCCGCAGTCGGCGAACCGTCCTCCGAGGTCCGTCAACGACCGGGCCAGGGCGGGGCGGTGGCCCGGGTCGTGCTCGGCCAGCTCGCGCAGGAGGGCGGTGGCGCCCTGGGACTGCGACAGCGCCTCGCTCCAGCGCCCGTGCCGGGCGAGGGCGTTGCCGAGTTCGGTCAGCGAGTCCGCCAGCCGGGCCCGGTGCAGGGGGTCGTTCCGGGCCTGCCACCGGTTGAGCCTGGCGGCCTCCTCCGCCGCCGCCAGGGCGGGCCCCCACTTGCCGGCGTTGGTCCGGCGCCTGCCCAGCGTCCCGTACAGCCCGGCCCGTTCGGCGGGGTCCGTGCGGCCGTCCAGGCGGTGCGCGGTCAGCCGCTCGACCACGGCCAGGGCGCCGGCGTCCAGGTCGATGTGCTCGCCCTCGGGCAGCAGCGGCTCCACGTGCTCCAGCACCGTGAGCAGCTCCGGGTCGATCGGGCGGCCGTGGGCGCCGTGGGCGCTGTCGGCGCCGATGGCGGAGAGGCCGCTCAGGGCCGCGCTGCCCGCTCGGAGCGCGAGGTCGGGCCGGTCCCGCAGCACGGGGTAGAGCACGGTGCCGCCCACATGCGGCCACCGGTCGGCCGCGGCGGCCAGGAAGGCGACGGCGCGGGGCGCGCAGAAGGCCGTGCGATCGTCGGTGAGCAGCCGTGCGGGGACAGCGGTGGCCCAGGCGTCCGTGGGAAAGCCGGTGACGGGGTGGCCCGGCAGGAGCAGGGCGAGGAAGTCCTCGGCCAGCCGGTCGGGTAACAGTGGCTCCAGCGCGGTGCCGCGGTCGGAGGGCGGGTAGCAGACGGCGTGGTCGGCCAGAGCCCGGTCGGCGGGCACGCCGGGCATGACCCGCTCCAGGACGGTCACGGCTCGCGTGCGGGGGACCGGCCCGGAGAGGATCGCCGTGAACACCGTCCGCGCCATCACCTCGTCGGGGGTGCCGTAGTCCAGGCCCCGGCCGCTGTTCTCCTGGAGCTGGCTCCAGTTCTCGCGCTCGCGGTCCAGCAGGTAGGTGGTGAGGCCGATCATGTCCGTCGGTGGCGTGCGGCCGCAGGCCGCCGCGTCCACCGCGACGAGGGCGGCCATGTGCAGGGCCAGCGTCAGCCCGAAGTCGGCGTGACGCAGGTCCCGGGGCGGCCGGATCGGGGCCGGGGCGCCGAGTTCGGGGTAGTGGCGGACGAAGCAGTCCCTGGCCGCGTCGAACATCGCGCCCCGGAGCTGTCCGTCGTCGGCGAGCGGCCGCAGCAGCTGGTCGGAGGTGTGGATGCTCTCCCGCAGCCGGTCCAGCTTGCCCCGTAGCGCGGGCCACTGGCCCGCCGACCGGCCGATGAGCAGCACCCGCGCGGGGACCGGCTGCCGGAGCATCATGTTGTGGAACAGCCAGCTCAGGTCGGACAGCGGCCACCGGTCGGCGTAGTCGACCAGCACCAGCACCCCGGCGCTCCCGTCGAGACGCAGATCCTGGCTGCCGTCGGCCGGCGGATGGGTGTCCGTCCCGTGGACGGCCTCCGCGACCACCCAGCCCGCCCGCTCGGACTCCTCGGCCAGCCGCCCGGCCAGCCGGGTCTTGCCCTGGCCGCCTTCCCCGTGCAGCCACCGCACCGCGAACCTCGGTTCGGCGTCACGCCAGGCCAGCAGCTCCGCCAGCTCGGTGTCGCGGCCGGTGAAGTCGACGACCTCGGCCCGCGCGTCCAGCAGTCGGCTGGGCTGCGACCTGAGCCAGGCCGGGTCGGGACCGGCCGGGCGCCGGTGGCGCAGCAGCAGGTAGACCGGCGTACCGTCACCGAACACGTGGATGTCGGCGCCGACGGCACCGTAGGCGAAGCCGCCCTCGGCACGGACGTGTTGGACGTGCCGGGCCCCCTGGACCCGCTGGGCGGGCAGGGCCTGTGGGGCCGGCCCGGGCGGTGTGGCATGTTGTCGGTCGGGCGGGGTCCCGTCGGCGCGTCCCGTACGGGCGTCGCTCACGCCTCGGCCTGCCCGCCGTCCGCGGCAGCGCCGTCCGGGGGTGGCACCTCACGGGCGTGGGCGCCCTGGTAGTGGATGACGTTCCCGCCCTGCGCGCCGTAGACCGTGGCGTTGTCGCGGGCCACGATCGTCTGCACCCAGCCCCGGCGCTCCTCGGGCAGCGCCTCGCGGAGCGCGGCGAGCAGGTCGCGCAACTCGGGCTCGACCTCGGGGCAGTCCCTGAGCAGACGGGCGAGCCTGCGCCGCCAGACGGGCGCGATGTCCTGGCGGACCTCGTCCTGCTCCTCCGGGGCCGCGTCACGGACGAGCTCCTGGTCGGAGTCCAACTGTGTCTCCGCGCCCGCCTCGTGGTTCGGGCCCAGCCGTCCGAACATCGCGGCGATCCTCGCGCGGGCCACACCGAACGCACCCGTGGCCAGGGCACCGGCGAGAACGATGGCGCCCTCCTCGGCAAGACCTCCGAGTCCGTCGACCGTGGTCGGCAGATTGGTCATCATTGCCCCCTCCGTTGACTTCCGGTGCCGACAGCGTACAAGTGACGGCTTATCAGCGGCGGGCGGTGGAGGCGGAACGAGCGGGGTGAGCGCGGTCACAGGGGTCCTGGCATCACCCTGGCCGAAGCCGTCCGTGCGTGGGCTGTCCCACCTCGGCGGAGCTCTTCGCCGAGCACCGAGGTTCGCGGTCGACCCACCGTCGGAGATTCCGGTCGGCTGCCTTCGCGGTGCGGCCGGGGGTCTGCCGACCGCTCAGCAGACCCGGCCGCACCGGTCGGCTCGGCCGCTCCTGGCTGCCCGCGGCCGGCCGGTGCGGCGGCAGGTCACCAGGCGGTGCAGGCTCCGCTCGTCCTGATCGCCTCGAAGTTCGCCTTGAAGGCGTCGTGGACGGCCGGGTCGTCGATCTTCAGCAGGGTCTCGTCGTGGGACCGCAGGTTCGGGTAGGTGTAGTTGTGGCTCCCGGTGAACACCAGCTTGCGGTTGGCGGCGCCCAGGTAGGTGCCCTCGATCAGCAGGTACTTGGAGTGGATGCCGATCGACCGGGTGGTGCCGTCGCCGTTCGGCGCGGTGCCCCAGCAGCGGGCGGCCAGGTCGAGCTTGCCGGCCAGCGCGTTCTTCACGGTGGTGCCGAGGTTGCCGCTCTCCCCGTTGTGCAGCAGCTCCACCTGGCAGCCGGCCTTCTTCAGTTCGACCAGCTTGTCGGCGACCTGGACCCGGGTGAAGGCGTACATGGCGATCCGGATCCGGGTGGCGCCGCCCGCGCAGTCCGTGTTGCCGAGCAGGGAGACGACGGTGTCGGTGGACGCGTCGTCGTTGTAGGCCGTCCCCGCGCTCTCCTGGCGGGGGAAGAAGTACGTCTTGTACGGGCCGGCCTGCTGGCTCAGGTAGTTCGTCGCCAGGCCGTTGCCGGAGGAGCCGTACGTCACGAGGTCCTGCCAGTACGTCCGGTAGGCGGCGTAGAGGCCGGAGCCGGCGTCGGGGATGGTGACGGCGTTGTTGAAGAGGTTCTTGCGCTGGCTGGTGGTGAGGTTCGCAGAGGTCTGGAACACCACGTTCTCGGTGCTGCCGACCTTGGAGAACAGGAAGAACTTGTTGTGGTTGATCGCGCCGTCGTCGTCGTCGTTCAGCGCCCGGTTGCCGATGCAGCCGCGGGTGTCCGGACAGGCCAGCACCCAGGAGTCGGCGTTCTGGTCGGTGCCCAGGCCGGTCGGCGCGGCGAGCGTCGCGTACTCGGACCCGGTGGCCTTGGGCGGGTTGCTGCCGGGCTCGTAGGCCGGCACGGCGTCCCCGTCCACGACGAGCCTGACCTTCACGCCGCGCTGCTTGGCCGCGATCAGCGCGGCGCTGACACCGCCGTCGGTGAACAGGTACATCGAGCCGTTGATCTCGGCTCCGGCCGGCGTGCGCTTGATCAGGGAGATCAGCTGGTTGCGGATGGCGTCCTGGGAGGCGGCCGGCCCCGCCGGGTTGTTGAACGTGGTGGTGAGCGCCACCGGCGTGTCCTCGGCCGCTGCCATCGGCACCCCGAGCAGCGACGCGCCCACGACCAGCGCCGCCAGCCCCGCCGTCGTACGGACCTTCATCTGTATCCCCCTCTGTCGACACATCGATACAGGAGGTCACTGTACCGCCCATGATCATTAAGAGTGATCATGGGCCGGTCAACAGAGGGGCGAGGGGTGGGTGGTACGCCGGCACGCCCAGCTCACCGCATCCGTCCGCGCAGGGGCGGGGGGCAGCTGGCACCCCGGGCAGGGGCGGGCGGCAGCGGGTACCCCGGTGCCGGCGCCGTGGCCGGGTGGCACGGAAATGCCGCGTCACGCCGAGGCCCCGAGGTGCTACCCTGCCTATGGCGATGCTGGAAGCCCACCCTCAGGGTGCGGGAACCAGGCGCCACTGCACACCGGAGTCCCCGCCGTAGCGGCCCGGATCCCGTCATACCAACCGCTTCTTCCGGCGGTCTCCTGCCCGACGCATCGCCGGTACCCGACCGGTGCCCGCCCGGCAGGCAGCCAACTTTCCCTGCCCGGCCCCTTCGTGTACCCGGCCCCTTCGTGGCCGCGCCGGGGCCGCTTGTCCCGCCCGAGCACCGCCGCAGCCCGCTCCGGGCGCCCCGCCGGGCCGAACAGCTCGTCGCCGGTTCCTGCCGCCCCACCGGGGCCGCCCGGCGCCCCTCACCCTTCGCCATCATCCGACAGCACAGGAGTACCTTCTCGTGACCACCACCACCGAACCGTCGACCCCCGCGCCGCTGGACGGCCTGCTGAAGACCGACCTCCACCAACTCGCCTCCGCCCTGGGCGTTCCGGGCGCCGCTCGGCTGCGCAAGGACGAACTCGTCGAGGCGATCATCGCCAAGCGCTCTCCCGGCCGGCCACCGGTGCCGGCGTCCGGTTCCCGGCCCGCGGTTACGGAACGCCCGGGCAGCCGGCCCGCGCAGCCGGCCGCCGCCGCGGACAGCGACCTCGTACCGGTCGCCGGCGTGCTGGACATCCGCGAGGGGAAAGCCGTCCTGCGCACCTCCGGCTACCTCCCCGGGCCCACCGACGTGCACCTGCCCGCCAACCAGGTCCGCGCACTCGGCCTGCGGACCGGCGACGTGCTGACCGGCGCGACCGCCCCGCGCGCGACCGCCCCGCGCACGCCCGCCCCGCGCACGCCCGCCCCGCGCACGCCCGCCCCGCGCACGTCCGCCCCACGCGGGGGCGGCACCGTCCGCCCGGCATCGACCCGCATCGACACCGTCAACGGCCGCGCCGTCGACGGGGCCCGGCACCGGCCCGCGTTCCACGAACTGACGCCGCTGTACCCGCAGGAGCAGCTGCGCCTGGAGACCGGTCCGCGGGAGCTGATCGGCCGGGCCGTCGACCTGGTGGCCCCGATCGGCAAGGGCCAGCGCGGTCTGATCGTGGCACCTCCGAAGGCGGGCAAGACGATGGTCGTGCAGTCGATCGCGGCGGCGATCGCCCGGAACCACCCCGAGGCGCACCTGATGGTCGTCCTGGTCGACGAGCGTCCGGAGGAGGTCACCGACATGCGGCGCTCGGTCCGGGGCGAGGTCATCGCCTCGACCTTCGACCGGCCCGCCCGCGAGCACATCGCGCTCGCCGAACTCGCCGTCGAGCGCGCCAAGCGGCTGGTCGAACTCGGCCACGACGTCGTCGTGCTGCTCGACTCCCTCACCCGCCTCGCCCGCGCCCACAACTCCGCCGCCCCCGCCAACGGCCGCACCCTCACCGGCGGCATCGACGCCGCGGCCCTCCAGCTCCCGAAGAAGCTCTTCGGCGCGGCCCGCAACACCGAGAACGGCGGCTCGCTCACCATCCTGGCCACCGCCCTGGTCGAGACCGGCTCCCGGATGGACGACCTGATCTTCGAGGAGTTCAAGAGCACCGGGAACATGGAACTCCGACTCGACCGCCGTCTCGCCGACAAGCGCGTCTTCCCGGCAGTCGACGTCAAGGCCTCCGGCACCCGTCACGAGGAGCTCCTCCTCGGCCCCGCCCGCACGCCCGCGGCGTGGACCCTGCGCCGGGCGCTGAGCGCTCTCGACGTCCAGCAGGCCGCCGAGCTGCTCCTGGACCGGCTGAAGCGGACCGGCGGCAACGACGAACTCCTGCGCCAGGTGGCGATCGGCTCCCCGGCCCGCACGGTCTGAACCGAAGACACCCGCGGACTGCTGACGGCCTACCGCTGTCGAACACCCTCCACGGCCGCGTCCCCGACCCGGTGGAGTACCTCCGGACGCGCCGCCGACCCGCCGGGACCTCGCTTTCCACGATCCTGCCCCGCTACGCCCACGGGCGGGACCTCCCGGCGGAACTTCCCGGCCATGCCACCGTGCAGGCACTCATCGACGCCTTCGCGGACAACCTGGACCTGCGCGCGACCTCCACTCCCACCGCCAGGAGAGCGAGGTCGAACGCGACGGCAACACCCCGGACGCCCCCCGGGCGCTGTCGGCCTGCGCGGACGACTCGACGGACCGGCTGGCGGGTGATCACGCCAGGTACCCGCAGACCCGCCGGTACGCCGTCGGCGCGTGACTCCGCGCCGCCTGGCGGGCCCCGACCGACGGCCGGCCACGCCGGTCCCGGCGGTCGGCGTCGGCGCCGTGTCCTTCGTGGAGTCCACCGGCCTGAAGCCGGTCAGAGCGCCACGCCGTGGTGCTGGGCGACGCCGAGGAGGGCGGACGTCACCATCCCTGCGAGCGCCATGACGTAGGGCACGAACTCGCGGGCGTCCGCGTGGTCGGCGAGGCGGAATCTCAGGTCGTTCTCGTGCCAGGGGCTGTAGTGCCTGGCCTCGTCGTCGAGGAACGACCGGGCGAACTGAGCCGGGGTCCGGCGGTACCACACCGAGCGCGTGAAGGTGCTGTAGACGGTCTCCTTCGTCACCTCGGCGAAGCCGACCGGATCGCGCCGCGACCGGTCGAGCGTCAGGGTCAGCGTGTCGTAGGGGAGGACCCTGCCGTCGTAGTTCCAGAGTCTCCAGCCGCGATTGGCGGGCTCCGAGGGGACGACCGGCAGCTCGACGCCCGGCCGGGTGAGGCGCGGCGGCCGGTCGAGGGCGAGGTGCCAGCCGGACACGGACTGCCGGCTGCCCACGGTGAAGACCCGCATGCCGGGTCGGCCGGCCGTGTCGAGGGCTGCGCCCAGCCGTTCGGCCGTGGACGTGATCTCCTGCTCCGCCGCCTCCCGGGCCCGGGTGTTCACCGTCGCGCTCAGCACGTCCCGCCACCATGCGGGGAACTGCCCGGGGCCGACGATCTCCTCCACCGAGCGGCGGGCCTCCCGCTCCCACTCCACGCGGGTGCACCCGTGTCCGGCCAGTACGACGAGGAGCTTCGCCACCTCGCGCGCGGTCAGCGGCGCTTGCCCGGGCCGGCCGGCGTCCTGGGGAAGGACGAGGAGGGTCTGCTCCTCGTAGCGCCAGGTCCACGTCCGGAGGTCTGCCGCCCGGGCGAGGTCGGTCCACCGCTGCTTCCACTGCCGCAGGGCGGCGATGTGGGCCAGCCGTGCGGCCTCCGCGCGGTCCCGCTCGCGAGCGCGGACCGCTCGTTCCTCCTCCCGCGCCACCGTGACGCGTGCCTCGACCTCCTGACGCACCGGACGGTAGGCCAGGGTGGCGGCCGCCAGGTGGGCGGTGTACACCTCCTCGGCGCGGCCCAGGCGCACCGCCCCGCGCCGACGGGCTCCCGGAACCCTCTTGAGCGCGCCCCGGCGGGAAACCTCCGCCCAGACCTCCCTGAGCCGGGCGGAGGCCGAATCGACCGCGCGGACGTAGGCGGCGAGCGCGTCCTGCCAGCGGCGCACCTCGTCGTCCGTCACCGTCAGGCGCACCCGGTCGGTGGTGCGCCCCCCGACGGCCTCCCACGGGGGCGCACCCGGGCGGCCGGGCAGCGGCTCGCCCTCGACGCCGTAGGCGACGACCTCGGTCGCCACCCGTTCGCTCCCGCGCCAGGTGTACCGCAGGACGGACCGCCGTTGCTCCGACACAGTCTGCTCCTTCCCCGCCCGGCCGAGCGCCGTCCCCGGCACGTACCCCGGCCTGAGGGTCGCTCAACTCCCTGGACGGGGCGGCTTCTAGCACAGGTGGCGGTGGATCTGCCGGGATTCTCCGGTTCTTCGCCGAAGTCCGGCGGGTGCCCGCTTCGGCCGCTTATCGTCACCATCCTGTCACCACGCGTGGTGGCGGCAGCGGTTCGGTACGGCAGTGGTTTCGGTACGGCAGCGGTTCGGCACAGGGGAGGCCCGTCGATGGCCAGCGAGTTCCAGCAGCGCAAGCTCCGCAACGTCTTCGCCGCGTTCGACACGGACGGGGACGGCTGCTTGCGGCAGAGCGACTTCGGGGCCCTGGCGGAACGGTGGAGCCGACTGCCGGCCGTCCAGCGGGACGCGGGGCTGCGGGCCAGGGTCGAGGCGCTCATGACGGGCTGGTGGGACCACCTGCGCACGGTCGCCGACACCGACCACGACGGCACGGTCGGCATGGACGAGTTCCTGGCGCTCGTCGACCGGCTCCCCGCCCTGCGCGAGGTCGTCACGGCGACCGCCGACACCGTTTTCGACGCCGTGGACGAGAACGGGGACGGCCGCATCTCGCGCGCCGAGCACCGCAGTCTGGTCGACATCTGGCACGGCCGGAGCGTGGCGACCGACGACGTCTTCGAGCTGCTCGACCTGGACGGTGACGGGTACCTCAGCCGGGCCGAATTCGCGCTCCTGTGGGCGCAGTTCTGGATCAGCGCCGACCCGGCGGAGCCCGGCAACGTGATGTGCGGCCGCATCCCAAAGCGGTGATGCCGCCGCCGAGCGGGCGGGCGGGCGTCACCCGCGGGGCCCGTCCGGGAGGACGGCGACGGCGAGCGGGAGGCGGCCGACCGTGCCGACCAGATCGTTCCCGACGTCCCCGACGCGATGGGTCTGCTCGACCCGGTGCGGCCGACCGCCTGGATCAGCGGCCCCTCCGCGACCAGCGGCATCGAACTCGACCGCGCCGAAGGCGTCCATGGCCCGCGCACCCTGCACGTCGTCGTGGGCCGAACGGCTGAACACGCTGTCCCAGCCGGCCAGCCGGCCAGCCGGCCAGCCGGTGGCTGGCCGGCCGCGAGCACGGACGAACTGCGCGGGGGTACGGCGCAGGAGGCCGTCGACCTGGCCGCCAAGTGCGGCAGGTACAGCCCCGCCCTGTGGAACGGCACGGTGAACACCCTGTTCGCGGCGGCCGCCGTGAAGGTCGTCGGCGGGGGAGACGCGGCGCAGATCCTCGCCGACGCGGCCAGGCAGGCCCAGGCCGAGATCGACCGGCAGCGCGCCTGAGGAATGCCCGGTCCGCCGCCGTCCGGCGCCCCGCGCTCCCGTCCGGGGAAAGCGTTCTCCCGGGGCAGGGGTGATTCCCGGCGACGGACCGGGTGTTCCGCGGTGAGGCCCTGGTGGCGGGGGGATTTCGGCCGCTCGGCGGTGCGGTCCGGGAATTGCGAGCCGCCGTACTTCGGAATGCGCTCCGCCTTGTCCGGGCCCGCGGGAATTCCGGTGCGGGGCGGATTCCGGCGGGTCCGGCTCCGGATTCGGGTATTCGCTCCGGCGGGGATTCCGGGCGCCGCCCCGGCGGTCGGGATGCGGCCGGTGCGGGGCGGGGGCAGGGTCGAGGTATGAGCGGAGTGATCGTACTGGTCGAGCTGGAGCCGTCCACGGAGGTGCTGGACGCGGGAGAGGTCGACGTGGGCGCCCGGATCCGCTGGGTGCACGCGGCCCCGGCCGACCCGGAGGTGCCGGAGGACCCGGGGCCGGTCACGTTCTGCGGGATCGGCACGGGCGACCTGGAGCGCGAGAACTACCGGCCGTCCGGGCCGGGGCAGCCCTGGTACCCGCCGTCCCAGCGGACCCGTCGGTGCCGCGCCTGCGAGTCCGCGCTCAGGGTGCTCTGAGTTCAGGGTGCTCTGACGTTCAGGACGCTCTGAGCTGGTGGACCGGGGCCGGCCGGGCAGCGGGCCGTGCCTCTCCGGGCACGGTCCGCTGCCCCGAAAGGGCCGACCCGCCGGGTCAGGGGGTGGGTTCGGTGATCCGGCCGTCATGGAGTTCGATCACGTGGTCGGCGAGTTCCATGAGGGTGGGGTCGTGGGTGGCGACGAGGGCGGTGACGCCTTCGCTGCGCACGACGGCGCGCAGCAGTTCCATGATGGCGCGGCCGGTCTCGGAGTCGAGTTGGCCGGTGGGTTCGTCGGCGATGATGAGGTCGGGCTGGTTGGCCAGGGCCCGGGCGATGGCGACGCGTTGCTGCTGTCCGCCGGAGAGTTCGGCGGGGCGCTGGTTGGCGTGGTCGCTCAGGCCGACGAGGGCGAGGAGGGTGCGGGCGCGCTCCTCGCGCTGGGGGGTCGGGACGTTGCGCAGGCGCATCGGGATCCCGACGTTCTCGCTCGCGGTGAGGACGGGGATGAGGCCGAAGGACTGGAACACGAAGCCGATGCGGTCGCGGCGCAGCGCGAGCCGCTGGTTCTCGTCGAGGCCGGCGAGGTCGGTGCCGTCGAGGGTGATGGTGCCGCCGGTGGGGGTGTCGAGGCCGCCGACCAGGTTCAGGAGGGTGGTCTTCCCGGAGCCGGAGCGGCCCTTGAGGGCGGTGAGTTCGCCGCGCCGTGCGGTGAAGGAGACGCCGCGCAGGGCGTGGACGGTGCGGTCGCCGGTGCCGAAGCTGTGGGTGAGGTCGGTGACGGTGACCATGTCGGTGGTGACGGTGGCGGCCGGTTGCTGCGTCATTGGGCGTCCCCCTGGGTGTTCCTCGACTGAAGTGAAGTACTGATGACGGGCGTTCAAGCTGAGGTGTGCATGGCATTTTGATCGAACGTTGAACCGCGTGCCACGGCCGGCCCGTTGTTGCTGTCCCGCCGGGTGGGGGTCCGATGTACTGCCAACGCGGAGAATTTGCTCACTAGTTACATGATTCGCGCAAGTCCCTTCCGTTTGGAGAGCGAATCTGACAGCATCGTCCGCTATCCGGTGATCAAGCGCCGGTGATCACCGTAGCGGTGCGTAACAGGCGTCCATCCCGTGGCTGGAGAGTGCCCGGACGGCGGCGCCGGGCGCGACCGGGATGTTCCGGGGGAGGCAACAGGATGCTCGGCTTCGTCGTGCGCCGTCTGCGCGGGCGGTTGCCGTTGGCCGGCGCCGTCCTGCTCACGGTGCTGATCACCACGGCGGTGCTCACCGCGCTGGTGGCCTTCAACCGCACCGTGGGGGAGGCGGGGCTGCGGCAGGCGCTTCAGGCACCCGGCCAGGCCGCCCGGACCACCGTTCTGGTCAAGGCCGAGCACGGCCAGGACAAGCGGGCCGCCGACGACGCGGCGGTCGCCGGCTACGCCGGCCGGCTCTTCGGCGGACTGCCCGTGCACCACGAGAGCCTGACCCGCAGCCGCTCCTACGGCCTTCCGGCCGCCGCCACCGCCACCGCTCCCGCCGCCGGCCAGGCCGCCGCGAAGCAGACCGATCTCACCCTGCTCGCCACGCTCGACCACGACCGGGTCACCCTGGTGGCGGGCGCGTGGCCGGCGGCGGCCGGGGCCGGGCCGGTCCAGGCGGCCGTGCCACAGGCGGCGCTCGCGAGGCTGGGCCTGAGCGCCGGGGCGCTGCCCGCCGAGGTCCGGCTGGACGACCGCCTGAGCGGCGCGCCGCTCACCGTCCGGCTCACGGGCGTCTACCGCGCCACCGATCTCGCCGACCCGTACTGGCGGTTGGACCCGGTGGGCGGCCGCGAGATCCTGGTCGGCGGCTTCACCACCTACGGGCCGCTGCTGGTCGACGACAGCGCCTTCACCGCCGCCGGCGTTCCGCAGAACGGCCGGAGCTGGCTGCTCGGCGCCGACTTCTCCACCGTCCGCGCCGCCGAGGCCGCCGCCGTCTGGAACCGTGCCGCGGGCCTCGCCGCGGAGCTCGGCACCTCGGCCGGCCTCCAGGTCTCGACCGAACTGCCGCTGTTCCTCCAGGAACTGGACTCCAGCGCGCTGGTCGCCCGGTCCACCCTGCTGATCGGCGCGCTGCAACTGGTGGTGCTCGCCGCCGCGGTGCTCCTGCTGGTGGTGCACCTGATGGCGGCCCGGCAGGTGGGGGAGAACGCCCTGCTCGCGGCGCGCGGTGCCTCGGGTGTGCGGCTGGGCGCGTTCTCGGCGGCGGAGTCGGTGCTGCTGGCGCTGCCGGCGGCGGTGCTGGCGCCGTTGCTGGTCCCGGTGCTGCTGCGGGCGCTGACTCGGTTCGGCGCGTTGTCCCGGGTGCCGTTGGACACCGGTCTGAGCTGGACCTTGTGGCCGGTCGCGGGTGTGTGCGCGCTGGCCTGTGTGGTGCTGACGGCGGCTCCGGCGGTGTTCCGCGGCGCGGGTGGCGCGGTGCTGCGCCGGGCGGGGCGCCGGCAGGCGCTGGTGGCGGGCGCGGTGCGCTCGGGTGCCGACCTCGCGGTGGTGGCGCTGGCGGTGCTGGCCTACTTCCAGCTGGCGCGTTACAGCGGCGGGCTGTCGGCGGATTCCGACGGCAAGCTGGGCCTGGACCCGGTGCTGGTGGCGGCTCCGACGCTGCTGCTGTGCGCCGGCACCCTGCTGGTGCTGCGGCTGCTGCCGTTCGCCGCCCGGCTGGGCGGCAGGCTGGCGGCGCGGGGCCGGGGCCTGGCGCCGGCCCTGGCGGGGTGGCAGCTGGCACGCCGGCCCGGGCGCGCCGCGGGGCCGGTGCTGCTGCTGGTGCTGGCGGTGTCGACGGGGGTGCTGGCGCTGGGTCAGCATGCCAGCTGGTCGGGATCGCAGCGGGACCAGGCGGACTTCGTGTCGGCGGGCGGTCTGCGGATCTTCGGGTCGGCGACGGCGTCGATGGGGCAGGGCGGCCGGTACGGGGCGCTGCCGGGCGGTGAGCGGCTGATTCCCGTGGTCCGGCAGGAGAGTTCGCTGCCGGGCGGTGCGGCGGGTCAGCTGCTGGCGCTGGACGCCGCCGGGTTCGCGGACCGGGTGCCGGTGCGGGCGGACCTGCTGGGCGGGCAGAGCGCCCGGGAGGTGTTCGCGCCGCTGGCCGGGCCGGCCCCGACCGGGGCGCAGGCCGGGCTCCCGCTGCCGGGCAGCCCCCGGCGCATCGACGTCGAGCTCACCAATGTGCCGGCCGCCCAGGCAGACGCGCGCCCCGAGGTCTGGCTGATGCTGCGCGACCGGTTCGGCGCCACTTTCCGGGCCCCGCTGGCCGGGGTCCCCGAGCAGGGCGGCGCGGTGGCCACCGCCGACCTCTCGGCGCTGACCGGCGCGCCGGTCGGCTCCGCCGCCGCGCCGCTCACGATGGCCGGGCTGGTCGTGGTGTTCGGCTCGGACCGCGTCGTCCCGCTCAGCGGCACGCTGACCGTCGGGCGGATCGGCCTCGCCGACAGCGCCACCGGACCGGCCACCCCCGTCGCCGCCCCGGCCGGCCTCGCCTGGACCACCGTCGCCGCCTCGGACGACGAGCTGTCCTCCTCCGCGGTCCTACCGGTGGCGGAGGGCGAGGGCGAGCGGCAGCTGCTCAAGCTCCACTACGAGAAGGGGCACGGCGGCAGGAACAGCGCGGAGGCCATCGTCGCCCCCGCCGGCGCCCCGGCTCCGAAGGGGATCTCCGGGGTCGCCACCCGCGCCTATCTGACCGCGGTGGGAGCGGCGGTCGGCGACCTCGTCCAGGTGCCGTTCGCGAGCGTCACGCTTCAGGTCGAGGTGACGGGCGTGGTCGAGTCGCTGCCGGTGGTCGGGGACCGGGCGGTCGTCGTCGACCTGGCCACCGTCGCGCGGCAGATCGGCGCGGGCGGCCGGCAGCTGCCGGCCGTCTCCGAGTGGTGGCTGCCCGCCACCGGGCCGGGGGACGGGGTGCCGGCGGCGGCGGCCGCGAAGCTGCGCGCCGAACCGGGGGGGCAGCAGCTGGTGGTCCGCGACGAGGTGGCGGCTGAGCTGCTCGCGGACCCGGTCGGTGCCGCGCCGCAGAACGCGCTCGCCGCGATCGCCCTGGTCAGCGCCGTGCTGGCGGCGATCGGCTTCGCCGCGGCGGCGGCGGCCTCGGCCCGCGAACGCGCGGGGGAGTTCACCGTGCTGCTCGCGCTCGGCACCCCGCGGCGCCGGCTGAGCCGGACGGTCGCCGCCGAGCAGGGCGTGCTGGTCGCGCTGGGCAGCCTGGTCGGGCTGGCCCTGGGCGCCCTGACCGTCCACCTGGTGGTGCCGCTGGTGGTGCTCACCCCGTCCGCCCACCGGCCGGTGCCCGAGGTGCTGGTCGACCTGCCGTTGGGCCCGGCCCTGCTGCTCGCGGCCGCGATCACGGCCGTTGCCCTGCTGTCGGCCTCCCTGAGTGGGCGCCGCCGCCGTCGAGACGTGGCCGCCCGGCTGCGGTACGTGGAGGAGATGTGACCACCCCGGCCGACACCGGTACCCCTCGCCCCGCGCCGAGGCCGGAGCACCGCCCCGCGCCCTGGGTGCGGACCAGGCTGCGGACGGCGCCGCTGGCCGCCGCGCTGATGGCCGCGCTGGCCTTCGTCACCGTCCTGCTGGCCGCCGCCTTCCCGCGCGCCGTCGACCGGGGCACCGACGACGCGCTGCGCGAGTTCCTGCACGACCGAGGCCCGTCCTGGACCAGCCTGCTGGCCACCGGGCGCCACCAGTACGACGCCGCCGACCTGGACAGGGTGGCGGCGAAGCTCGCCTCCTACCCGAACGAGACCTTCCGGTTCGCGGCGAGCGGCCCGGTCTACGGAACGCGCAGCAACAAGTCGCGCCCGATGCTCAACACCGGGTACGCACGCCCCGACGAGGTGCCGCCCCAGCTCGACCTGGTCTCGCTGCACGGCCTCACCGACCGGGTCACCCTGGTGGCCGGCCAGTGGCCCGGCGCCGGCGGTGGCGACGGCCCGGTGCCGATCGCGATCAGCAAGGCCGCCGCCGACACCATCGGCATGCACCTCGGCGACCTCGTCGACGCCGGATCCTCGCTCACCGGCGAGCCGGTCCGGGCCGATGTGGTCGGCGTCTACGTGGCCAACGACCCCGACGACCCGTACTGGGTGGGCCTGCCGTGCCCCGAGCGGGCCTGTCGGGAGGCCACCGCCAAGGTCAGATGGCGCACCGGCGGTGTGGTCTCCCCCGACGCGACGGACCGGATCGCCCCGTGGGGCGGCGGCGCGACGGACTTCTGGCGGCTGCCGGTCGACACCGCCGCCCTGCGCGCCGACCAGCTGGACCGGACCAAGGAGGAGATCTCCTCCTACCTCGCCGGCTCCACGGCGCTGCGACTCACCGCGCTGACCGGCCGCGAGGACCTGCGGGTCGGCTCGGAGCTGCCCGAGCTGTTCGGGCAGGCGGTGGCGCGCCGGGACGCGGCGGCGCCGTTGGCGGCGGTCGGTCCGGCCGGGCTGGCCGGGGTGGCCGTGGTGGTGCTCTGCCTGGCGGCGGGGCTGGCCGGGGACCGGCGGCACGGTGAGCTGGCGCTGCTGCAGGCCCGCGGCGGTTCGCGGGGCGGGGTGGTGCGGCGGTTGCTCGGCGAGGGCGCGGTGACCGTGGTGCCGGCCGCGGTGGTGGCGACCGGACTGGTGTGGTGGTGGCTGCCGACCCCCCGGTGGTGGGGATCGATGGTCGCGGCGCTGGTGGTGCTGCTGCTCGCGGCGCTGGGTCTGCCGGTCCGGGCGGCGCTGCTGTGGTCGGCGCGGCGTGCGCCGGGTGGCTGGCGCCGGCTGGTGGGTGAGCTGGTGGTCGGGGCGGTGACGGTCGCGGCGGTGCTGGAGGTCCGGCGCCGGGGTGTGGTGCCGCCCGGCGACGGGCTGGACCCGTTGCTGGTGGCGGCGCCGTTGCTGTTGGCGCTGACGGGTGGGCTGGTGCTGGCCCGGGTGCAGCCCGTGCTGGTGGGCCTGTTGGCGCGGGCGGCGGGCCGGGGTTCGGGGGTGGTCGGCTTCCTGGGCCTGGCGCGGGCCGCGCGGGGATCGGGCGGCCGGCCGCGTCCGTCGGTGCTGCCGGTGTTCGCGCTGATGCTGGCGGTCACGACGGCCGGCTTCGGCGCCACCGTGCTGGACGCCGTCGACCGTGGCCGGGCGCAGGCCGTCCGGAGCGCGGTCGGTGGCGACGCGGTCGTCGGGGCACCGACCGGCGCCGTGCTCCCGCCCGGCTTCCTCACGGCGGCCGGCGCGCTGCCCGGGGTGCGGACGGCCACCGCCGTGTGGTGGGACAACGACGTGTTCCTGCTGGGCAGCGACGCCGGGCCGATCCGGGTCAGCACCCTGGTCGTGGACCCGCGGACGTACGCCGAGCTGTCCCGGTCCGTCGGTCGCGGCGCCTTCGACCCGGCCGTCCTCGCGGGTGACGACGGCGGGATCGACACCCCCGTACCGGCCCTGTTCAGCACCGAACTCGCGCGGAGGATCGGTGACGGGGGCTACCGGCTGCGGATGCCCAACGGGTGGGAGCTGCTCGCCAAATCGGCCGGTACCCTCGACGGCACCCCGGCACTGGAGAGCTCCACCCGACGCTTCGTGGTGCTCCCGGCCGGCCCCTCGACCGCGCGCTTTCCCGAACTCAAGCGTGCCAACCTGTGGTTCGCCACCGGCGACATCGACGAGCGGCAGCTGAAGGGGCTGATGCGCGAGCTGGCACCGGTGGGGCTGCGCGACGGCTCCCCGGAGGGCGCCGCGGTGTCGGCCTCGGCCTCGGCGTCGACGCCCGGGCCGACCGCCGCGCCTTCGCCGTCCGGGGCCGCCCCGGCGGCCCAGGCACCGGCCGAGTCGGACGTCGACGCGGTGCCGACCGGGTACCTGGTCCGCACCAGTGCCGCCCGCTCCGCCGAGCTGGCGAACGACCCGTTGCAGCACTCGGCGGCCCGGCTGTTCTGGGCGGCGGTGATCGGTGCTGCCGGGTTCGCGCTGCTCGCCGTCCTGCTGACGCTGCTCCGGGCGGCTCCGGAACGGGCGGCCGTGCTGGCACGGCTGCGCACCATGGGGCTGCGGCCCCGGCAGGGGCTGGCGTTGATCGTGGCCGAGACGCTGCCGCAGACCCTGGTCGCGGCCGTCGGCGGCGGCGCGGTGGCGTGGATCGCGGTCGCCCTGCTCGGTCCGGCGATCGACCTGTCCGCGTTGGTCGGCGCACCGGTTCCGACCGGGCTGCGGCCGGCGCTGCTGCCGGTGCTGTTCCAGGTCCTCGGTCTGGCGGCGCTGGTCACCGCGGGTGTGCTGGCCGAGGCGCTGATCTCCGGCCGGCGCCAGATCAGCACCGAACTGCGGGCGGGGGACCAGCGATGACCGGCACCCGGCCCGCGCGGCCACCGGCCGGCGGCGGGGCGTTCGGCGGCGGGGCGTCCGGCGGTGGCGGGGCCCCCGGCCGGGCGTTCGGCAGGGGGACCAACGCGTGGCAATCGCGACCAGGAGCGCACCCAGGCGCAGCGGCGACAGGAGATCAGTGGTGAGCAGTGTGTCCGAGGGCGGGGCGGTCGTCGAGGGCCCGACGCTCGACGAGTTGCGGGAGCGGGCGCTGGCGGCCTCGGCGCCGCGGGTGGTCGCGGGGGACGCGGCGATCGTCTGCGAGCGCCTGGTGCGGATCTTCAGCGCCGAGGGCGTGGAGGTGCAGGCGCTCCAGGGCCTTGAGCTGACGATCCGTCAGGGCGACCTGGTGGCCCTGGTGGGCGCGTCGGGCAGCGGGAAGTCGACGCTGCTGACGATCCTGGCGGGGCTGGACGTGCCGACCGCGGGGACGGCCACCGTGGCGGGCTGCGACCTGCTGGAGATGTCGGCGCGGGAGCGGCTGCGCTACCGGCGCGAGGTGGTGGGGTTCATCTGGCAGCAGACCGCCCGCAACCTGCTGCCGTTCCTCACCGCGGCCGAGAACATCGCGCTGCCGATGCAGCTGCGGGGCCGCGGCGGCGGCGCGGCCCGCTCCCGGCAGCAGGCGGCCCGGGTCGCCGAGCTCCTGGAGGCGATGGACCTGGGCGACCTCGCGCACCGGCGCCCGGGTGAGCTCTCCGGCGGCCAGCAGCAGCGGGTGGCGATCGCCGTCGGCATGGCCAACAACCCGCCCGTCCTGCTCGCCGACGAGCCGACCGGTGAGCTCGACTCCGAGACCGCGGCGGGGATCTTCGAGACCTTCCGCACCGTCAACCGCGAGCTGGGTGCCACCGTCGTCATCGTCACCCACGACCCGATGGTCGCCGGTGAGGTGCGCCGTACGGTCGCGATCCGGGACGGCCGTACCAGCAGTGAGGTGCTGCGGCGGACGGTGACCGACGAGTACGGCGAGGAGTCGGTGAACGAGACCGAGTACGTGATGCTGGACCGGACCGGCCGGGTGCAGCTGCCGGTCAAGTTCCTGGAGGCGCTGGGGATGGAGCACCGGGTCGCGGTGGACCTGGGCACCGACCACATCGCCGTCCGCCCGGACGACATCGCGGGCCACTGACGCGTCCGCCCGGCCGCACCCGCCGCCCGGCCGCCCCCGACGCCCGGCCCCGGGGCGGCGGGCCGGGCGCGATGGGATACTGGACCGGACGTTCCGGGGCGAGAGGTACCGCATGAGCAGCCGCGTGAGAGTGCTGAGAAAGCAGAACCGGCTGAGCCTGGAGGCGCTGGCGGCCCAGGTCGGGGTGACCAAGAGCTACCTCTCCAAGGTGGAGCGGGGGCTCAGCGACCCCTCCATCTCGACCGCGCTCAAGCTGGCACACGCGCTGAAGGTCGACGTCGGCCGCCTGTTCGCGGAGGACGTGGAGCCCGAGCTGATCACGGTGGTCCGGGCCGGCGAGCGGACGCCGATGGCCGACGGCACGGGCCCCGGCGCCCCGCACTACGAGGGCATCGCGACCGGTCTCAGCGGCAAGCGGATGGTGCCGTTCATGATGTACCCGCCGCTGGAGCTGGGCGACTCGCCCTTCAAGTCGCACGCGGGTGAGGAGTTCTTCTTCGTCCATGCCGGGGCGGTCGAGCTGGAGTTCCCCGAGCGGACGGTCCGGCTCGCCCCGGGGGACAGCGTCTACTTCAACTCGTCGCTGCCGCACCGCTGCCGGAGCACCGGTCCGGAGCCGGCCGCGATCCTCGTGGTGATCCACGACGACCCGGCCGGCCCGTCGGACCGGGTGCCCAGCCTGCCCTGACGCGTCGTCAGTCCAGTGCGGCGAGCAACTCGCTGAGGTGGCTGGTGCGTTCGTCGTCCAGCGGTAGCAGCGGCTGGCGTGGCACGCCGACGTCCAGCCCGCGCAGGGCCAGGCCGGCCTTCACGGTGGTGGGCAGGCCGCCCCGCAGGATGAACTGCAGGAGCGGCAGCTGGCGGTAGAAGGACCGCCGGGCGGCGTCCAGGTCGCCGACCCGCACCGCCCGGTGGAGTTCGAGCACCGCCTCGGGTATCAGGCAGGGCGCGGCGGTGCACCAGCCGGCGGCGCCGGCGGCGAACGCCTCCAGGGCCAGCGGGTTGCTGCCGTTGAAGAACGGCAGCTCGCCGCCGGTGAGCTGGCTGAGCCGGTGCATCCGCTGCACGTCGCCGCTGCTCTCCTTCACCATGGTGATGTTCTCGACCCGTTCGACCAGCGAGACCATCAGCTCGGGGGAGAGGTCGACGCCGCTGGTGGCCGGGTTGTTGTAGATCATCACGGGGACGGAGACGGCGCCCGCGACCTCGGTGAAGTGGCGGACGATCTCGCGTTCGTCCAGCTTCCAGTACGACAGCGGCAGGACCATCACGGCGTCGGCGCCGACCTGTTCGGCGAACCGGGCCCGGCGGACGGCCTTGCGGGTGGTGAGGTCCGCGATGCCCACCACGGTGGGCACCCGCCCGGCCACCGCCGCCACCGAGGCCTCGGCGGCGGTGAACCACTCCTGGTCGTCGAGGTAGGCGCTCTCCCCGGTCGAGCCGAGCGGGGCGACGGCGTGGCAGCCGGCCTCGACCAGCCGGTCGATCAGGGTGCCCAGGCGTGCGGTGTCGAGACCGCCGTCGGTGGGGGAGAACGGGGTCACCGGGTAGGCGATGATCCCTTCCAGGGTCGGACCGGCCATGTCAGCGACCGCCTTCCGGGGCGAGGGAGTCGAGCGCGTCGCCGTGGCCGGCCCGCAGGGCGCGGCGGGCGTAGTAGGCGAAGGACGCCTGGCCGCGCTTGGGGGTGGAGATCCAGTCGTGCGCCTCGCGGGCCAGCAGCTCGGGGATCAACTGGATCCGTCCGGCGGCCGAGGCCAGCAGCTGGAGCCGGGCGGCCCGCTCGAACAGCACCGCGAGGACGCAGGACTCCTCGACGGTGCCGGTGGCCACCAGCTGTCCGTGGTGGGCGAGGAGCAGGGCGCGCTTGTCGCCGAGCGCGGCCGTGATGATCTCGCCCTCCTCGTTGCCGACCGGGATGCCGGGCCACTTCTCCAGGAACGCGCAGTCGTCGTAGAGCGGGCAGAGGTCCATGTGCGAGACGATCAGCGGCTTCTCCAGCATCGACAGCGCGGAGATGTGCAGCGGGTGGGTGTGGATGATGCACTCGACGTCCGGGCGGGCCCGGTAGACCCAGCTGTGGAAGCGGTTGGCGGGGTTGGCCATCCCCTCGCCCGCCAGGACGTTGAGGTCCTCGTCCACCAGCAGCAGGTTGGACTCGGTGATCTCGTCGAAGCCCAGGCCGAGCCGCTGGGTGTAGTAGGTGCCGGGTTCCTCGGCGCGGGCGGTGATCTGGCCGGCCAGGCCGGAGTCGTGTCCGGCGTCGAACAGGATCCGGCAGGTGAGCGCGAGCTTCTGCCGGGTGGTCCAGCCGTTGTCGGGGATGGCGCTCTGCATTCTGCGGTGGGCGAGGTCCACCAGCTCCGCCTTGGTGGCCGTGAGGGTCTCTGCCATCGGCTGTGCTTCTCCTTCGTAGGGGAACGCCCGGGCACGGCGCGGCCGTTGGGCAGGCGTGGCCGCCGTGCCGCCCGCCGGGAGCGACGGGCGAGGACACATCGTTCACCCTAGGACACCTTGTGTCCTGGCGTCGATAGCGTGCCCGCTACGGGTGGGCCCGAAGCAGCTACCCGCTACCCGCTACCCGCTTCCGGCCGCTCGACGCGACGTCAGATGCCGCCCCCGCAGCCGCCACAGCCTCCGCAGCCGCTCCCCCCGCAGCCGGAGGAGCCGCCGCACCCCGAGGACCCGCCGCAGGCGGACGCCCCGCACCCGTGCCCCGAGCCCGCGTCGCCGCCGGAGGCGCCGCACCATCCGCCGACACCGGCCCCGCCGTCGCCGCCCTGCCGGCCGGTGCCGGACGCCATCTGGCCCGGCACGGCCGCCTGCTGGGCGGCAGCGGCCACCAGGGCCGTCTGCAGCGCCTCGTCCTTCACCGACAGCACCCCGTTGACCGCGACCGCGCCCAGCACCGTCAGGCCCGTGGCCAACAGGACCTCCGGAACGACGTACTCGCGGTTGAACTGGGTCGAGCGGCTGGTCGAGGCGCCGATCTCGCGGAGCTTGTGGCGCACCCAGCGCGGTACCCGGTCGCCTCCGGGGTCGACCAGTCGGACGATCACCGTCATCTGCACCGCGGCCCCCGTCACGATCAGCATGCCCGGCCAGTTCGGCCGGTGCGCGGAGCCGTCGAGGAGGACGACCGCGCCCGCTACGGCCGCCACCGGGAGCGGGCCGAGCGGTGCGGCCAGCAGCACCAGCCGGCTGCGGGCGTAGCGGCGCCGCAGCTTGCGGCTGATCAGCAGCCGATCCGCCTCCAGTCGGTCGCCGATGCTCTGGACGGCGGCGCTCCGGGCGACCTCGGCCCGCAGGGTGGCGAGTTCCGCGCGCCGCAGCGGGCCGGTGGCGTCGATCACGGCCTGCTCGACCGGGTCGTCGGCGGTGGTGCCGGTGCCGGTCAGGGTGACCTGCCCCGCCCGGGAGACCACCAGCCGTCCCCCGCCCTCCAGGGCGACCAGGGCGGTGTCCACCACCCGGCCGGGGCCGCCGGCCAGGAAGGCCACGTCGAGCAGCGGCAGTTGCCGGTCGAGGCGGACCGCCCGCTCGACCGCGTGGTCCCTCGCGATCGCGCCACCCAGGCCGACGAGCCAGGCCGCGAGCGTCAGCCCGGCCGAGATCCAGAAGTACGCGTCCCACCCCATCGCTCGGCCCCCCTGCCGCGGCGCCGCGCGCGCCCATGGCTTGAGGGTCCTGCCAACTGGTCTGCCGGGCAAGGGGTTTGGAAGTGGCGAGGCGAGGTCAGCCGTCGTCGCCGATGCGTCGGATCAGCCCGCTGCGCTCGGCCTCGGAGCGGAGGTCCCGCTCCGGCTCGCCGCGCCTGCCGCGGTCGCCCCGGGCGGCGGCGGTGCAGAGCGCGAAGACGAGTACGGCGCTGGCCGCCACGGCGAGGATGCCGAGCGCGGTGAGGACGCGGAGCCAGGTCACGGCAGATGCCTCCGGTGGGCGGTGCGACGGGAGTTGTGCCGGGGATATCGGCAGGACGCGCCGTAGGATCGAGTGTCCACGGGCGGTTCCGTGGGACATCCGCCGCAGCACCGGGAGCACGCGCGGGCACTCGAAGCGTCGGCGGCGCGCGGTGTTCCTCGCCACGCGCCCCCGGAGCCTTTGCGCGCCCCCGTCAGCCCCCCGCGGCCTCGCCGCCCGTGACCCCGCCCCCGCGACCCCGTCAGCCGCCCGCGGCCCCGCCGCCCGTCACCCCGTCGTCCGCCCCCGGGGCCTCCCGTCCCTCCTCCGGTCCCGCCTGCGCCAGCAGGGTCCGCAGGGCGTCGAAGTCCGGCTTCCCGGTCGCGCTCAGCGGCAGCTCCGGCAGCACCAGGATCGTCGACGGATCACCGTGCGGACCGCCGCGCTCCCGCGCCCACCGGTGCAGCTGCCGCGCCGTCACCCCCGCCCCGGGCCGGGTGGTGACCGCGGCGTGCACCCGCTCCAGCCGGTCCGGGCCGGTGGTCGCGAACATCACCGCCTCCCGCACCGCCGGATGCGCCAGCAGCGGCCGCTCGACATCGCGCGGGAAGACGTTGTGCGCGTCCACGATCGCCATCGGCCCCAGCCGCCCGGCCACCGTCAGGTACCCGGCCGCGTCCAGGCTGCCCAGGTCCCCGGTGTGCAGCCAGCCGCCGCGCAGCACCCGGGCCGTCAGCGCCGGATCACGCCAGTAGCCGGACATCACCGTCGGCGTCCGCACGCAGATCTCCCCGGTCCGGCCGGCCGGCAGTGGCGCGCCCGCCTCGTCCACGATCCGGACCTCGGTGTCCGGGAGCGGCCGCCCGGCGGTGGTCAGCAGCCTCGGATCGAGGTGCTCGTCCGGGGTGAGCCGGGTGACCGGCCCGCACTCCGTCAGGCTGTACGTCTGGTGCAGCACCCGGCCGATCCGGCGGGTCGCCTCCGCCAGCCGTTCCGGGGCGGCCGGGGACCCGGTGTACGTCACCCGGCGCAGGCTGCCGGTGTCGGTCCGGGCGAGTGCGGGGTGGTCGAGCACCCGGTAGAGCAGGTGCGGCGGCAGGTACACCCGTGACACCCGGTACCGCTCGACGGCCGCCAGGACCGCCTCGGCCTCGAAGCCGTCCTGGAGCACCACCGTGCCGCCCGCCGCGAGGGCCAGGTCGGCCGTGGTGCCGCCGCCGTGGCACAGGGCCGTGCAGAGCAGGAAGGTGGACGCCGCCACCAGCTCCGGCCGGGGCGGCCGGGCGAAGCGGCGCAGCACCCCCTTCGGCCGGCCGGTCGAGCCGCCGGTGAACCGGATCGCCATCACGTCGTCCGGCCGCCAGCGGGGTGCCGGCGGGACGGGCGGGAGCGGCGCGGCCAGGGCGGTGAGGTCCGCCCCGACCGGGGTGGGGCCGAGGGCCAGCGGCAGCGCGGCGGGGAGCGCCCCGGCGAGCTGGCGCGCGGCCGCGGTGAACCGCTCCGGGGCGAAGACGAAGGCGGCGGTCCGCGCCTCCTCGGCCATCGCGACCTGGTCCGCCACCGACCGGTCGGTGGGCAGCATCGCGACCCGGCAGCCGATCAGGTTCGCCGCCAGGCGCACCAGCACCGCCTCCGGCCGGTTCCCGGCCAGCACGGTGACGCCGTCGCCGCGCGCGAGACCGGTGGCGGCCAGCGCGTGGGCGAACCGGTGCACGTCGTCCAGGCACTCCTGCGCCGTCAGCGACGACTCGCCGTACCGCAGCGCGACCCGGGCCGGATCGCGGGCCAGCCCGTCGAGGACGAGCCCGGTGTGCGTGGCCCTCCCGGTGCCCGCCGCCGGCCCCGCCGTCCCCGCCGTCCGCGTCCTCGTCACGCGCCGTCTCCCGACTCCCGATACCCGCGTCCGATCTGACAGTCCATCACATCACCCCGCCGTCCGGCGGCCGGGCCGGGGGAGCGGGTCGGGGGAGCGGCCGGGGGGCCGGGCCGGGGACCGTGCGGTCCGGAGGGCGGTCGGTGTTGTTATCGTTCCAGGTCGGGCACCGACGGGGATGAGTGAGCACCATGGACAGGCCGACCACGCCGGGCGGGCGGACCGCGGTACGGCAGGGGGCGCAGACAGCGATGGAACCGCGGGGCCTGGTCGATCTCAGGGGCGCGGACGGTGAGTCCTTCACCGTCCGCTATCCGCCGGGCGCGGTCGTGGTGGTCTCCGGACTCCCCGGCAGCGGCAAGAGCACCCTGCTGCGCCGCTGGTCGGACCGGAGCGGGGCGGCCGCCACCGTCGACCCCCGGGCCGTGCACGAGGCCTGCGCGGCGGTGATGCCGGCCGCCCTGCCGTACGCGGTCTACCGGCCGTGGGCCCGGATCGAGCACTTCCGCCTGCTGCGCGCCTCCGTCCGCCGGGGCGGTCCGCTGCTGGTGCACGACTGCGGCAGCCGGGCCTGGATGCGCCGCTGGCTGTCCGGCGTCGCCGCCCGTCAGGGCCGTGAACTGCACCTCGTCCTGCTGGACGTCGGCGCCGTCACCGCGCTCGCCGGTCAGCGGGAGCGCGGGCGCTGGGCCCCGCGCCGGGCCTTCGCCCGCCACCGCCGGGGCCTCGACCGGCTGCTGGCCGCCTTCACCCGGCACGCCGCGGGCGCGGCCGGCACGCCCACCCCGGAGGCCGCCTCGGTGCTGCTGCTGGACCGGGTCTCCCGGGAACGCGCGGAGGCCGTCCGCTTCGGCCCGGCCGAGCCGGCCCGGTAGCGCGGCTGCGCCGCGGCGACGGGCCGGTCGCGGGTGCCGGGTGGCCCGTGGTGCGCGGCGGGGCGGCAGGGGACACTGGGGAGGTAGCGCAGCAGCTGACCCGTCTTCAGGGAGGTCGTCCCGCATGGCCCGCAGTACCGCCACCGAGAGCCCGTGGTTCCGCCGGTTCCACTCCCACGACACGGCGCCCGCCCGGGTCGTCTGCTTCCCGCACGCGGGCGGGTCGGCGAGCTACTTCCTCGACTACGCGACCGCCCTCGCGCCGTACGCCGACGTGCTCGCCGTCCAGTACCCCGGCCGGCAGGACCGCTTCGGCGAGCCCGGGATCGACTCCGTCACCGGTCTCGCCGACCGGGTGTACGAGGCGCTGCTGCCCTGGACCGACCTGCCGCTGACCTTCTTCGGGCACAGCATGGGCGCGGCCGTCTGCTTCGAGGTGGCGCGCCGCTTCGAAGCGGACGGCGCGGCCGGCCCGGCCCACCTGTTCGTCTCCGGCAGCCGCGCGCCCTCCCGGCCCCGGGAGTCGGCGGTGTACCGGCTCCCGGACGACGAGCTGCTCGCGGAGGTGTCCGAGCTCGGCGGCACCGACGCACGGGTCCTCGCCGACCCGGAGCTGCGGGCCGTCATCCTGCCGGCGCTGCGCAGCGACTACACCGCGATCGAGACGTACCGGTGCGCGCCGGACGCGGTGGTGTCGCCGCCGGTGACCGCGCTGACCGGGGACGCGGACCCGCGGGTCTCGCTGGACGAGGCCGGCGGCTGGGCCCGCCACACCACCGGCGCCTTCGAGCTGGAGGTGTTCCCGGGCGGCCACTTCTACTTGGCCGAACAGCGGGACGCGGTGCTGGAGGTGGTGACCGCGCGGCTCCGGGGGTGAACGGCCGCGGGGGCGGGGGGAGTCGGGCTCGTGCACGAACGAGCCCGGCGGCGGGGGCGCCGGGCGACGCGGGCGCGGGCGGCGGCCCCGGGGCGACATCAAAAGTTGACACGCTTGTGACAAGCCGTCACGCGTAAAGCCTTCCCCAAGTGCTCACTGATCTGGCATGTTGCGTTCAAACTCCGTGCGAACCCCTCACGCACGGGCCGATCGGAGGACACACGTGTCACCCCTGATATCCCGGCGGCTCGGTCGCCCGGCCGCCGCGCTCGCCGTCCTCTCGGCCCTGGCGCTCGCCGTCCCCGGCGTGACGGCCACCGCCGCCCCCCTCGCGGCCGCCGCCCCCACGGCCGCCGGGGTGCCCGCCGCCGCCGGTGTGCCGACCGCCGCCGCGGCGCCCGCCGCCGCCACCGCCCCGCAGGTCGCCGCCGGCTGGGCCGCCGGGACGCGCGCCTACCTGGTGATCAGCGCACCCGCCGACACCGCGGCCGCCAGGAGCGCCGTCACCGCCAACGGCGGCACGGTCTTCGCGAGCTACGACGCGATCGGCGTGATCGTGGCCCACTCCACCTCGGCCGGTTTCGCGACCGCGGTGCGCGGCGCCGCCGGTGTCCAGCAGGTCGGCGCGACCCGCACCTCCGACGTGCCGGCCGACGCCTACAACCCCGCGCTTCCCGCCAACCCGGCCCAGGCGGCCACCACCCTCACCGAGTCGAACCGCTGGGACATGACCCAGATCAAGGCCGACCAGGCGTGGGCCGTCAGCACCGGCTCCGCCACCGTCAAGGTCGGCGTCCTCGACACCGGGGTGGACGACCAGCACCAGGACCTCGCGCCGAACTTCGACGCCGCCGACTCGGCCTCCTGCGCCTACGGCAAGGCGGACACCCGCACCGGCGCCTGGCGGGACGTCGACACCCACGGCACCCACGTCGCGGGCACCATAGCGGCGGCCAAGAACGGCAAGGGCGTCGTCGGCGTCGCCCCGGGCGTGAAGATAGCCTCGGTCCGGATAGCCGAACCGACCAGCACCCTCTTCTACGCCGAGAACACCGTCTGCGGCTTCGTCTGGGCCGGTGACCACGGCTTCAAGGTGACCAACAACAGCTACTACACCGACCCGTGGCAGTTCAACTGCCCGGACAACGTCGACCAGGCGGCCATCATCGAGGGCGTCAAGCGCGCCCAGGAGTACGCCGAGGGCAAGGGCTCGCTCCAGGTCGCCGCGGCCGGCAACTCCGACTACGACCTGGCCAACAAGACGACCGACAGCGAGAGCCCGAACGACTCGACGCCGGTCACCCGGACCATCAGCAACGCCTGCCTGGACATCCCGACCGAGCTCCCCGGCGTGGTCACCGTCGCCGCCGTGGGCAGCGGCAGCGCCAAGGCCTCCTACTCCAACTTCGGCAGGGGCGTCATCGACGTCGCGGCCCCCGGCGGCGACGGCGCCAACGGCGTCTACTCGACCCTGCCCGGCGGCAAGTACGGGACCAAGAGCGGCACCTCGATGGCCTCCCCGCACGTCACCGGCGTGGCCGCGCTGATCGCCAGTGCCGACCCGACGCTCACCCCGGCCGGCATCCGGGCCCGCCTCGCCACCCAGGCCAACGACGTGGCCTGCCCCGGCTCGGACGGCCGCTGCACCGGCACCACCGCGAACAACGCCTTCTTCGGCGACGGCCAGGTCGACGCGCTGAAGGCGGTCGGCGGCACCACCACGCCGCCGACCGGCACGTACTTCGAGAACCTGACCGACGCGGCGATCGCCGACAACGCCACGGTGGACAGCCCGATAGCCGTCACCGGCGTGACCGGCAACGCCCCCGCCGCCCTCAAGGTCGGCGTGGACATCAAGCACACCTACCGCGGTGACCTGGTGATCTCCCTGGTCGCCCCGAACGGCACGGTCTACCTGCTGGAGGACTTCGCGAACGGCGACAGTGCCGACAACGTCGCCAAGACGTACACCGTGAACGCCTCCGCGAGCGCGGCGAACGGCACCTGGAAGCTCCGGGTCAAGGACGGCGCCTCCGGCGACACCGGCACGATCGACGCCTGGAACCTCACCTTCTGATCCCGCGTCCGGTCCCGCCCGACAGCCCTGTGCTCCGCCGCCCGCCCGGGCGGCGGAGCACAGGCGTTCCGGGAGCTGCCGGCGCGCCCGTCAGAAGGCGACGATGCCCTCGCCGCCGACCCCCTGGGGCACGGTCTGCGAGCCCAGCGCGGTGAGCGAGCCGTCGGGGTCGATCGCGAACTCGTCCACGACGCCGTCGACCCCCGTCTGGGCGTAGAGGTAGCGCCCGTCCGAGGACACCGCCGCGTCGACGGTGCCGGGGTGGGTGGGCGTGTTGCCCAGCGCGGTCAACTGCCGCCCGTGGTCGGCCGTCCGGAAGCCGCTGAGGGTCGAGCTGCCCGCGTTCGAGGCGTACAGCAGGTCGCGGACGGCGACGATCCAGCAGGTCGCCGACTGGCCGGTGGCCGCGAAGGCCTGCTGCGAGGCGGTGCCGTCCGGGTGGACGGCGAAGGTGGCCACGGCGTTGGTGCCCGCCTCGGCCAGCTGGAGGCCGTGCCGGCCGTGGGGGACGAAGGCGAAGGGCACGGCGCCGGGCAGGTGCGTCACCACGGGGGAGTCGGCCGGGGTGCCGGAACGGTCGAGGCCGAACACCAGCAGGTTGCTGCCGTTGGCCTTGGTGGTGACCACCAACTGGTCGCCCTCGCCGGTGAAGCCCACCTGGCCGGGGGTGTTGGTGAACTGGGGCGCGGCGTTCGGGTCGAGCCCCAGGCAGCGGTTCCAGTCGGCCCGCTCGTGCAGGCGGCCGTCGTGGACGGTGTAGCCCTGGACCGAGCCGCCGTCCAGGGCGTTGAGCACGAACACCGCGTCGTCGTGCACGGCGACGCTCACCGGGAAGCGTCCGCCGGAGCCGACCACCTGCCGCAGCGCGAGGCGGTCGCCGTCCACGGAGAAGACCGAGACGGTGTCGCTCCCGGCGTTCACGGCGTACAGCAGGGCGTGCTCCGGGTCGTAGGTGAGGGACCCCTGCGAGGCGAGGTGGTCGGCGACCGACCCGTCCAGCACGCCGCCGAGCCCCTGGGTGTCGTAGCTGCCCGCCGGGGTGAGCCGGCCGTCGTCCGCGCGCCGGTAGGCGATGATCCGGTTGCCCGCCGGGTCGTCGGTCTGGACGAAGACGGCGTGGTGGCCGCCTCGGGTGTGCGGGTCGGCCTCGGGGGTCGAGGCGGCGACGGCCGGGGCACCGGCGACGGCCGTCGCGAGCGCGGTCGCGACGGCCAGGGCGAGACGTGTGGTTCTCTGCACGGTGTACTGCCTCCTTGCGGATCGGGAGCGACGTCTCGCGGGAGGTCCCGCGTCTGCGGTCGAGCCGGAACCGGGCACCGTGGCCGCGAGCCGAGACGACGTGGACGAGGGCTGCGCCGGGCGTCCTCGCGAGGCGGACCGACGACGGTTCGCCCGCTGCTGCCCCGGGCACTGCCCTGCGCTGACAAGATAGGTGACGGTTTGTCGGGAACCACGGAATTGCCGGGTTCGGCCTCGCCGCGCCGCGGGACCACCGCGCGCGGCGGGTGGTGCGGGGCTTGTTCTTGAATGAGCGCTCAGGTATGTTTTCCCCATGCCCAGGCCACGTGAGTTCGACCCCGACGCCGTCCTCGACCAGGCGATGCGGCGGTTCTGGGAGCGCGGCTACCGGGCGACCTCCATCGAGGATCTGGTGAAGGCGACCGGGGTCAAGCCCGGCAGCATCTACAGCGCGTTCCCCGGGGGCAAGCACGCGCTCTTCGTGAAGTCCCTGGAGCGCTATTCGAAGCTGGTCGTCCCGCAGAAGCTCGGGGAGCTGGAGGCGCCGGGCGCCTCCGTGGCGCAGGTGCGCGGCTACTTCGACGGGCTGATCCGCGACCTGCTCAGCCCCGAGGGGCGGCAGGGCTGCCTCCTGGTCAACACCGCCATCGAGAAGGCCGCGGAGGACGACGAGGCGGCGGCCGTCGTGCGCGGCCACCTGGCGCGCCTGGAGCGCTGCATGACCCACGCCCTGGAGAACGCCGTCCGCCGGGGCGAGGTCAGGAGCTCGCTCGACGCGGCCGGCAGCGCCAAGCTGCTGGTGGCGACCTGCCAGGGGCTGATGGTCGTCGGCAAGGCCAACCCCGACGCGGCGGTCCTGCGGGCCGTCGTCGACAGCGCCTTCGTCGCGCTCTCCTGACGGGCGCGGCGTTCCCGGGCCACCGTACGCGGTGGCCCTCTTTTTCGGCCCCATAGTTGAATGACTACTCAAGAATGAGGTTCGGACATGAAGGCCATCGTCATCTCCGCCCACGGCGGCCCCGAGGTGCTCGCCGTCACCGAACTGCCCGACCCGGTACCCGCCGACGGCGAGGTCCTCGTCCGGGTCAAGGCGTTCGGTCTCAACCACGCCGAGGCGTACATGCGCAGCGGGGCCTGGGGCCCGGTGGCGGCCGTCCCCGGGATCGAGTGCGCCGGCCTCGTCGAGGCCGACCCCTCGGGCGAACTCCCCGTCGGCACCCGGGTGGTGGCGATCCTCGGCGGGATGGGGCGGACCCGCAACGGCAGCTACGCCGAGCTGGTGACCGTCCCGGCCACCCATGTGGTGGCCGTGGAGTCCGGGCTCTCCTGGGCCGATCTGGCCGCCGTGCCCGAGGTGTACGCCACGGCCCACAGCGCCCTGCACGGCAACCTCGCCCTCCGGCCGGGGGAGACGCTGCTGGTCCGGGGCGCGACCTCCTCGCTCGGGCAGGCCGCCGTCAACCTCGCCGTCCGGCACGGCGCCGACGTGCTGGCCACCACGCGCAACCCGGATCACGGGCCCCTGCTCAAGGACCTCGGGGCCGTCGACGTGCTCATCGACGACGGAAACCTGGCCGCGGAGGTCGGCCGCCGGGGCCTCGTCGTCGACGCCCTGCTCGACATCGTCGGCAACAGCGTGCTGCGCGATTCGCTGGCCGCGGTCCGCCCGCGGGGCCGGGTCTGCCAGGTCGGCTTCCTCGGCGGTTTCGCACCGGTGGCCGACTTCGACCCGATGGCCGACCTGCCCGGTGCGGTCGGGCTCAGCTTCTTCGGCAGTGCCTTCGTCCTGGGCACACCGGCGTTCCCGCTCGCCGACGTGCCCCTGGAGGCGATCTGCGCCGAGGTCGAGGCGGGCGTCCTGAAGGCCCGCCCGACCCGGGTCTTCAGCTTCGGCGAGATCGTCGAGGCCCATCGGGTGATGGAGGCGGGGCAGGCCCTGGGGAAGATGGTCGTCGTCGTCGACTGACGCGGCCCCGGCCCGGAGCCGGGCCGGCCGCCACCGCGGGCCGGACGCACCCCCGAGGAGCTGACCCGCCGGCGGGTCCGGCGCCGGGGCGGCCCGCCACGCCGGCGCGGCGCCTCAGCGGTCGACGGCCGATCGAACACGCCCCGGACAACGGGCGGGAGCCGCGGCCCGGTCGCGGTTCCCCGCGGCTTCACCCAGGGCAGAACGCCGTGCCCTTCCCACGGCGCCCGGGATCCCTAGGCTGAAGGTGTGAGCACTCCTACGCCGAACGAAGCCCGCGTCATCCCGCTGCGCCCGCCGGTCTCACCCGGCCCCGGTGCGGCCGCCCGCCCCCCGCAGCGGCCGGCGGGGGTCCCCCCGACCCCCGCGCCCCGGGAACCCCTGTGGCGCGACCTCGTCGGCGACGCGCTGCGGCGCGAGCGGCTGGCCCAGGAGCGGACGTTGAAGGACGTCGCGGAGGCGGCCCGGATCTCGGTGCCGTACCTGTCGGAGCTGGAGCGCGGACGGAAGGAAGCCTCCTCCGAGGTGCTCGCGGCCGCCGCCCGCTCCCTGGGCCTCGGCCTCGCCGACCTGCTCTCGCTGGCCCAGGACGAGCTGGCCCGGGGCGGGCGCGGCCGGGTGGCGCACGGCTCGGTGGGTCACGGCTCGGTGGGCCGGGGGCGGGTGTCGTCCCCGTCGCGCCACGACGGTCTCTGCCTCGCGGCCTGACCGCGACCGCGCGTCGCGCGGACCGGCCCGGCGGCACACGCCGCCGGGCCGGCCGCCGTGCGCTCGCCGTCCGACCGGCCCGCGCCCACGGCCCCGGGCGGGGTCAGACGAGCACGTTCCGCCGGCTCAGCACCTCGTCGGCGAGGCCGTAGGAGACGGCCTCCTCGGCGCTGAGCACCTTGTCCCGGTCCATGTCCGCCCGCAGCGTCGCCACGTCGTGACGGGTGTGCCGGGCGAGGACCTCCTCGACCTGGGAGCGGATGCGGACCATCTCCTTGGCCGCGAGGCTGAGGTCGGAGACGGTCCCCTGCCGGCCGCCGCTGGCCGGCTGGCCGAGCAGGACCCGTGCGTGCTGGAGCACGAACCGCCGTCCGGGGTCTCCGCCGGCCAGCAGCACCGCCGCCGTCGACGCGGCCTGTCCGACACAGAACGTGGAGATCGGCGCCTGCACGAAGGTCATCGTGTCGTAGATCGCCATCAGTGAAGTGAAGGACCCGCCCGGCGAGTTGAGGTAGAGCGAGATCTCGCGCTCCGGGTTCTCCGACTCCAGGTGCAGGAGCTGGGCGATGACGACGTTGGCGAAGCCGTCGTCGATCTCGGTGCCGAGGAAGATGATCCGCTCGTTCAGCAGCCGGCTGAAGACGTCGTAGGACCGCTCGCCCTGTGCGGTGCGCTCGATGACGTAGGGAACCGTGTACGACCCCATGTCAGAGCCCCATCCGCGGCCGCGAGGAGGCCGGGCGGACGTCGGCGAGCGACTCCAGGACCCGGTCCACCATCCCGTACTCCCGGGCCTGTTCGGCCGTGAACCAGCGGTCCCGGTCGCCGTCCCGGGTGATCGTCTCCTCGCTCTGCCCGGTGTGCTCGGCGATGATCCGCTCGATGGCCTTCTTGGTGAACTGGAGGTTCTCCGCCTGGATCTCGATGTCCGCGGCGGTGCCGCCGATGCCCGCCGAGGGCTGGTGCATCATGATCCGCGCGTTCGGCAGCGCGAACCGCTTGCCGGACGTCCCGACGGTGAGCAGGAACTGGCCCATGCTGGCGGCGAACCCCATCGCCAGGGTGGAGACGTCGTTCGGGATGAGCCGCATGGTGTCGTAGATGGCGAGGCCCGCGGTGACCGAGCCGCCGGGGCTGTTGATGTAGAGGCAGATGTCGGTGCGCGGGTCCTCCGCCGACAGCAGCAGCAGCTGGGCGCAGACCCGGTTGGCCGACACGTCGTCGACCTCCGTGCCGAGGAGGACGATCCGCTGGGCGAGCAGTTGGGCCGCGAGGTGGTCGTCGAAGCGGGTGGGCGGCCGGGAGCCCTCGTCCGCGCGGGGCGGGGCCGTGGTGAGGGGAGTCATCGGGATCTCCTTGTCGATGCGGGATGCCGTCGACCCCACTCTTGCCCCCGGAGGATCCCCGCAGGGCGATTCTCTGCCCGCCGCAGATTCGCCGAGGGCAGAGCCGACGGGACGGCCCGCGCTCGCCGGCCGGGTACCGCGCCCTCCCGCTCGCCTCCGGTCCACGGCGGCGTGCGGGCGCGGGGCGGGCGTGCGGCGGACGGCGGCCGCGCCGGCCGAGGGCGGAGCGGTCCCGGGCGCCCCGCAGCGCCGGCCGGGTGAATCGGGCGGCGTGTCGGACGGGGGCCGCGTGTTCCGGACCGGTTCGGAGGATGGTCGGACCCAAGGATGAACGGGTTGGCGGATCGTCGGATACCGAGGGGGCACGGATGGGTGGCCACGGCGGTCGGCTCCTGCTCCTCCTCCTGCTGGCACTGCCGAGCCTGGCGGCGACATCTGCCGGGGACGGGGACTGCGCCGGGCTGGCGCTCGCCGTCCGGGTGAACACCGTGACCGTCACCGGACCGCCCGGCCCCGCCGTCCGGGGCGGCACGGCCGTGGTGAAGGAGTACCGGCTCACCAACGCCGGGGAGACCGGCCTGCGGGGGATCCGGGTGACCGACGCCGGACGGCCGGTGCCCTGCCCCGAAGCCGGACCGCTGGCGGTCGGCGCCACCGTCGTCTGCACGCTCCGGCTCACCGCCGAGGCCGGTGTCCACGACACCACCGCCACCGCGCGCGGCCGGTCCGGACACTCCGACAGGGAGGTGGCGGCCACCGCCCCGTCCGGCTACACCGGCGTGGTCAGCGCGCTCGGCCTGGCGGTCGACGCCGCCCCCGGCGCGCCCGGATCCGGCACCGCCGACCTCCGCTACACGGTGGCCGACCTGGGTGACCGGCCGTTGCACGACCTGCGGCTGCGTGACGTGCTGGTGCCGGACGGGATCGACTGCGGCGACGGCCCGGCGGCGCCGCTGGCGCTCGGGCCCGGCCGGACGGTGCGGTGCGCGGCGGTGCTCCGGCGGCCGCCCGGAACGTACCGCAGCGCGGCCGAGGTGACGGGCTCGGACGGCATCACCACGGTCGGCCCGCGCGGTGAGCCGGTGCCGCCGCCGCTGCTGGTCGCGCGCGCCGGGACGGACGTCACGCTGGCCGCCGGACCGTCGGAGTACCCGCCGGAGAACCCGCCTCAGAACCCGCCGGAGAACCCGCCGGAGAACCCGCCGGGCACCGCCCCCGGGCCCGTGCTCCCGCCCGGGACCACACCGGGCGGGACCACGGTGCCGGGGGCGCCGGCCGTACCGCCGCCCGGCACGACCCCACCGGGCGAGCCGGCCCCGGCGGATGCCCCCGCCGTGCCGCCGCCCGGGCCCGGAGCCGCGGTGCCGGCCCCGGCCGCCCCGGCGGCTCTCGCTCCCGCCCCTGCTCCTGCTCCCGCTCCTGCTCCTGCTCCCGCCCCAGCCCCCGCCCCCGCGCGGGCTCCCGCGCCACCCCCCGAGCCGCCCGCCGTGCCTGCGGTGCCCGCCCTGCCCGCCCTGCCCGCCGATGTCCCGGTGCCTGCGGCGCTCGCGGCGACCCCCGCGCCCTCCGCTCCGACCGTCCCCGCCCCCTCCCCGGAGCCGTCCCCGTCGCCCGCGGCCACCGGCAACCCCTCGGTGGAGGTCGCCACCCCCACTGCCGCCGCCACCCCGGTCGGCCCGCACCACGCCGCCGGGTCCGGTCGCACCCCGGGCCCGGGTGGGCGCTCGCCGGACGCCCTGCCGGTCGCCTCCGTCCTGCTGGTCGTCCTGCTGCCCGCCGCCGCCGCGGTCGCGGCGCTCTCCCGCTTCCGCCGCTGAAACCCCGGGAACCACCGTGTCGAACCTGTTGCAGACACTCGCCGTCGTCCTGGGCGTCGCCCTGGTGGCCGCCGCCATCGTCCTGTTGAAGGGGCGCTTCTTCCCCGTCCCCGAGGACGCCGAGCCGCGCGAGGACGTCGCCGAGTACATCGCGATGATGGTCGGCGTCCTGTACGCGCTGGTGCTCGGCCTCTCGATGGTCTCGGTCTGGGAGATCCACAGCGGCGCCCTCAACCACTCCCAGGACGAGGCCGGTGCGCTCCACCAGACCTACCTGCTCGCCGACCTCCTGCCGCCGGACCGCCGCGACGCGCTGCGCACCACGGCCACCGCCTACGCCGTCCAGGTCGTGCACGCCGAGTGGCCGCGGATGGCGGCGCGCGAGCCGCTCGGCCCGGACGGCTGGGGGCTGCTGAACCAGCTGCGGACGGTCAGTCAGGCCTCCTCGCAGGACGACACGCCCACGCAGCAGAACGCCTCGCAGGAGATGCTCGCCGTCCTCACCACCCTCGACGACGCCCGCCGGGGCCGGGAGGCGTCGGCGATGAGCAGCCTCTCCACGGTGCTCTGGGTCGGGCTGGTCATCGGCGGCACACTCACGGTGGCGTTCATGTTCCTGTTCGGCATCAAGCGCAGCGCCACCCACGTGGTGATGGTGATGGGTCTGACCGGGCTGATCGCGTTCACCATCCTGCTGATCCAGCAGCTGGACGCGCCCTTCGACGGCTTCCTCGCCGTCACTCCGCAGGCCTTCACGCGGTACTTCCCGTTCGTCTGACCCGCACTCCGGCGACGCCGCCACGGCCCGGGCGCGCGCCGCACGGAGCCGGTCGTCCTCGTCGCCGGGGTCGTCAGGGGGCATGAGCGGGCTGCCGGGGCGGCGGACGAAACAGTTCTTCCGGGACCGATGAGTTCGGGCGGTGGCGGCGGTCAAACCTGGGAAAGCATCGCCCGCTACCCGGGGAGACCTGACATGTCCGACATCACCACCCTCACCGCCCCTGATGTGACGACCACCGCGAGGTCCGGCAGGGCCATGGCCGGTGTGGTCCTGGCTTTGCGGGTGCTGCTCGCCCTCTTCTTCGCCCTGGCCAGCGCGCTCCCGAAGCTGCTCGCACTGCCCGCCGCGACGGAGGTCTTCGACGCGATCGGTGCGGGCCACTGGTTCATGTACCTGACCGGGCTGGTGGAACTGGCCGGCGCGGTCGGCCTGCTGGTCCGCCGCCTGGCCGGGCCGGCCGCCATGGCGCTGATCGTCTTCCTGGCGTTCGCGTTCGTCACCCAGCTCACCGCGATGCACGGCGAGAACGCCGGGACGCCGTTCGTCTTCATGGTGCCGCTGGCCGTCATCGCCTGGAACCGGCGCGCCGGGACGGTCGGGCTGCTCGCCCACCGGCCGTGACCGGCCGCCCGGTGGCCCGGTGGCCCGGGGTCGTCACAGCTCGGTGAGTTCGCCCAGGCCCAGGGTGCGGAGCGTGAGGTCGGCCATGTGCCGGTGGCCGACGGCGTTGGGGTGCGCGGGGTCGTCGAGCCAGGCGATCGGGTCGCTGTCGGGGAAGTGGGCGAGCCAGTAGGCCTCGTGGTCGACCAGCAGGGCCCCGGTGTCCGCGGCGATCTCGCGCACCGCCTGGCAGTAGGCGGGCAGTTCGGCGCGGGCGGCGCGTCCGGCCCGGCTGACCACGAGGGGCGTGTGCAGCACGATCTGGGCACCGTCGGTCCTGGCGATGATCGCGCGCATCGACGCGTGGAACTCGGCGAGTCCGTCGAGCCCGGCGCGGGCGTCGTTGGTGCCCAGCGAGATGGACAGCACGTCGGGGGCGAACCGGCCGATGAGATGGTCGTACGCGCCGAGGACGTCGGTGGCGCGCCAGGCGGACACCCCGGTGTTGACCACGATGTCGGTCAGTCGGTCGAGCTGCCAGCCGACGCGTTCGTGCACGTGCTCCACCCACCCGCGGGCGCCGTGCGTGTGCAGGACGGCCTGGGTGATGCTGTCGCCGGCCATCACCCAGGTCATCGGTCCGGTGGACAGTTCGACCATGTGATCATCCCCCTGTATTCGATGTACGGGCGGCGGCCCTCGGCCGGTGCCCCGAGAAGTTGATCATATGGGCCGGCGTTCCCGAGGGGTCCGGAGCCAGGGCAGCAGGGAGCAGGGCAGGAGGGCGCAGGGAGCAGGGCAGGAGGGCGCAAGAGCAACCGCCCGTCGCGGGCCCGAGGAGGCGCGTCCTTACCGGGCGGCGACGCCACTCACGCGGTCCGCCCGGCAGCCGTTCGCGGATCGTAAGGCCGTCCGCACGGGATCTCCCGGCGCCGGCTCCTACAGTGGCGGCACAGTCAGGTGAGAGAGGTGGATTCAGTGACGGACGATCAGATCATCGTGCCCCGCGCGGATGTGGGGGTGATCGGCGGCTCCGGGCTCTACGAGCTGCTGGACGACATGGTCGAGGTGCGGACCCGTACCCCGTACGGCGAGCCGAGCGACGCGCTGTTCGTCGGCGAGGTGGCCGGCCGCCGGGTCGCCTTCCTGCCCCGGCACGGCCGCGGCCACCGCCTCCCGCCGCACCGGATCAACTACCGGGCCAACCTCTGGGCGCTGCGCTCGCTCGGCGTCCGCCAGGTGCTCGGGCCCTGCGCGGTGGGCGGGCTGCGGCCCGAGTACGGACCGGGGACGCTGCTGGTGCCGGACCAGTTCGTGGACCGGACCAGCGGCCGGGCGCAGACCTACTACGACGGACTGCCGCTGCCGGACGGCTCGGTGCCCGAGGTGGTGCACGTGTCGATGGCGGACCCGTACTGCCCCGAGGGGCGCCGGGCCACGCTCTCGGCGGCGGCCGGCGCCGCCTGGGAGCCCGTGGACGGCGGCACCCTGGTGGTGATCGAGGGCCCCCGCTTCTCGACCCGCGCCGAGTCCCGGTGGTTCACCGCCAACGGCTGGTCGGTGGTCGGGATGACCGGCCACCCGGAGGCCGTCCTGGCGCGCGAACTCGGCCTCTGCTACACCTCGGTGGCCCTGGTCACCGACCTCGACGCGGGGGTGGAGAGCGGCGAGGGGGTCACCCACGCGGAGGTGCTCGCCGTCTTCGCGCGCAACGTCGAGCGGCTGCGCACGGTGCTGTTCAAGACGATCGGCCTGCTGCCCACCGAGCGCGCCTGCCCGTGCGGTCACGCACTGGACGGCCTCACGACCGGTCTTCCCGGCGTACCGGGCGACTGACCGGCCGGGGCCGGCGCCACCGTCGGACGAGCCCGATCAGGAGGGCGAGTACGGCGGTGGCGGCCAGGACGGCGAGCCAGTTGCGCAGGTAGGGCAGCGGCAGCAGCGAGGAGTTGCCGTGGTCGTCGTCGGCGCGCAGCACGGCCGGGAGTCCGACGGCGGTCACGGCGGCGGCCACGACCAGCCAGCCGCGCAGCACCGGTCCGCGGGCCAGGTGGGCGCCGACCAGGCAGAGCAGCGGGAGCCAGACCCCGTCGTGCAGGACCAGCGCCCCGATCCCCCAGACCAGGACCTGCGCCGGGTCGGTGAGGTAGACGTCGGTCAGCAGGCCGTAGAGGCCGTAGCCGATCAGTGCGAGACCGGCGGCGAGGGCGGTGCCGCGGAGCCAGCCGGTCATCGGGACACCTCCAGCCGGGCGACCCACTTGGTCTGCAGCACGCCGGGGCGGTTCGGCGCGATGACGCGCGCGGGGAAGCCGTGGTCGGCGTCCAGCGTCTCGCCGTCGACCCGGAGGGCGAGCAGGGTGAGCGGGTCGTCGACGTACTGCGCGGGCATCTCCATCACCCGGTAGGGGCCCTCCTCCTCCAGCGAGGTGACCCGCACGGCGGAGCCGGCCGGCGCACCGGCCCGGGCCATCAGTTCGGCCACCCGGACGCCGCCCCAGCGGGCGCTCGCGCTCCAGCCCTCCACACAGGCGATCGGCAGGACCGCCTCGTGCTGGGGGAGCCGGGCCAGTTCGTCGAGACCGATCTCGTACGGCCGGGGGCCGTCCACCCGCAGCCGCCAGCCGGCGGGCACCTCCACCGTCCCGGCCTGCGCGGCGGTGCGGTTCACCGGGAGCCCCTGCGGGCCCAGGTCGGGCCGGCGCGGCGCCAGCAGGTTCAGCGGGCGCAGCCAGGGCACGCTCTGCCCGGCCGTGGTGAGCGTCACCGCGCCGACCGCCGCGGCGACCGAGGTCAGGAAGGCGCGCCGCCCGGGGACGGTGAGCCGGGGCCGGCGCCAGTTCCGGGCGATCAGCGGCGCCTTGGCCGCGAGGTGGACCAGCAGGCCGCCGGTGGCCAGCCAGCCGACCCAGAAGTGGGTCTGCCGGAACGGGAACGGCCACGGGTACCACTGGAGGGTGTTCAGCAGGCCGGTGAACAGTTCCAGCAGCAGGGCGGCCACCAGGACGGCGATGCCCAGCCGCTCCAGCGCGTGCGCCACGCTCCGGGCCGGCGGCCACTCGAACAGCCGCGGGTAGACCGTCCAGAGCTTGGCCCCGAGCAGCGGGACGGCGGCGATCCCGCTGACGACGTGCAGCCCCTGGGTGACGCGGTAGCCGTTCACCGGGCGCGCGGGCAGCAGGCCCGCGAGCCGGCCCGTCGGGTCCTGGAGCAGGTGGCTGAGGAGACCGGTCAGGAAGCAGACCACCAGCGCGGCGCCCAGCCACCGGCCGAGGACGACGGCGGTGCGCGGCTCGTGCAGGGCCGAGCGGAAGACGCCGTCCCGGAACGGGCCGCGGCGCAGGGACGCGGGCGGCGGCGGGAGGGCGAGGCGGGGGCGGCGCCGGGCGCCGGGGTGCTTGGAATCCACGCCCTCATCGAAGCGCCACCGGGCCCCGCGCGGCGGGTACGACGTGCTTACGGAAGTCGAACGGGGGCCGCTGCGGCCGTTCGCGCCGCCGCCGCGGTGGCAGGGTGAGCGGGTGGCCACTCGGACCCTTCTGCCCTGCACGCTCGCCCTCGCCGCCCTGGTGGCGGCCCTGGCGACGACCGTGACCGGCGGCGGCACGCTCGCCGACCGCGGCCCGCTCCACGGCTGGTACGCCCTCGACGCGGGTCTGTTCGTGCTGGCGCTGCTGCTCCTGCGGCGGGTGCCGGCCCGCCGGGTGGCGCCGCTGGTGCTGGCCGGGAGCGTGGCGGTCGCCGCCGTCGGACTGCTCGCACCGCCGCGGACCAGCGACGACGCCTACCGGTACGTCTGGGACGGCCGGGTGCAGGCGGCCGGCATCTCCCCCTACGCGCACGCCCCGGACGACCCGGCGCTGGCCCGGCTGCGCGACCCGGGTCTGTTCCCGGTGACGGACGGCTGCAGGGGGTGGGACGAGCGGCGGACGGCGGCGGGCGACTGCACCCGGATCAACCGGCCCGCCGTGCGCACCATCTACCCGCCGGTCGCGCAGGCCTGGTTCCTCGCCGTGCACCCCTTCGGGGGCGGGGTGCGCGGGGTGCAGGTGGGCGGCGCGCTGCTGGCGGTCGCGACCACGGGCGCGCTGCTGGTGGTCGGGCGGGGCGGCCGGCGGGCGGCGCTCTGGGGGTGGTGCCCCGGCATCACCGTGTGGGCGGTCAACGACGCGCACGTCGACA
The DNA here is from genome assembly GCF_040630735.1 of Kitasatospora sp. NPDC005748. NCBI lineage: Bacteria > Bacillati > Actinomycetota > Actinomycetes > Kitasatosporales > Streptomycetaceae > Kitasatospora > Kitasatospora sp. NPDC005748. The sequence continues at coordinate 166,530 of NZ_JBEXYD010000009.1, forward strand.
CCCTCGGCGCGCTGCTGATGACCGTCGGGCTGGGCTACGTGGCCGGCCGCCGGCCCGGCACCGGGGGCGTGCTGCTCGGCGCCGCGGTCGCCACCAAGCTGCTGCCGGCCCTCGCCCTGCCCGGGGCGCTGTCGGGGGCACTGTCGGGGGCGCTCGCCCGCCGTCCGACCCGCGGGGACGTCGCCGTCCTCGGCGCGGCGATCGGGGCGTTCGGGCTGGCGTACCTGCCCCATGTCGCCGTCTCGGGCCCGGCGGTGCTCGGGTACCTGCCGGGCTACCTGCGGGAGGAGGGCTACGAGCAGGGGCACCTGGACCGGTTCGGGCTGCTGCGGCTGGCGGTGCCCGACCGCTGGGCGCCGTGGGCGGCGGCCCTGGTGCTGGCGGCGGTGGTGTGGCGGGTGCTGCGGCACGGCGACCCCCGCCGCCCGTGGCGGGGCGCGCTGCCGGTGACCGGCACGGCCCTGCTGCTCGTCGCGCCGGCCTACCCCTGGTACGGCCTGCTGGTGGTGGCCCTGGTCGCGCTCGACGGCGGTTGGGAGTGGCTGGCCGTCCCGGCCGCCGGGCAGGTGCTCTACCTGGTCGGCGGCGGGCCGGCGCAGCAGGCCGCGTACGGGGCCGCGCTGGCCTGCGTGCTCGGGGTGCCGGCGGTGCGCGGGCTCCTGCGCGCCCGGCGGGGCGGGGCCGGGGAACGGGCCTCGGCGGGCGCGCGGGAGATGACGAAAGCCTGACGGCTCGGCGTCGGGGCTGGTCGCGGGTACGGGCCGGCTGTTCCAATCGAGCCGTGGACAGTAGAGCGAAGCGATCCCGGGGCACCCCGGTGGGCCGGCGGGTGGTGCTCGGCCTGGTCGGCCTCGGCGCCGCCGGCGTGGCGGCCGGACCCTTTCTCCAACGCGCCCAGGACGCACTGGCCGGCCAGGACCCGACCGGGCTCACCGGCCTGCTGCCGGGCGGCGGCGGCTTCCGGTACTACTCCGTGGTGGCCTCGGTGCCCTCCCGAGGCCCCGACACCTACAGCCTCACGGTGGACGGCCTGGTGGAGCGCCCCGGCAGCTACCGGCTGGCCGACCTCCAGGCGATGCCGCAGCGCCGGATCGTGCGCGACGTGCAGTGCGTGACCGGCTGGCGGGTGCCGAACACCCCGTTCGAGGGCGTGCCGCTGGCACACCTGCTGGACGCCGCCGGCGTCTCGGCGGGCGCCCGGGCGGTCCGGTTCAGCTGCTTCGACGGCGAGTACACCGAGAGCCTCACCCTGGAGCAGGCCCGGCGGGACGACGTGGTGGTCGCGCTCAAGCTCCAGGACGCCCCGATCTCCCACTCCCACGGCGGACCGGTGCGCCTGTACGTGGCGCCGATGTACTTCTACAAGTCGGCCAAGTGGCTGTCGGGCATCACCGTGACCGACACCGTGGAGCCCGGGTACTGGGAGCGCAACGGCTACGACGTCGACGCCTGGGTCGGCCGCTCGAACGGACGTGACGATGCCCCGACCGCCTGACCTCCTGCTCCGCTTCGCCCGCGTCGAGCGCTGGGTGCACCGCACCACCGCGGCCCTGATGCTGGTCTGCCTGGCCACCGCCGCCTGCCTCTACCTGGCGCCGCTGGCCGAACTGGTCGGCCGCCGGCGCCTGGTGGTCACCGTGCACGTCTGGTGCGGACTGGCCCTGCCGGTGCCGCTGCTGCCCGGGCTCGCCTTCCGGGCGGTGCGGGCGGACGTGTCGAGGCTGAGCCGCTTCCACCCGGTGGACTGGGTCTGGCTCCGGGCGACCCGGGCCCGAGCCTCGTACCGCCCGGCGGGGAAGTTCAACGCCGGGCAGAAGCTCTACGCCCAGTGGACGCTGGGCGCGATGCTGGTGATCCTCGGGACGGGCCTGCTGATGTGGCTCACCCACCTGGCGCCGACGGCCTGGCGGACCGGCGCGACCTTCGTCCATGACTGGCTCGCGGCGGCCATCGCCGCGGTGACCGCCGGGCACGTCTGGATGGCCGTCCGGGACCCCGAGGCCCGGCGCGGCATGCGGACCGGGCTGGTCGACCGGCGCTGGGCCGAGCGCGAGCACCCGCTGTGGTCGGAGGAGCGCCCGGCGGCGGACGCCGAAGCGGTGCCCGTCAGCGGGGACGGTCCGCCCTCCTGAAGGCGAGGAACCGGCGGCCGAGGGCGGACCAGCGCTCGGTCTCGGCCAGCCCGGCCCGCTCGGCCCGGCGGGCGGTGGCCGCCGCGCCGCAGCGGGCCCAGGCGAACGGCGGCCCGAGCCGCCCGTCGTAGCCCTCCACCCGGACGGTGATCCGTTCGTCGATCTCCCGCGGATCCACCTCGACCAGCAGCACGCCTCCCGGCGCGAGGAGTTCGGCGCCGCGGCGCAGCAGCAGCCCCGGGTCGCCGCCGATGCCGAGGTTGCCGTCGGCGAGGAGCGCCCCGCCCCAGCGGCCCTCGGCGGGCAGCCGGTCGAACACCGAGCGGCACAGGGCCGGGCCGCCGAGGCGCCGGGTGCGGTCCACCGCCGCTCCGGTGATGTCGACGCCGAGCGCCGGTACGCCCAGCTCCAGCAGGGCCGCGACCAGCCGGCCGGGTCCGCAGCCGAGGTCCACCACCGGCGCGGTCAGCCGGCGGCAGCGCTCCAGCAGCCCGTGGTCCGCCCCGGCGGCGGGTGCGCACCAGCGCTCGACGTCGAGCGGGATCCGGTGGCCGTCCTCGCCGCGCAGCCAGAGCGGGCCCCGCCCGGCGCGGACGGCCTCGGCGAACGGGTCGTCCACCCACGCTCCGGCGGCGACGGTCATCGCGTCACCTCCGAGGTGGTCCCGTGCGCGTCGTCGGCCTGCTCCGGGCCACCTGTCCCGAGCGCGTCGGCCGCCTCGATCGCGTCGGCGAGCCTCATCGCGCGCAGGCGGGCCGCGAAGCCGCTGTGCGGAGCCTCGGCGGCGACCAGCCGCGCGTCGGCGACGGTGTCCACGTCGGTGAGCACCGGGAGGTGGTGGACGGCGAGCCGCTCGGCCGTCAGCCGGCCGAGCAGGGCGCGCCCGGTCTCCGGCGTGGACATCGGCAGCCCCAGCAGCAGCCGCCGGGCCAGCTCCCCGGTCGGCCGGGCCAGCCCGAGCGCCCAGAACCCGCCGTCGGCGGCCGGCCCGTACCAGGCGTCGGCGCCCCCGCGCCGGGCCGGCGACAGCGGCTCGGCGAGCAGCGCCGCGTCCACCTGCGGGGTGTCCATGCCGACCAGCAGCGCCGGCGCCTCCGGGGCGGCCTCGGCGGCGTGCGTGAAGGCGGCCGCCAGCCGTTCGTCCAGCCCGCCGCCCCGCTGCGGCACGACCTGCCAGCCGGGCGGGAGCCAGCGCCCGGCCTCGCCGTCCAGCACGAGCAGCCGCCGCCCGGCCGGCACCCGGCCGAGGGTGGCCAGGGTGTCGGCGAGCGCGGCCTCGGCCAGCGCCGCGGCCTGCTCGGGTGTGCAGGGCGGGGTGAGCCGGGTCTTCACCCGCCCCGGGACGGGCGACTTGGCGATCACCAGCAGGGTGGCCGGCGGCGCGGCCAGCACGGCCCGCATGTCGCGGACGGCCTGCCGGGTGCCGCGCACGGTACCGGTGACCTTGGAGCGACCGGTGCGCGGCAGGTAGTCGACGGGCGTCTCGGCGATCCGCATCCCCGCCGCCGAGGCGGCGAGCACCATCTCCAGCGGATAGCCGGAGCGGCGGTCGCCCAGTCCCAGGGCCAGCAGCCGCTCACGGCGGGCGGCCCGCATCGGCCCGAGGTCGTGCAGCGGCGCCCCCGTCCGCGCCCGCAGCCGGCGGGCCAGCACGGCGTTGGCCAGCCGGGCGTGCGGCGGCCAGGCCCCGGCGGCCGCCGGCATGCGCCGCCCCAGCACGAGGTCCGCCGAACCGGCCAGGACCGGCGCGGCCACCCGCGGCAGCTGGGCGGGGTCCAGCGAACCGTCACAGTCCAGGAAGCAGACCAGTTCGGCGGTGGCGGCGAGCAGTCCGGCGTGGCAGGCGGCGCCGAAGCCGCGCCGCGGCTCCTCGACGACGGTCGCGCCCAGCGAGCGCGCCAGGTCGGCGGAGCCGTCGCGGGAGCCGTTGTCGACGACGATCGCCCGCCAGCCCGAGGGGATCCGCCCCAGCACCCAGGGCAGCGCCGCGGCCTCGTCGAGACAGGGCAGGATCACATCGGCGGACGGCGGTCCGGCGGACGGTACGGGGGGAGTCGGAGAGATCACGTCGGCCACGCTAAGGGCGGCCGGCCCGGCGGCGGCCGAACCGCGCCCTTACGAAAGTCCGACGGCGGCCACCGCCCCGGCCGGCCGCGCCCGCGATCTTACGAAACCCGAACGTGCGCCGGCGCGACCCGTCCGGCCCCGCCCGCGGCTCGTATCCTCGGCGAGGTGAACGAGAGCCCCGCCTCCGGCGGACCACCCGACCCCGCCCGCATCCTGGTGATCGACGACGACCTCACCGTGGCCGAGGTCGTCGCCGGCTACCTCACCCGGGCCGGCCACCGGGTCGACCGGGCGAGCGACGGGAACCAGGGCCTCGACCTGGCGCGCCGGCACCGCCCCGACCTGCTGGTCCTGGACCTCATGCTGCCCGGGATCGACGGCCTCGAACTGCTGCGCAGGCTGCGCGCCACCGAGGCCGGTGCCGACCTGCCGGTGGTCATGCTCACCGCCAGGGGCGACGAGGCGGACCGCATCCTCGGTCTGGAACTGGGCGCGGACGACTACGTCACCAAGCCGTTCAGCCCGCGTGAACTCGTGCTGCGGGTCCAGTCCGTGCTGCGCCGCTCCCGGGCCGCCGCGCCGGCCCTCACGGCCCCCGGGCCGCTGGTGTCCGGGGACATCACGCTCGACCCGCAGGCCCGCCGCGCGCACCGCAGGGGGTGTGAACTCCTCCTCACACTCCGGGAGTTCGACCTGCTCGCGTTCCTCCTCCGGCACCCCCGGACGGTCTTCGCCCGGCAGGAGCTGATGCGGCGGGTCTGGGGCTGGGACTTCGGCGACCTGTCCACCGTCACCGTCCACGTCCGCCGGCTGCGCGAGAAGATCGAGGACGACCCCGCCGCACCGACCCTGATCACCACCGTCTGGGGAGTCGGCTACCGCTACGACCCGGTGGCGGCGGACGCGCCAGGGGCGACGGCGGAACACGGCACGGAGCGCAAGGACGGCTCGGTGTGAAGGACCTGCTGCTGATCGCCCTGTTCGCGGGGCTCGGCGCCGCCGGTGCCGGTCTGCTCGGCTGGGTGGCGGTGCGACTGCTGCGCCGCCGCTCGATGGCGCTCTCGCTCTTCTGCGTCGCCGTCGTCACCGTCCTCGCGGTCACCTCCGGGACGTTCGCCGTCGCCCAGGCGATGTTCCTCTCCGGACACGACCTCGGGGTGGTGATCACCGTCCTGGGGATGGCCTCCGTGGTCTCACTGCTCACGGCCGCGCTGCTCGGCCGCCAGGTGGTGGCCGGCAGCCGGGCGCTCACCGAAGCCGCCCGCACCGTCGGGAGCGACGCCGGCTTCACCGCGCCGGCGCACCCGCTCGGGCTCGAACTGGCCCAGCTCAGCGAGGAGCTCGCCGCCACCAGCGCCCGGCTCGCCGAGTCGCGCGCCCGGGCGCAGGCGCTGGACGCCTCGCGGCGCGAGCTGATCGCCTGGATCTCCCACGACCTGCGCACCCCGCTGGCCGGGCTGCGCGCCATGGCCGAGGCGCTGGAGGACGGCGTGGCCGAAAGGCCGGAGCAGTACCTCAAGCGGATCCGCTCCGAGGTCGAGCGGCTCACCGGGATGGTCGACGACCTCTTCGAACTCTCCCGGATCCAGGCCGGCGCGCTGTCCCTGTCGCTCGCCCGGGTGTCGGTCTACGACCTGGTCGACGACGCGCTGGCCGGCGCCCACCCGCTGGCCCGGCAGCGCGGTGTCCGTCTGGAGGGCCGGCAGGTCGCCGCCGAGCCGGTCGAGGTGGACAGCGGTGAGATCACCCGGGTGCTCGGCAACCTGCTGGTCAACGCGATCCGCTCGACGCCCGAGGACGGTGTGGTCGCGGTCTCCGCCCGCCGCGAGGTGGACGAGGTGGTGCTCTCGGTCACCGACGGCTGCGGCGGCATCCCGGAGCAGGACCTCTCGCGGGTCTTCGAGACCGGCTGGCGCGGCAGCGCCGCCCGCACGCCGCGGCGCGATCGCGGTGAGGGCGGCGAGGGCGGGGACAGCGGCGCCGGGCTGGGGCTGGCCATCGTCCGCGGCATCGTCGAGGCGCATGCCGGCCGGGCCCGGGTGCACAACGTCACCGGGGGCTGCTGCTTCGAGATCGCGCTCCCGGCGGCGCGCGGCTGACCGCCCGGGCCGGGCCGTTCTCGGCGCCGTTCTCGGGGGGCCCCGAACGGCCCGGACCGGCCCGGACCGGCCCGGTCGGCCCGGTCGGGCCGGTCCGGGCAGGCCCGGTCAGACCCGCAGGGGCGCCGCCGCGAACTCGGCCATGCCCGCCCGGAACGGCACCCGGGCCCGCCAGCCCAGCTCGGCCCGGAGCCGGGAGGAGTCGGCGGTGATGTGCCGGACGTCCCCGAGCCGGTACTGGCCGGTCACCACCGGCGCCGGGCCGCCGTGGGCGTCGGCCAGCGCCCGGGCCGTCTCGCCGACCGTGCGCACCTCGCCGCTGCCGACGTTGTACGCCCGGGTACTGCCCGGCGGGCGGTCGCCGACGGACCCCAGGGCCGCCAGATTGGCCGCCGCGACATCGTCGACATGGACGAAGTCCCGGCGCTGGCCGCCGTCCTCGAAGACCCGGGGAGCCTCGCCCCGGGCGAGCGCGGAACGGAACAGCGAGGCCACCCCGGCGTACGGGGTGTTCCGCGGCATGCCCGGGCCGTAGACGTTGTGGTAGCGCAGCGCCAGCACCGACCCGCCGCTCGCGCGGGCCCAGGCGGCGGCCAGCTGCTCCTGGGCGAGCTTGGTGACGGCGTACACGTTGCGCGGGTCGCCCGGCGCGTCCTCGGTGACCAGGCCCGGCCGCAGCGCGGCGCCGCACACCGGGCACGGCGGTTCGAACCGGCCGGCGTCGAGATCCTCCGGCCGCCGCGGGCCGGGTGCCACCCCGCCGTGCGCCGGACACGTGTACCGGCCCTCGCCGTAGACCACCATCGACCCGGCCAGGACCAGGCTCCGCAGGCCGGCCCGGGCCATCGCGGAGAGCAGGACGGCGGTGCCGAGGTCGTTGCAGCCGACGTACTCGGGCGCGTCGTCGAGGTCGAGGCCGAGACCGACCATCGCCGCCTGGTGGCAGACCGCGTCCACCCCGGCCAGCGCCCGTTCCACCGTCGCCGCGTCGCGGACGTCACCGTGGCGGAACTCCACGCCGGCCGGCAGTTCGGGCGCGGCCCCCGACGGATGGACGGCGGGCAGCAACGCGTCCAGCACGCGGACCTCGTGACCCGCCGTGACCAGGGCTCGCGCGACGGCCGAACCGATGAACCCGGCGCCGCCGGTGACCAGAATCCTCATGCCCGGCGACGCTACCGGCCGGTGACGGCCGGGGGAGCGACGCAGGGCCTCGCGTCATGCTTCGGTAAGCACCGGCCCGGGCCGTGCACCCGCCACCCGTGCTCCGCCGTGTGCGTCGCGCGGGGCGACGGCCGGCGGGCCGGCGCCGCCCCGGGTCCGAGGCCGTGCGCGCCCGGCCCCGGGCCTGTCGGTCCGGGCCGGGCGGACTCCGCTGGTCCACAATGCTGGCAGTCACCGATGCCGACGGGCGGTGCGCCCGGACGGGGGAGCCCCATGAAGAGCGCCGAACTACTCGCCGATGCCTTCGGCCGGATCCACGAGGCCGTCCACGACGTGGTGGACGGCCTCACCGCCGAGGAGTTGGCCGAGCGCGTCGACCCGAAGGCCAACTCGATCGTCTGGCTGGTCTGGCACCTGACCCGCATCCAGGACGACCACATCGCCGATGCCGCCGGGACCGAACAGATCTGGACCGCCGACGGCTGGTTCGACCGCTTCGCCCTCGGCTTCCCCGCAGCCGCCACCGGCTACGGTCACCGCGCCCGCGATGTCGCGGCCGTCCGCGTGGACTCCCCGGAGCTGCTCACCGGCTACCACGACGCGGTGCACGAGCGGACGCTGTCCTTCGTCCGCGGTCTGACCGGCCCCGCGCTGGACCGGGTCGTGGACGAGGCCTGGAGCCCGCCCGTGACCCTGGGCGTGCGCCTGGTCAGCGTCATCTCCGACGACCTCCAGCACATCGGCCAGGCGGCCTTCGTCCGCGGCGTGCTCCGGCGGGGCTGACCCCGGGCGGCCGCCGTCAGGCCTCGTCGAAGAGGTCGCCGACCCAGCCGGTGAGGGCGGGCGGCGCAGCGGGACTACCACCGCACCCCGTTCCATCCGCCGGTGCCGCCGATGTCGCCCGAACGGGTCAGCCCGGCGGCGCACGGTGGGTGCGCTCCGGCCGGAGCGCACCCCATTCGCCGGGGCGCTCACGGGGTGGATCCCCAGCGTCCACCGGCGAAGTGCGACAGGGCGACCTCCAGCGCCAGCGGGACCGAGCCGGTCGGTCCCAGGTCCCAGACCCGAATCCAACCGTCCCGGTCGGTACGGTACTTCGGTCCGACGAGGCCGGGCCTCGGCAGCACCGCCAGGTGGTACTGGGCCGGCAGGAGGGCTCCCATGCCCGTGGGCGCCGGGGCCTTGCGGACTTGGACCCCGGTCACGTCCTCCCAGCTCAACCGCAGCCGGCGGCTCCGGTTGAGCTCGACCGCGTCCGCGTCGACGCGCAGTTCCGTTCCCGCGGCGCACAGTCCCAGCGCGGCCAGCAGGAGCAGTGCCACCAGGACCGCCAGCACGAGCCGGTCCCGTACCAGGAGGTCCCAGGTCTGGTGCCAGTCGTTGCGGAAGCCGGTGGCCGAGGACAGCGGTGCGACGACCACGAGGTAGGCGACGACCGGCATCACCAGGTCGAAGCCCAGCAGCCGCAGGGCGCGCAGGCTGGTGGCGCTGCTCCGCAGGCGTACCGCACCGGGCCGGTCGGCGGTTCCGGCGGCCCGGTCGGGACTCGCTCCGGCGAGCCGTCGCCGCAGTCCGGCGTGGCGGAACTGGTAGACCCCGCCGACCTGTCGCAGCACGCCCAGCCGGTGCGCGTCCTCCAGGAACCCGATCGTGTCCGTCGGCAGCCGCCGTCGGCACGCCAGGACGAGCCGGGTGGCCGTCCAGCGTCCCCACCGGCTCAGGGCGGCCAGCGCCAGGGCGGAGCAGGACCAGGCGACGGCGAGCGCCGCGACGGCCGGCAGCGGACGTCCGTCGAACCAGCGGAAGAACCCCACGCAGAGTCCCGCGACGACGGGAGCGAGGATCACCGCTCGGGCGGAGGCGATCCGCCGTTCGTCGTCGAGCAGCAGCCGGGGCCGCAGGGCCGTGTCGGAGTCGGCCGGTCGGGTGAGCAGCACGTCGGCGAGCACGGGGAGGAAGAAGGCCGCCAGGATCGCCGGTGCCCCGGACGGGGTGACCGACCCGGCGACGGCCAGGACCGCGGTCACGGCGGGAAGGGCCGGGAGGAACCGGCTACCGGTCCGGACCGGGCGGCGGGGGCGCTCGCCCTGGCCCGGGAAGAGGTGCTTGGCGGTGACCGCTCCGACGACCGTCGCCACCGTGGACAGTCCCGCCGAAGCGGCGAGCGCCTCGGCGGCGGTCGTGAACGGCGCTCTGGTCGAGGACTCGCCGAGGGAGAGCAGGGCGGCGGCCGCGTAGGCCGCGCCCGTTCCCACCAGCGCCACCGCGACCAGGACGACGGCGCCCCAGACGACGGGGCGGGTCGGCGCGGCCAGGATCTGCCACCAGGCGATGTCCTGCGTCCGTCCGCGGTCCAGCAGGCTGGCCAGGAAGCGGAGGTAGCCGAGGGCGCGCTTCTCCCCCCAGGGCCGCACCCCGCCCGGGATGTGACGGGGCGCCGGCCCTCGGGAGAAGACGGCCGGTACGAGTCCGTCGAGGAGGTGGTCCTCGATGTGTGCCCGGGTCGGCAGGCGTCCGGAGTCGAGCAACTCCTCCGGACCGGCCGCACCGCGTGCGTAGACCGTCGACGCGAGCCAGAGCATGAGGGGGGAGGAGAGGGCCCGGGCGAGGGGGCCGCCGGGATTCCCGAGCAGTTCCGCGAAGACCGGCTGCCACCGTGCGAGCCGTTCCGGATCGCATTCCCGGGCGAGGTAGTCCCGTCCGTCCTGCGGGGTGACCGGGCAGGCCCGGAGCACGGGCATGGCCCGGAGGAAGGACTCCTCGGCCGCGGCCGCCTTGAAGGCCTCCGGTCGGGAGAGCAGCACCAGAGGCGATCCGGTGCTCGCCCGGGAGCGCTTCAGCGCGGTCACCACCACGTCGGCCCGGGCCGGCGGCACGAGTTCGTCGAGGCCGTCCAGCAGGGGAACGATCTTCCGGGACTGGACCAGCGCCTCGACGATGCCTGCCGCGGAGCCGGGGACGAGGTCGCCGTAGTCCTCTGTGACGCGCTGGACGATCCAGTCGTCGAGGCTGTGCTTCTCCGGCTCCCAGCCCGACAGCGAGAGGACGACGGGAACGGCGTCCCCGGGCCCGCGCCGCTCCAGCATCCCCAGGACCAGGAGAACCGCCAAGGAGGACTTCCCCGCTCCACCCGGTCCGGTGACGACCAGTCGGGCCGGCCCCGGCAGCCGGGCGATCAGCTCGTCGAGGCCGAGGCGGTCAGGTCGGACCTCGGTGTGGTCGGCGGTCGGCGCCCACCGGGCCTCCCACCGCACCGCCAGGCGGCCGGGGCCCGTCAGACCGCGGACGTTGGCCTCGTCCTGCCACTGGGCGCCGACCCGCAGGGCTAGCCGGTCGGCCGCGTCGCTCACGGGGTCGCGGGGGTGGATCACGGAGATCTCGATGTTCTCCCCCTGCGCCACTAGCTGCGCCGAGCCCTCGAAGCGGTTGTGCACCGAGTCGGTCATGCCTCCATGGTGTCAGGGCCCGCTCGGCCGCGGGTGATTCCGAAGGACTGTATATACCGTCTATCGACATATCGCGTCCGGCGACTTATGGTTCTCGTGGTGATCGTCAGCCGCGCGGTCCGCGTGACCCGCGCGTCCTCCGACCTGCCGTCAACTCCGCGACGGCGACGAGTCCGTGGGCGACTGACGAGCCGTCATTGGCCGTGGCACGCGTAGGTGCCACGGGCATCCGTTCCGCTGTCCACGGGAGGACCACAGTGCACCAACGCTCTCGCACGCCCAAGGCGCTCGGCGCCGGCCTGGCCGCCGTTCTGAGCCTCGGCCTCGCCGCACCGGCCGCGCTGGCCGTTCCGGCCGCGCCGGCCGCCGACACCGATCCCGTCCCCACGCTGGTGGACGGCCAGGAGACCGCCACCCCGCAACTGGTCACCGGCCTCCATGAGCCGGCGCCGGGCAGCCCGGCCGACGCCGCCCGGGCCCACCTCGCGGCGCACCCGGAGCGCTACCGGATCGACCCGGGGCAGCTCGCCGAGGTCGCCGCCGAGCGCGGCGCCGACGGCCGGAGCACCGTCAGGTTCCAGCAGTACCACGGCGGTGTGCCCGTGCTGGGCGCGCAGTACCTGGTCCACCTGACCGGTGACGGCGCCGGTCAGCGGGTCGAGTCCGTCGGCGGCAAGTACTTCACCGGGCTCACCGCGCCGACGACGGCCACCGTCCCCGCCGCCGTGCTGCGCGACCTGGCGCTCGGCGAGATCAAGGACCCGGGCGCCCGGGCCGGTGCCACCGTGGAGGACCACGGCGCGGTGGTCGTGCCCGGTGGCGCCGGCCGGCTGGCCCGGCACTTCACCGTGCGGGCCGCGGACCCGGCGGGCGGCGGGCAGGCCCGCGAGGTCTACGTGGACGCGAACCTCGGGGTGGTCGCCCTCGTCCACGACTCCCGCTCCTCGGCCCCCGCGGGCACCACGGGTACCGGCGCCGCCAAGGGCACCGCCACCGGGGCGGCGGCCGGGGCCGAGCCCGCCACCGGCACCGCGCCGGACTTCTTCGGCCGCCCGGTCAAGGTGGACATCGGCCGCCTCCCGGACGGGAGTTACCAGTTCAGCGACCTCACCCGGCCCGCCGCCGTCACCACCTACGACGCGGCCGGCGAGGGGGTCGGGCCGGGCCTGCCCACCGACCTCGCCGTGGTCCACGCGCCCGGTCCGGACTTCCCGGCCGCCACCGGCACCGTCGGCGCCACCGACGCGCACGTCAACGCCGGTATCGTCTACGACTTCTACCGCGACCGGCTCGGCCGGGACGGGCTGGACGGCAAGGCCGGACCGATCATCTCGGTGGTCAACGCGACCGCGTGGGGCGAGCCGCTCGCCAACGCGTCCTGGGACGGCAGCAAGATGGTCTACGGCGGTGGCAACGACAAGTTCCGCCCGTTCTCCGTCGCGCTCGACGTGGTCGGCCACGAGATGACCCACGGTGTCGTCGAGAACACCGCCGGGCTGCTGATGGCCGGCCAGACCGGCGCGATGGACGAGGCGCTGGCGGACTACTTCGGCAACGCCATCGAGGTCACCGCCCGGGGCATCCCGATGACCGACCCGAAGGCGGGCCTGCTCGGCGAGAACCTCTGCCGGACCGGTACCCCGGAGGCCTGCGCGGGGAGCCGGCGGCTGGACAACCATCGGACCACCGTCGACGACTACCTCGGCGTGCCGACCGACGTCGACAGCGGCGGGGTGCACCTCAACTCCACCATCTTCAGCGGCGCGCTCTGGGACATCCGGCGCACCCTGGACCCGCTCACCGCCGACCGGGTGGTCTACCGGGCGCTCGCCGCCTACCTCACCCCGCTGGACGACTTCGTCGCGGGACGCAACGCCGTCCTCGCCGCGGGCCAGGACCTCGGGCTCAGCCGGGCCCAACTGCGGACGGTGGCCGGGGCGTTCGACGCCCACGGGATCCGGGCCGGCTGGCAGAGCCGGATCGGCGCGGACAGCCGCACGCTGCTGCGCGGCATCACCGGGACGGGCGCCCCGGCGGTCGCGGCCGGCCGCTGGGTGATGGCGAGCGCCGAGCGGCCCGGTGCCACCGAGGCGCTGTACACGGGCCCGATCACCGGAGGCGGCGGCCCGACCCGGCTCAGCCCGGAGGACGGGCGCGCGCACGGCTACCCCGCCACCGACGGCACGTCCGCCGCGTGGATCTCGCTCGGCGGCCAGGGCCAGGACAGCTGGAAGATGGAGGTGCTGACCCGCTCGCTGGCCGGCGGCCCGGTCCGTACCCTCTACTCCTCCCCGTCGCGGCTGCCCGCCGACGTCCGGGTGTCCGGCGGCGACATCGCGTTCCGGGCGAGCGACCCGAGCGTCAACCTGAACCGGGTGTTCCTCTCCCACGACGGCGGACCGGCGGTGCCGCTGCCGCTGCCCGCCGGCCACGACGTGCTGAGCGTGACGCTCAAGGACGGCGTCCTCGGCTGGACCGAGCGCTGGGTGGGCGACCAGGGAACCGACGTCTACGCGCCGACCGTCTACTCGATCGCGCTCGGCAAGGTCACCGCCCAGTACGTGGTGCCGGCCTCGAAGGCGAAGGTCGGACCGGCCCTGCTCACGGGCGGGCGGCTGGTCTGGACGGAGACCTCCGGCGACGGCGGCAGGCGCACCTCGATCCGCTCCGGCGCGGTGGACGGCTCCGGGGTGACCGACGTGGTGTCCGGTGACGGGCCGAACGCCCCGTCGAACGGGACCCTCACCGCCTCCGACCGGGCCGTCACCTACCAGGTGGGCACGGACGAGCAGCGGGGCGAGTGGAGCAACGCCGCGCTGCCCAAGCTCTGGCAGGTGCCGCTCGCCGGCGGCACGCCCGAGCGGGTCTCCTGCAACCGCGGCGGCCAGTACCGGCCCGCCGCAGAGCAGGGCACCCGGGTGGTCTGGGTGGACGCCACCGCCGGCCGCAGCGACCTGGTGGTCCGCGACCGGCCGGCCGGCGGCTGCTGACCCTCCGCGCACTCCGTGCCCGGCGGCGGGCCGCACCCTTCGTGCGGGCCCGCCGCCGGGTCGGGTGGTTCCGCTCGGCCGCCCGCCCCCGCCCGTCCGCCCCCGTTCGGCCGGGCGCTCGGTCGGCCGGGCGTCCGGTCACGGCCCGGCCCGGCGGCCGACGAGGTCGGCGAAGTACTGGCGGTCCCGCAGGGTCGGGGGCAGCGGGTGGCCGAGCAGGACGTGCAGGTTGCACGCGGCGAGGGTGTAGGCGTGGAAGAGCAGGTCCGTGGTGGTGTCGGCGCCCAGCTTGCGCAGCACGGTCGGGGTGCCGCTGCTGCGGCGGGCCAGGTCCTGCCAGGCGGCCCGGCTCCGCGGGTCGTCGCCGAGCGCGTCCAGCACCTCCTTGGCGCGGGTGGCGCGCTCCGGCCAGCGGTCCCCGGCGGCGGCGTACGCGTCGGCCACCCGGTACGGGGACTGCGCGATGTGGACCAGCGCGCTCACCGGGGCGCCCTCGGGTGCGGGACGCTCGGACCACCGCACCAGGGTGTTGCGCCGATGGCTGGTGGTGACGTCGTACATCACGCTCTTGATCCGCAGCAGGGCGGCCAGTTCGCCGACCAGCGGGAGCCGGGACCGGGGGAGCGGGCGCCAGGTCATCCCGGCGGAGGCGTTGACCACGACGATCTCGTCGACCTCGTACTGCGCGGGCGGCCGGTCGGCGCGCCGGGCCCGGTCCGCGAGCGCGGTGAGCCACTGGTCGGCCATGTTGTCGTAGACCCCGCCGTCCGTCAGCACCAGCTCGGCGGCGGTCGCGGCGGGATCGCCGCCGCCCGGACCGGCGGCGGACCCGTTCGGACCGGCCGCCGCGTAGTGCCGGGCGGCGGGGAGACGCCGGACGGCGAAGGCGCCCGGCAGGCAGGCCGAGACCTGCACCGCGGTGGACAGCGCGAGGTCGCCCGGGCCGCCGGTGCCGAAGCGGTACCCGTAGGTGAAGGCGGGCGAGAGGTAGAAGTGGTCGCCGCTCTGCAGTTCGGTGGCGCAGAAGACGTGGTCGACCGAGCGCCGCACGTCGCGTAGCCCGGTGGCGACGCCGTCCCGGTTGAACAGCTCGCGCGCCAGGGCCGTGTCCACGACGGCGCTGCGCCGTTCGAAGAACAGCAGCGCACCGGCGGACAGCAGCAGACCGGCCACCAGCAGGAGGCCGGAGAGGAGCCGGACGCCGTCGACCGCCGCGACGACCACCCCGGTGAGCGTGACCGCGGCGGCCGCGCCGCCGAGCACGAACAGCGAGCGCACGTACGCGTTGGTCGACGGGCCCCAGAAGAACAGGCCGGTGTGGGCGCAGTGGCGGATCAACGGGCGGACGCGGTCGGCGAACTCCGTGCCGGGGCCGTCGCGGTAGTCGGTCTCGTGGGCGACCACGCCGTTGGCGACCGAGCCGCCGGACACCGAGGAGATCGCCACCACCTCGCGGTGCCGGCCGACGTCGGCCAGGTAGATGAGGGCTCCGATGCCCCACATGGTGGCGCGGTAGCCGCCACCGGAGAGGGCCACACCGATCTTCGCCATGTCAGACCTCCACGGTCGTGCCCGCCGCCGGAGCTGCCGGGGTCGCCGGGCCTGTCGGGCCTCCCGGGTCTCCCGGGCCTGTCGGGCCTCCCGGGCCTCCCGGGCCTGCCGGGGTCGGCGGGCCTGGCGCGTCCGGCGGGTAGACGGCGGTGTAGCCGAGCGTCCGCTGCCGGTCGGGGTCGGCCCACGGATCCGTCGTGGGGCTGCGGTAGTTGAACACCAGCTCCGGCGGCCCGGGGGTCCGCTCCGGGGTGCCGATCAGGCGCAGCACGGCGGCCCGGTCCGGGTGCTTGAACTTGTCGCCGTTGGTCGAGATCAGGAAGCGGCGGGTGGCGAGCAGCGCCAGCAGCTCGTCCGTGGTGTTGGCGGCGCTGCCGTGGTGCGGCACCTTGAGGGCGTCCACCGCCAGCCGGTCCGCGCCGCGCTCCGGACCTCGCTCCGGACCGCGCTCCGCCAGGAGCCGGGTCAGACCGCGCGCCAGGACGTCGCCGTGGCCGTCGCCGGTGAGCAGGACGCGGTGGTCGCCGACCTCCAGCAGGAACGCGATGCTCGATCCGTTGGGGACCGAGCCGTCCACCCGCTCGCCGCCGAGGAGGTCGTCGGCCAGGCCGCGCAGGTCCTTGCGGCGGGCCAGCCGTTCCAGCGCCTCCCCGGGGCGTCCGGGGGTCACCCCGAGGCCCTTGAGGACCTTGGTCCATTCCTTGCGCAGCGCGAGCAGCTCCGCCCCGCCGGGGGACACCACGGTGACGCGGGCGCCGCCCGGCAGCACGGCCGAGGGCAGCGGCCCGCGGGCCGGGACCTGGACGGCGGGCGCCTCCACCCGGGCCGTGCGGAACGCCGCGTTCCAGGCGAGGTGCTGGCTGCCGATCAGGGCCTGGAGCATCTCGCCCTGGTCCGCACCGAGCAGGTCGGCGTCCTGGGTGAGCTGCGGCCAGCCGTTGAACCAGACGTCGCCGATCGACAGGCCGAGCGCGGTCCGGTCCTGGAGGAGGCGTACGACGCCTTCGATGTGGTCGGCGTCCACGTGCGTCACCACCAGCACGTCCAGGTGCCGGTCCGGCTTCGGCAGCGCCGAGACGCGGTCGAAGACGGCCCGGTAGGTGGTGTTCGGTCCGCCGTCGACGAGCATCCGGTGGACCTCGCCGCCCGGCCCGGGCCACTCGATCCACAGCGCGTCGCCGTGTGCGGCGGGCAGCAGTTGCACGGTGATCACGGCGTGCCTCCCACAGGGGTTCCGGCCGCGTCCGCGTTCGCGGTCGTGCTGATGGCCGTGTTGCCGGCCGGGCTCTCGACGAGCCAGCGGGCGTCGCCGAAGGCCACGATCGACATGGCGAGGGTGAATCCCCGGGCGAGCAGCAGCCGGCGGATGTCACGCACCAGCTCGCCGATGCTCTTCCCGTCGCTGGCCCGGTCGGCGAGCGTCGCGGCCCCGATGCCCGCCATCACGGCGGCCTGCCGGCCCAGGGTCGGTACGAGGGTCGCGACCACCACGGGGGCGCTCTCCTGGAGGAACTTCGCCGCGACGTTCTGCCAGCGCACCTCGGCCTGTGCCATGGTGCAGCCGAGCAGCATCACGACCGGGCCGGTGCCGCCGTCGTGCCGGTCGGACAGGATGTACCGGCGGTCGATCAGCACGGCGGCGAGCCTGCTCGGCCGGTTCGTCTTGCCGATCTCCAGCACGGCGGTGCTGCCCTCGTCGCTCGCGTTGTGCGGCAGGGCCACCAGCAGGGGCGGGCCCTGGGCCCTGACCACCTGCCGCCAGGCTCGCCAACTCGCCGCCGTGTGCAGCCCGTCGGCGCCGAACGAGGTGCGGAGCAGCGCCGCCGTGGCCGTGCGGTCCTGCGCCCGGACCTTGTCGCTCGCCGCGAAGAGCACGCTGTCGACCGGCCGCAGCGCCCGGCCGCGCTCCGTGGCGTCCGGCTCGACGACCGTGCCGGTGAGCCGGTCCCGCTCCACCCGCCGCTCGATCTCCATGCGCAGGCCCCAGAACCCGAGTGGGCAGATCGTCCGGCGGCCGGTGCCGTCGCTGCTGCCGGCGCCGCGGCGACAGGAGCAGGTGCCGGTCGCCAGGGCCTCGCGCCAGTGGGCGCAGAGCGTGGCGCCGTCCCGCGGGTACCCGTAGTCGTAGACGAACTCCACCGGCCACAGTTCGGCCGCCTCGGCGGAGACCACCTGGAGGAAGGTGACGTCCTTCAGGCTCCCCAGGCCGAGCGTCGCCAACTGGTCGAACAGGGTGCTGCCCTGCTGGGCGAGGCCGCGCAGCAGGGCGTCCGGCGGCGGGAGTTCCGTCTCCGGCGCGCCGAGCTGCCGGTCGAGGTCGTCGGTGAGGAGCTGCTGGATCAGGGCCCTGAACCGGTCGAGGTCGGCGAGCCGCACGGGGGTGCTCGTCCCGTTCAGGCGGATGTCGGCCCGGTCGTCGCTGTCGATGCGGATGACCGCCGCCCGGCGGTCACCGGTGCCCGCGGTACCGGCGGTGCTGGTGCTGTCGGTGGCGTCGGTGCTGTCGGTGCTGTCGGAGTTGTCGCTGAGGGAGCTGAACACCTCGCCGTGCACGGTGATCTCCCGACCGGCGACGGGTCGGTCGGCCGCTCCGACCGGGCCGGTCAGCTCCAGCCGCTGCAACAGCCGGTCCCGGTGGTAGACGCGGGCGCCGCAGCGGATCTCCCGCTCGTCCGGCCCCACCGCGACCGGGAACACGGCCTCGCTGGACGCGCCCCGGTCCGGCAGGACGATCGCCTTGGAGGTGTGGCGGCTCGCAGTGCTCCGCTCCTCGTAGAACTCGACGACGAGGCGCGCCCCGGTTCCTCGGAACGAGAGCCCCTCCTCGGGGAACTCCTCGGTGGCCGCGTGCCATTCGGGGCTGCCGGGCCCGACGCGGAGGTGGATGTCGTGCACGGCGCCGGGCAGGAACGCCTGCCGGCGCGGTTCGCCCGTCGCTCGGACGGCGACGAGCGCCTGGAGGAAGCGGGCATCGGGCCGGCCGGGCGCCGGCCCGGCCCGGCGGGGCACCCGCAGGGCGGGGGTGACGGCGCGCTTGAAGCGGCTACCGAGGTGTCGGAGGGCGCCGGCCCGCGTGCCAGGGCGGATCGTCACCCGCTCCGCCGGTGCGGGCGGCGAGGGCGGTGAGATGTTGTCTGCCTGGTGAACCGCCTCGCTGGCTCCCCCGGGCCCGGCCGGGTACGGCAGTGCGTCGGACAGCGCGCGGCGCTCGACCAGCCCGGGGTGGGCCACCGTCAGCCAGGAGCCCGCCCGGGCCGCCGCCTCGTCCAGTGGGCGGTCGTCGAGCAGCCCGCGGACCAGCAGGCGGAGCCAGTCGGCGGCACCGGTCCCGGAGAGGTCGGCGACGATCCAGCCGGAGGCCCCGAGACCGCGCGCCGCGCCGTCGAGCCGGGCCAGTTCGGCCCGCCGGGGCGGCTGCGGGGCGCACCACAGCACGCAGGTGGCGCGAATGCCGTCGCGGTGCTGCTCCAGCAGGGCGAGCCCGGTCGCATCGGAGACCACCAGGAGGTCGTCCGGCTCACCGGGGGTGTAGGTGTCCGCGATTCTCGGATCGGAGCGCAGGCCGTCGAAGAGTTCCCCGGCGGGGTCGGCCCCTACGGCGCCGACCCGTAGGGGCCGGTGCCAGGGCGGATCCGGTGCCAGGCTCACGTCCGCGACGAACACCGCGCCGACGGCGGGCCGCAGGGTGGATAACCGCTCGACGAGCGCGCGCCGGTGGGTGGGCGGTACGTCGTGCAGGGCCAGCCGGACGGAGGCGGCGCCCGTGACGGCCTCGCCCCAGGCACGGGTCAGCTCGTCCTGGAGCCCGGTGTCGCCGGCGATCCGGGCGCGGGCCTCGTGGGGCAGCCGCCACGCCCACGGCTCCCGCTCCGGCACGCTGAGCGCGCCGAGTTCCCCGCTGGTCGGGCCCGCACCCTCCCCACCCATCAGACCCGCGGCCGCCAGGGCCGCCGGCGCGATGGAGAGGATCTGGCTCAGCTCAGCCATGGGAGACCTCGTCACCGGCTCCGCCAGGAGGCCACCCACGACCAGGTCGGTCTCCCGACCCTTCCACTCTGCCACAGACGGGGTGGCCCCCGGGAGGTACCGCCCGCGGGCAAGGACTGCGGTCTCAAACGTTGAACCGTCGAGCAGTTGACTCTCCGGTGGCGCGCGTCAGGCGCGCGCCGGCGATCCCACAGCGGCGAGGAACTCGGGGAGCGAGCCGTCGTGGCCGGGCAGAAGCTCGGCCGCCGTCCGCCAGAAACCGGGGCCCGCCGCTTCGGCGGCCCGCCCGACCAGTTCGGCGCAGCGAGCGGCCCAGGCGTCGCGTCCGGGGGCCTGCGGGGGGAGGTGGTGGCCGTGGCGCAGGGCTTCCCGGGCGGGCCGGATCGCGGCGAGCAGTTCGCGGTCGTCGAGCACCGCCGCCCGGCGGACGCGTTCGATCAGGTCCGACGCGGTGGAGGTCGTCCGCAGGTCGGCGAGTGCGGCCCGGGCGGTCGCGGGCCCGTGCGGGGCCAGTCGGGTCAGCCGCTCGCGGGGCAGGGCACGGGCCAGTTCGTCGGGGAACCCGGCGCGGTCGGCGAGCACGCACAGCACCGGCTCGGGCAGCGGGGTCCGCGCGTGGGCCCGCACCAGTTCCGCCCACGGCGGGCCGCCGCAGGCGTGGCGGCTGCCGTCCAGCACCGCCTGTGCCTCGACCGGCCCGGCGCACCGCCGGAGCCGGGCCGGGAGGTCCGCGGCGGGTGGCTCCGGCGGCCGGCGCTCGGCCAGGAGGCGGCGCAACTCGGCGTCCGTGTGGGCGAGATGGTCGATGAACTGGTCCAGCCGGTCGTCCAGGCCGTGGAGCCAGGCCCGGATCGCGGTCGCGTCCCCGTTGCCGTACACGCCCAGGGCCCAGCGGGCGAAGAGCGCCCGGGGCGGCACTCCCGCCCGGTGGAGCCGGTCGAGGACGGTCCAGGTGAAGTACTCCCTGGTCCGGAGCCGGCGCAACGGGTGCTCGGCCATCGCGGCCAGTTCGTCGTCGCCGAGCCGCCCGACCAGCGCGGCCAGCACCTCCGGTGGCGCCTGCACGAGAACCCGCAGGTCGGGCCGACCGGCGGCACCGGCTGCCGGGCGGCCGAGGCCCCGAAGCAGGCCGCGCAGGCTGCCGCGGTGGCCGGGGAACCGCTCCGCTGCGGTGCGCCAGGCCCGGGGATCGGCGCCGGTCCCGGCCCGCAGCGCCACGCCGACGGCCTCCCAGAAGCCGTGGACCTGCCGGTGGTTGTGGTCGTAGCCGTCGACGGCCGCGACCAGCAGGTCGACCCTCGGGGTGGCGTGCAGCAGGTCGGCCGCGTTCTCCCCGGTCAGCACGTGGCGCAGCAGTGACGGCCGGAGCTCGCCGATCCGGGCGAGCCCCGGTCGCCAGGCCCAGGGCGGCAGTTCCTGCTGCCGGGCCACCAGACGGTTCGCCACCGCCGGCTCCCAGGGGGTGAGCAGCTCGGCGGTGAACGCGTCGGGGCAGTCCCGGCGCGCGATCAGGGCGCGCCGCTGGCGCCGTTCGAACGGCTCCCGGCGATGGGCGGCGGCGAGCGCCGGCCAGTCCACGGGGGCGGCGGCCAGCACCGCGTCGCACTCCAGCACCGACCGGGCCGCGCGCAGCCCGGCCGTCGGACCGCCCGTCCCGGCGGCCACCGGGCCGCTGTCGGTACGGGCCGGACGGTGGCCCGGCCCCCGCACCCGCGCGGCCTCGGCGGCCACGTGCTCGGCGCCGCCCAGTTCGGCGATCGCCCGGCGGTGCGCCTCCGGTGGCAGCAACGAGGCGACCCAGACCAGCAGTTGTACCGCCTGCGCGGCGCGCCACCGCTCCTGTCCGTCGCCCACCGACCCCACCGTCCTACGCCCCCGCCCCGCCCCGGGGCCCGGGCCACTCTGACACAGCGGCCCGGGCCCGTGCGTCCCGGCGGTGCCGGTGGCCCGACGGCGTGCTGCCGCCCCGGAGTGGGGAGTCGGCCGGTCCGACGTCCCACTCCGACGGTGACGGGGAGGTCCCGTTCCGCAAGGCCCTCGTCCGGGACCCGCGGGTCGTGGACCGGGTTCAGACGGGCTGGTGGTCCGGCTGGGGATACCCGATCTCGGCGATGTCCTGGGCCAGCTCGCCCGGCTCGACCTCGGGGTTGAGAAGGGACACGAGGTCCTGGCCCAGCGGTCGCAGCGCGAACACCCGGCTCACCGCCGCCAGGTCCACGGCGGTCTCGTAGTAGTCCTCGGCGAACCGCTGGTAGGCCTCCGGCGAACGGGCGAGCAGGAGGGCGAACAGGCCCGCCGACCCGTCGGGATCGGCGGTGTCCCCGGGGAAGTCGATCGACCCGTGGTGCCACCGGTCGTCCGCCGGTCCCCGCCACAGGCAGGCGGTCACCACGGGCACGCCGTCCTCGTCGGTGAACGCGGGCTCCTCGACGAAGCGCCCGAAGGGCTCGGGGACGCCGTCGACCACTCCCGGCCAGGGCTCGCCGTCGTTGCCGTACGGGCTCATCGGCGATTCGTGGGCGAAGCCGCGCACGTAGACGCCGGCCGCCGAGAACACGATGGAGTACTCGTCCCCGGACCCGTCGCGCATCGAGGCCATCTCCTCGCCGTCCGCCCAGCCGGCGTCGAAGGAGTGGTACCGGCCCTCCCGGTCCGGGCTGAGGATCGCGTCCAGCATCGCCAGCGAACGGCACAGGTCCCGGAGGTCGGCGCCGGCGGGGAGGCGGCGCGCCACGTCATGAACGGTCATGCGCTCATCGAACCCGATGCCACCGACACCCGGCCGCCGCAGGCCGTCGGCCCGCGTAGCGGCGGCAGCCCCCAGGGGCCGGGGAGTGGGAAGTCGGCCCGGCCGACGTCCCACTCCACGGCGTACGGCGCGTCAGCGGTGGACGCTCCAGGAGAGGGTGTCGGTCAGGGTGGCCCGGAGCTTGGGGTCGATCACGGCCGTCGTCGGGTCGGTGGCGACGGCGGAGAGCCGGTGGGGCAGGCCCTTCGGGCCGAAGAGGGGCAGGTCGGCGAGGGTGACCGCGGTGCGGTCGCGCCAGGTGATCAGCTCGAAGCCGTCGAGGTACCAGCGCAGCCGGGTGCCGGGGGCGGGCAGCTCGACGGCGAGCCGGTCGGCGGGGGTGAGCGGGGTGGTGGTGGGGGTGGGGCTGCTGAGGGTGGTCGCGTAGCGGTAGAACCCGGCGATCATGGCCTCGCGGCCGGGGAGGTTGAACTCGCGGCCGAGCGATCGCATGATCGAGTTGTCGGTGGGCCGGTAGAGGCCGGTCGGGTAGTAGCCGCCGCCCTCGTACGCGCCGACGGTGCCGCCGTCGGGGGAGGTCCGGCCGAGCCAGCGGTACCACTTGGCGCGGGTGCGGCGCAGCTGGTCGGCGGTCAGCGTGGTGATGTTGGCCTCGGTGGGTTCGTCGCCCTCGTAGCTGCCCTGGCCCTCGTAGGAGTACTCGTCGGCGAGGAGGCCCAGGGAGTGGCCGGTCTCGTGCACGGCCACCTGCCCGGAGCGGTCGTTGCCACCCGAGACCGTGGCGATGCCGGAGTACCCGAGCGGGGAGACCACGTCGTTGTAGCCGGCGCCGCCGTACTTGGCGCTGTTGGCGACCACGAGGACGAGGTCCGCCTTCGGCGCCTTGGCGGCGTAGCGGTCGACTGCGGCCGTGTCGACGCAGAGCAGGCGTTCGACGTCCTCGCACCAGAAGTAGGAGCCGAGGGCGGTCTGCCGCACGGTGGCCCGGTCCGGGTCGCCCGTGATGCCGGACTCGGTGGAGACGGCCTGCACGGCCCAGACGTTGAAGAGTGAGCGGTAGGTCGTGTAGGGCTCGACGCCGGTGATCTCCTGCCACTTGGTGGCGGCGTCGGCGAGGAACTTCTGCTGTTCGGCGGCCGTGTAGCCGTCACCGATCACCACCACGTCGAGCTTGCTGTCGGTGCTGCCGTTGCTGACCAGCGGGGTGACGGTGCCGTCGCCCGCCGGGGGCCCGGCCAGCGACTGCGGGGCGACGAACGGCGAGGCGGCGGGCACCCGGGCGCGGCTGATGCTGCCGTCCTCGGCGAACGCCTCGACCTGGTGGGCGCCGGTTCGCGCGCCGGTCACGGGCGCGCCGGTCGCCGGCGGGGTGGCCGGGGCGGCGGTGGCCGGGACGGCCCAGGAGCAGAGGGCTGCCAGGGCCGTGACGCCGGCCAGGGCGGTGGTGGCGAGCCTGCGGTGACGCACGGGGACCTCCGGGAGGGGCGGGGGTGGGCGGGGCGGGGGCGGTGCTGGGGCACGGTGCGGCGGAACGCCGGCGGGGGTGCTTAAGTGTCGAGATAATCGGACTGAAACAGGGAGTTAATCTAAGCCACTGTCACGTCCACGACAATAGGGCGGGACGAGAACGGGCCGACACCCGACGGAAGGGGCGCACATGACCTCGGAACAGGACCCGGCCGACATCGGCCGACGCGTCCGACAACTGCGCAGGGAACGGCACTTGACGCAGCGCATGCTCGCCGAGCCCGCCTACACCGCCGCCTACGTCTCCACCGTCGAGGCCGGCCGGGTACACCCCTCGGAGGCGGCGCTGCGCCACCTGGCCGAGCGCCTCGGCGTCACCTTCGACGAACTCGCCACCGGCCGGCCGGCCCACCTGGCCACCGAGCTGGGCATCGCCCTGACGGACGCCCAGAGCGCCCTGGCCGACGGCGACACCGCCGAGGCGGCCCGCCGCTTCACCGCCGTCCGGGACCGCGCCGACCACTACGGCGTCGAGTCCGTCCGCCCCGCCGCCCTGCTCGGCCTCGGCGACTGCGCACTGGAGGCCGGCCGCCTCGACGACGCCCGGGAACATTTCGAGCAGGCCGAGCGCCTCCTGGCCGACGAGCCGCTGCCGCGCCGTGCCGCCGCGATCCGCGGCCGGGCCGTCGCCCACCTGCTGGCCGGCGAACTGCGGTACGCCTGCTACCTGCTGGAGACCGCCATCGACCGGCTCAACGCCGGCGGCCTGCACGACCCCGACGCGCTGCTCCTGCTGTACTCGGCCGCCATCGGCCCCTACATGGACATGGGCGCCCACGCCCGCGCCGCCCAGGCCGCCGAACTCGCCCTCGCGCTGGCCCCCGACGCCACCGACCCCGCACTGGTCGCCGGGCTGCACCGCAGCGTGGCCCGCACCCTGATCGCCGACGGCCGGGCGGCCGAGGCCGACGCCTCCCTCGCCAAGGCGCAGGCGCTCTACCAGCGCCTGCGCCTCACCTCCGACCTGGCCAAGTGCCACTGGATGCGCGGCTACGTGCACGCCCAGGCCGGCGACCTGGCCCGCGCGGAGGACGAACTGCGCACCGCCCGCGCCATGCTGGCCTCCCGGCAGGCGGAGCTGTTCACGCACCAGGTGGACGTCGAACTCGCCGACGTCCTGCGCCGCCGCGG
This sequence comes from Kitasatospora sp. NPDC005748, assembly GCF_040630735.1. NCBI lineage: Bacteria > Bacillati > Actinomycetota > Actinomycetes > Kitasatosporales > Streptomycetaceae > Kitasatospora > Kitasatospora sp. NPDC005748. Next base: position 191,373 of record NZ_JBEXYD010000009.1, read on the forward strand.
ACGGCACGAGCAGGCCGACGACCTGCTGCGCAGCCTCCTCGACCGGATCGGCCCGGACCGCGGCACCGTCCACGCCGCCGGGGCGCACCGGCTGCTCGGACTCATCGCCGAGGACCGGGACGACCCGGGCACCGCCGAGCGGCACTACGTCGATGCCCTCGCCCTGCTCGAACGAGCGGGCGCGGCGGGCGACCTCGCCGACCTGTGCCGCCTCCTGGGCGACCTGCTGCGCCGCACCGGCCGGGTGGAGCGCGCCCTGGACGTCTATCGGACCGGCCTCGGCCACCGCGCCGCCCCGGGCACCACGACCCTCGGCCCGGCCCCGGCCGCGCCGCCGATCCCGACGACGGCCGGTCCGGCCACGGCGGGCCCGACGACGCCCGGCCCGACGACGCCCGGCCCGGCTACGACGGGCGGGTAGGCGGCCGAGGGGGCGGAGGGGGCGGACGGGTAGGCAGACGGGCAGGCGGGCGATCCTCCGGGCGTCGGGTGCGCCCCGTCAGTCGCGGAAGTCGCTCGGGCGGACGCGGTAGACCTGGAGGTTCAGCCCGTAGTACTTACCGGTCTCGCCGACCCACTCCATGCCGAGCCGCTTCGCCATCGCGATGGCGCGGGTGTTGTTCGGCCGGGCGACGGCGAACAGTTCCTCGGCCTCCTGCGTGAACGCCCAGGCGATCAGGGCGCGGCCGGCCTCGGTGGCGTAGCCCTTGCCCCAGGCGTCGGGGGCGAGCTGCCAGTTCATCTCCAGGTCGTCCTCGAACGGCGGCAGCAGCCGGATGCCGAGACCGCCGACGACGGCCCCGTCCTCCTTGCGCTGCACGGCCCACCGGCCCCGAGGGGGCGGCAGGTTCGGCTGCGCCTCCTGCCAGGCCTGCAGCACCGACCGCATCGCCGCCACATCGGCGACGCGGTCCATCGCCGGGGTCAGCCAGCGGGCGACGTCCGGCGAGCCGTAGATCGCCAGAGCGGCCTCGGCGTCGTTCGGGGACCAGTCCCGGATGATCAGCCGGTCGGTGGTCAGCGAGATGTCCATGGGCCGGAACCTCCTCGCGCTTCCTGAAGCACATCATCCCCCCGCCCGCCGGTGTGTGCGCGAGGAGCCCGCGGTGGCCGGGACGAGGAGCCCGCGGCAGGGGTGCGGCGCCGGGTGAACCGCCCACCCGTGCCGTGCCGGGTGCCCGTGCCCGGACCCCCGGACCGGTGCGGTTCGGGCGGATTCGGTGGATGCCGGGTCAGCGGGAGCGGGGCGGGGTAGACCGGGTGGGGGACAGCCACGCATGGGGGCCGCCGAGGTCCCGAGGGGGAGACATGGCATATCTCGTCGAGCTGCCGGTCGGTGCGGCGGACGGCCGGTCGGACATCGTGAAGGTCGAGATCGAGCAGGCCGCGGAGGGCCTGGTGCAGGTCGCCCGGCCGGGGCAGGTGGTGGCCCGTGCCACCCGGTCCCTGGGTGAGCTGCTGGCCGGGGTGCGGCCGGTGGCGCAGGACTTCGTCGACGGGTTCCGGGGCATGGTCCACGCGCCGGACGAGATCGGCATCGAGTTCGGACTGTCGTTGTCCGCCGAGGCGGACGTGATCATCTCCAGTACCTCGGCCCAGGCCAATTTCAAGGTCTCGCTGACCTGGCACCGGTCCCCGGTCGACGAACCGGGCGGGGGTGTCGAGCCGGCGGCGGAGCCCGCGCCGTGACCGGGCCGGGCCCCTGGCCGGGCACCGGCCCCGTCGGAGGAACGGGAACGGGACCGGTGCCGGGAACGGGGAGCGGGGCGAAGGCGCTGGACGCGGCGGTGCTGCGGGTGCACGACGCGCTGGCCCGACCGGTCGGTGCGGGCTTCCTGGTCACCCCCGAGCTGGCGCTCACCTGCGCGCACGTGGTCTCGGCGGCGCTCGCCGGTCAGGGCGTGGAGGCGGGTGTCGGGTCCTGGGTCTTCGTGGACCTGCCGCTGCTGCCCAGGTCACCGGCGAGGCCCGCGCCGGACGGGTCGCACAGGTTGGACGGCTCGCCCGGGTCGCCCGGCCCGGACGGTTCCCCCGGCCCGGCGGGCCCCGACGGGCCCGCCGTGGCGGGAGCGATGGCGGTCGTCGTGCACTGGGTGCCGCGCGCCTCGGACGGTAGCGGGGACGTCGCGCTGCTGCGCCTGGCCGCCCCGTTGGCCGGCGCCCGTCCGGTCCGGCCGGTGGAGACCAGGTCCGAGGACGTCTGGGGCAACCCGGTGCGGGTGTTCGGGTTTCCGGTCGGGCGGTCGGACGGGGTCTGGCACTCGGGCGTGCTGCGGGACCGGCAGGGCGGCGGGTTGATGCAGGTCGACCTCGCCGCGGGCGGCTATCGGGTCTCCGGAGGGTTCAGCGGGAGCCCGGTGTGGGACGACCGGCTCGGCGGAGTGGTCGGCATGGTGGTGGTGGCCGAGGCGGGGGACCCCGCGGCGAGCTACCTGATCCCCACCGACGGCCTGATCGCGGTCTGGCCGGAACTGCGGGCCGTCGCGCTGGCGCCGTCGCCGTTTCGCAGCCTGACCTCGTTCAGGGAGTCGGACGCGCACGTGTTCCACGGCCGGCGGGCCGAGAGCGAGGAGGTGGCCCTCCTGTCGGCCCGTGAGCGCTGGGTCACCGTGGTCGGCCCGTCCGGCTCGGGGAAGTCGTCGCTGGCCATGGCCGGGGTGGTGCCCCGTCGTCGTGCCTCCGGCGCGCTGGCGGTGATCCTGCGGCCGGACTCCGGCAGCACCCCGCTGACGGCGCTCGCCGCCGCGCTGCTGCCGCTGCTGGAGCCGGAGCTGTTGGAGACGGAGCGTCTGCTGCGGATCCCCGACCTGGCCGCCGTGCTGGCCCGGCCCCAGGGCATCGCCGATCTCGCGCCCCGGCTCCTGGAACGGCACGGCGCCCGCCAACTGCTGCTGGTGCTCGACCAGTTCGAGGAACTGCTGGCGTTCGACCGGGCCGCCGTCGACGAACTGGCCGCAGCGCTGTTCACCGACACCCTGCCGGGCACCGTCCGGATCCTGACGACCCTGCGGGCCGACTTCCTGGAGGCGGCCCTCGCCCATCCGCGGCTCGGCCCGGTGATCAGCCGGCAGGTCTACGCACTGGGGCCGATGAGCCGCGAGCAGCTGTCCGAGGTCGTCACCGCCCCGGTCGAGGCTGTCGCGGGGGTCCGCTACGCGCCGAACCTGGCCGAGCGTCTGCTCGACGACACCGGAGCCGAGCCGGGCGCCCTCCCGCTGCTGGGCTTCACCCTGGACCTGCTCTGGCGCGACCAGAGCGCCGGCCTGCTGACCCACGAGGCGTACGAGGGGCTCGGCGGGGTGAAGGGCGCCCTGGGCGTCTACGCCGCCGGCGTCCTCCGGCGGGAGGTGCCTGCGGAGGACGAGCAGGTGGCCCGCCGCCTGTTCACCCAGCTCGTCCGGGTGCCGATGGGCGCGCTGTCGGCCACCCGGCGGACCGCGCTGCGCACCGACCTCGGCGAGGACGAGTGGCGCATCGCCCAGGCCCTCGCCGCCGACCGCCTGCTGGTCACCGGCCGCAGCGCCGAGGGCGTCGAGACGGTGGAACTCGCGCACGAGGCGTTGATCAACGCCTGGGACAAGCTCCGGGGCTGGGTCGAGGAGGACCGGGCCTTCCTCGCCTGGCGGGAGGTCCTGCGGCACGACCGGGACCGCTGGGAGCGCAGCGGGCGGCCCCGCGACCTGCTGCCGACCACGACGGCACTGGCGGGCGCCCAGCCGTGGCTGCGCGGCCGGCCCGGGTACCTGAACGAGGCCGAACGGGACTACCTGGAACGCGGGCGGGTCCACCGGCGGTCGCGCAAACGGCGGTGGCGGTGGACGGCCGCGCTGCTGTGCGTCCTGCTGGTGGCCGCCACGGCCGGGGGAGTGCTGGCCGAGCGGCAGTCGGACGCCGCCGCCCGGCAGGCCGCGATCGTCCATTCCAAGGGCCTGGCAGCACGCGCGCAGACGCTCGGCAGCACCGATCCCGGGCTGGCCGCCCAGCTCGCGGTCGCCGCCTACCGCGCCTCCCCCACTCCGGAGGCCTCCGCCCAGCTGTTCGACCTGAGCAGCACCCTGCTGAACAGTGTCGTCGGCGAGGCCGGGGGCCCGGTCCTCATCCTGGCGACCGCCCTGCACGGGACGCTGGCCGCCGCGCTGAACGAGGACGGAGCGGTGCGGATCTGGGATCTCGCCGATCCGTCCGCCCCGGCCCTCCGGTCGACCGTCGACACCGGCATGGTGGGCATCGCCCTCACCCCGGACGGGTCCCACCTGGCGGGCGGCTGCGGCGGCGAGGGCCTGTGCCTGTGGAGCCTCGCGGACCTCGGCAAGCCCGTGATCGCGGCCCGGCTGCCCAGGCTGTTCGACCCGTTGGACCAGCGGGTGACCGTCCCGGCCATGGCCACCAGCGCGGACGGCACTCTGCTGGCGGCGGCCGGCGGGAACGGCGACACCCTGCTCTGGTCGATCGCCGACCGCTCCGCCCCCAAGGGGCTCACCCGGCTGCGCAATCCCACCGAGGAGGGGCCGACCGCCCTCGCGGCCGTCGCCTTCGCACCGCAGGGCAACCTGCTCGCCTCCACCGTCCAGGGCGGCAAGACCCAGGTCTGGGGCCTCGCGGACCCGGCGGACCCGGTCGGCCTCTCCGCCCTGGAGACCGGGTACAAGTCGATCGCGTTCAGCCCCGACGGCACCCTGCTGGCCGCCGGCAGCCAGCGGGAGGTCGGTCTCTGGCGAGTAAAGGACCCGAGCGCTCCCGATCCGATCAGGGTCGGTATGGACGGCTCCGCGAACGTCAGCGGAGTGGCCTTCGGCCGGGACAGCGACCTCCTCGCCTACGGCGGGACGGACGTCAACGATCCCAAGGGGGACCTCTGCTTCGCCTCCCTGTCCCCGCAGGACACGGACCTGGGTTCCACGAAGTCGAGTTGCACCAAGACCGCCTTCGGCGTCTACGCCATGGCCACCGGCGGGGCGGGCGGGCTGCTGACCGCCGGCGCCGACGGTGTGGTGCGCCGGTGGCGTTCACCGGGGCGGCAGGTCGACCAGGCCCGGCAGCCCGGCGGCCCCGCCTCCTGGTCGTTCAGTCCGGACGGACACCTGATGGCCGCGCCCCAGCAGCCCCCGATGCAGATGCCGCCCCTGCAGACGCAGTCCGTCGGGATCTGGGACATCTCCGAACCCGAGGGCCCCGTCCTCGTCGCGACCCTGCCGGTCTCGGTGCGGGGCACCGCGTTCATCCGTGAGCGCGGACTGTTGACCATCGGGTGGGAGGGCGAGGTCCAGCTCTGGAACGTGAGCGATCCGCACCATCCGGTCAAGGCCGGCTCCCTGGGCACCGCCGAGTTCCCCGCCACGTCCTCGGGAACGATCCTGGCGGTCGGAGTCACCTGGTCCGCCCCGGGCACCGTCATGGCGGTGATCGGCGGCGGGACGCTCCACCTGTGGCGGGTCGGGGACGCGCTCGACGCGGTGGAGGTCGGTTCGATCCCCGCCCCCGACTCCGGGAGTTACGACGCCGGCGTCCTGGACCACGGACGCACGGCCTACCTGGCGAGCAAGAGCGGGTTCGAATGGTGGGACATCGGCGACCCGGCGAAGCCGAGGCGCGCCGGCTCCTCGACGATCAAGCCGCCGGACGCCGCGGGCGACCCCGGCGACGGGTGGAACATGGGTTCCGCGGTGTCCCGGGGCACCGCGGCCGGGGCGGTCATGGCCGTCACGAGCACCCCGGACCTCACCTGCAAGTGCTCGTCCCTGGAACTGTTCCGGTTCACCGGGGGAGGCGAACCGGCCTCACGGGTCACCCTGCCCGGGGCCTTCGGCAACGCGCTCGGCCTGAGCAGGGACAGCCGGTTGCTCGCCGCGGCCGGGAACAGCGGCAGCACGGTCACCCTCTGGGACATCACCGATCCGCAGCACCCCCGCCCCCGGACCTCCGTCCAGACGTTGCAGGACGTCGAGGGCATCGAGTTCGCCGAGAACGGCCGGCTCATGACCGTCTGGAACAGCACGGCCCTCGAACTCTGGGACGTCCGTGACCCCACCGCTCCCGTCCTGACGGCTCCCGTCGCCAACCCGAGCGGCGGATCGATCCGCGCGGTCGCGCTGGTGGCGGCCGGCCCGACGCTCCTGGTCGCCTCCAACCAGCGCGTCTCGCTGCTCGACACCGACCCCGCCCACCTCGCCGCCCGACTGTGCTCCTACAGCACGGGTGCCATCAGCCGCTCGCAGTGGGAGAAGTACGTGCCCGAAGTCGCCTACCGGGACCCGTGCTCCGGTCGCTAGTCGCCGGGGCCTGACTCGGCGGGCTGCTATTCGGCGGGGATGCCGCGGAGGAGGAAGGGGAGGTGGGCGCCGCGGGTGAGGGCGTCGAGGGCTTGGGTGACGCGGTGGTGCTGGTC